>JBBRZR010000329.1:0-5811 GCA_038236495.1 Burkholderiales bacterium
AGCGCGCACCAGCTGCTCGGCGGCGCGCAGCCCGGCTGGGCCGGCACCGACGATGACGATGGGGTCGCTCATCGGGAAACCTTGGCGCTGCGCGCTGCGGTGTTTCGCCGTTCAGAGCGGCCGTGCGGGCTCATGGCGCTTTGCCCGTCAGCAGCCGCATGCCGTGCACCAGCAGCGTGCTGCAGGCGCGCAGGCGTTGGCCGTCTTCGGTCAGCACCCAGCAGTCCTGGCAGGCACCCATCAGGCAAAAGCCGGCGCGCGCGGCGCCACTGGGCTCACTTTGGCGCAACTGCGCAGTCTGGGTCAGCACGGCGGTCAACACGGTGTCGCCCTGCAAACCGGTGCACGGCCGGCCGTCCAGCACAAACTGCAGCGTGGCACGCGCGGTGGCGCCGGCGGCGGGTGGCAAGCGCTGCAACAGGCCGCTCACCGCTGGCCCACCAGAATCTTGTCCAACCCGTACAGCCGGTCCAGCACCAACATCACCACCGCGGTCATGCCGACGATCAAGGCAGACACCGCCGCCATCATCGGGTCCACCGATTCGGTGGCGATGGTGTACATGCGCACCGGCAAGGTCACCGTCTGCGGTGAGGTGATAAAGATCGACATCGTCACCTCGTCGAAGCTGTTGATGAAGGCCAGCAGCCAGCCGCCGGTGATGCCCGGCAGCATCAGCGGCGCGGTGATGCGCAAAAACACCGTCGCCCGGCTGGCGCCCAGCGACAGCGCGGCCTGCTCGATGCTGCGGTCCAGCCCGGTGAGTGCGGCCACCACCAGCCGCAGCGCGTAGGGCGTGATCACCACCACATGCGCGGCCGTCAGCCAGGCCGACGAGCCTCGGCTGCCGATCAGCGCAAACAGCCGCAGCAGGGCCACGCCCAGCACCAGATGCGGCACGATCAGCGGCGACATCAGCAGCGCGTTGAGCGCGTTGCGCCCGCGAAACTCGTGCCGCGCGATCGCCATGCCCGCTGGCACGGCCAGTGCCACCGCCACAGTGGCCGCCACCGCCGCCACGCCCAGGCTGTTCCAGAACGACTGCACCAGGTCGCCATGCTCAAACACCGCCCGGAACCAGCGCAGCGAATAGACCCCCCAGGGCACCGACAAGGTGTTCTCTGGCGTGAAGGCGACCAGGCAGACGACCACCAGCGGCGCCAGCATGAAGGCCGTGACCATCAGGTGGAAGGTGAGGGCGATCGGGCTGTTGCGTTGCATGGTGATTGCGATGACGGGTCGGTTGGCTGGCGATTGGAGATTGGCGATTTGCGGCTGGCGGTTGCACCGGCCGTCAGCCCAGCCGCTTCTTGTAGCCACCTTCGAGCACCGCGTTGTAGCTCAGCATCACCGCCAGGTTGATGCCCAGCAACACCAGCGCCAGCGCGGCGCCCAGCGGCCAGTTCAGCTCGTGCAGGTACTCGTCGTAGATCAGGGTGGCGACCATCTTCAGGCGCCGTCCGCCCAGCAGGCCGGGGATGGCCAGCGCGCTGGCACTGAGCGCAAACACGATCAGCCCGCCCGACAGCAGTCCCGGCGTGATCTGCGGCAGCAGGATGCGGCGCAGCACCGTGGCCGGCGAGGCACCCAGCGACAGCGCCGCGTTTTCGACCTGCGGGTCGAGCTTGTGCAGCGCGGTCCAGACCGGGATCACCATGAACGGCAGCATCACATGCACCAGCGCCACCACCACCGCGATCGGGGTGTAGAGCATCTTCTGGCGGCCGATGCCGACCCACTCGAACAGCTGGTTGACAAAGCCGCCCGGCCCCAGCACCAGGCTCCAGCCGAAGGCCCGCACCACCACCGAGACCAGCAGCGGCGCCAGGATCACCAGCAGGCAGATGGAGCGCCAGGGCGCTTGCATGCGGCTCAGGATGACGGCCTCGGGCGCGCCGATCAGCATGCACAGCCCGGTCACCAGCGCGGCCACCCAGCCGGTGCGCCAGAAGATCTCCAGGTAGTACGTATCGCCCAGCACCTGGGCGTAGGACGCCAGCGTCAGCGTGTTTTGCAGCCCCAGCTCGGCGCTGTACTGCTGGAGAGACAGCGCGGCGGTCAGCCCCAGCGGCAGCAGCACCAGCAGGCCGAACAGCACCGCGGCCGGCAGCGCCAATGCGTAGGGCGTGAGGCGGTCGGCGTTGGGGTGCGGCGCGGCGGCAGCGGGCAGGGCGGCGGCGGTGCTCATGGCGACGTCTGTGCTGCAGGCCGGGGCGCGACCAACCGGGCCACCTCGTCGGCCCAGGTCAGGCCCAGCTGGGTCTGCTCGGGCCAGGGCGGGCTGCCGTCGTTGGCGCAGGTCAGCTCCAGATCACCGAGTGGGCTGCTCAGCCGGTACAGCCACTGGCTGCCCAGAAAAAAGCGCTCTTCGATGCACACCGCCAGCCGGCCCGGCCCGGTGCCCGGCGGCACCAAAAACAGCTTCTCGGGCCGCAGGCAGACCAGCACCGATGCGCCATGCTTGAAGTCGCCGGGATCGACGGCCAAACGCTGGCCAGCTGCCAGGTCGACCTCCGCACCCGCCCCCGCGCCGCCGCCAGCGCGCCGCAGCACCCCCGGCAACAGGTTGGTCTTGCCGACAAAGCCCGAGATGAACTCGGTCTGCGGGTGCTCGTACAGCCGCCAGGGCGCGTCGATCTGGGTGGCGCGGCCGGCCTCCATCACCACCACCCGGTCGCTGATCGACAGCGCCTCGGCCTGGTCGTGCGTGACCATCAGCGTGGTCGTGCCCAGCTTGCGCTGGATGCGGCGCAGCTCGAACTGCATCGCTTCGCGCAGCTGCGCGTCCAGGTTGGACAGCGGCTCGTCCAGCAGCAGCACCGGGGGCTCGATCACCAGCGCGCGCGCCACCGCCACCCGCTGGCGTTGGCCGCCCGACAGCTCGCGCGGGTAGCGCTGCGCCAGACCGTCCAGGTGCACCAGCTCCAGCATGCGGCCCACCCGGGCCTGACGCTCAGCGGGCGCCACCTTGCGCATCTCCAGTCCGAAGGCGATGTTCTGCGCCACCGTCAGGTGCGGAAACAGCGCGTAGCTCTGGAACACGATGCCCAGGCCACGCTGGTTGGCCGCCAGCGGGGTGATGTCGCGCCCGGCCAGCGTGATGCGGCCGCGGGTCAGCGGCACAAACCCGGCCAGCGCCTGCAGGGTGGTGGTCTTGCCGCAGCCCGACGGGCCCAGCAGGCAGATGAACTCGCCTTGCGCCACCGACAGGTCGAAGTCGGCCAGCGCGAGCACGTCGCCATAGACCTTCGTCAGACCTTCCAAGACCAAGAACGACATGCCCGCGGCTCCCCGGTTGCCGGCAGTGTCATGCAAGCTTTGTTCCAGCGTCAAGACAGAAAACCCACGGATCAGAAGGTATGACTCATTCATTCCGCCAAGTGGAAATACTGGGTACGATGGCTGCAAATAATCTCTTGGAACGGATCATGTCGTCGGATGAAGCCTCGGTTTCCAGCCTCCACCGCGCGGTCGAGATCCTCAAGGCCCTGGCGCGCGGCACCGGCGAGGGGCTGCGGGTCTCGGAGTTGTGCCAGGCGCTGGGCTACACCCAGGCCACCACCCACCGCCTGCTGCAGCAGCTGATCACCGAAGGCCTGGTCGAGCAGCCGGTCCAGGGCAAGCGCTACCGCCTGAGCCTGGGCTTCTTCACGCTGGCCGCCAGTGCCGGGGATGCCGGCGGCCTGCGCGATCGCTGCCGCCCGGCCTTGCTGCGGCTGGGCGCGGCGCTGGGCGACAGCGTGTTCTTGCTGGTGCGCAGCGGCTTCGATGCGGTCTGCCTGGACCGCTGGGAGGGGCCGTTTCCGATCCGCAGCTTCACCGGCGATATCGGCGGCCGGGTGCCGCTGGGCGTGGGCCAGGGCGCGATGGCGATCCTGGCGCACCTGCACCAGGCCGAGGCCGACGAGGTGATGCGCTACAACCTGCCCCGCATCCGCAACCTGGGCGCGGTGGATGAGGTTTACCTGCGCACCGAGGCGGCTCGGGTGCGCGTCCAGGGTTTTGCCAACGCCAACTCAGGCCTGATCGACGGCATGGCCGGCGTGGCGGTGCCGGTGTTCGACGGCAACCGCCGGGTGGTGGCCGCGCTCAGTGTCGGCACGCTGACCGAGCGGCTCAACACCGAGCGGCTGCCGGTGGTGGTGGCCTTGCTGCAGCGAGAGGCGCAGGCGCTGGCCGGCCAGATCAACCCCTTCGACAAGGCGCTGCGGCGGCCGTCGGACGGGCTGGGCTGAGCTGAGCTGGCTGCGGGGCACCCGATGTCGGACGGCTTTACCGCTACACACCGCGCCGGGCCACAACGCGCGGGGAGCGGGGCATGGCTAAACTCAGCACCATGCACCCGCTGATCGAAACCCACCGCACCGGACTGCTCGCGCTGGCCAAGCGGCGGGGTGTGACGGGTGTTCGGGTGTTTGGTTCGATGAGCCGCGGTGATGGACGGGACGACAGTGATGTTGACCTGCTGGTGACGCTGCTGCCGGGGATCAGTGCGCTGGCCCTGGGCGGGCTGCTGGTGGACGCCCAGGACTTGCTGGGCCGCCGGGTGGACGTGGTGACCGAGGCGAGCCTGCATCCAGCCCTGCGCGAACGCGTGTTAGCAGACGCTGTGGCGCTGTGACGCCGGGGCCCATGGCCGACCGCGTGCTGCTGGCACACATGCGCGAGTGCCTGGAGCGCATCCACGACTACGCGGGTGGTGAACGTGCTCGCTTCGACGCATCCCGCCTGGTGCAGGATGCAGTGATTCGCAACTTGCAGACCCTGGCCTAATCAAGCCAGCGCCTGTCAGACGAGATCAAGGCGACTGAAGTCCAGGTTCCCTGGCGCGAACTTTCCGGGTTTCGCAATGTGATCGTGCAGGGCTACCTGGGTGTTGACCTTGCAGCGGTCTGGTTGGTCGTCGAACAGGACCTGCCCGAGCTGAGCTGCGCCGTGAACCGAATGTCCACGCGCCTGAACCCTCCAGACAGCCTGGGCTGACGCCGCCCGCCTCAGCCGTAGGCGTACCAGAACGCCGCAAAGAAGTGGCAGACGCTGCCGCCCAGCACCAACAAATGCCACACAAAGTGCGCATAGCGGATGCGGTTGTCCAGCAAGAACACCACCGCGCCCAGCGTGTAGCTCAGCCCGCCGACCACCAGCCAGACCAGCCCGGCCACCGGCATGCGCGCCACCAGCGGGGCGGCGGCCACCACCGCCACCCAGCCCATCGCCAGGTACAAGCCGGTGGACACCAGCGGGTGCTTCAGCCGGTTCAGCAGCTTGACAGTGACGCCAAAGGCCGCCACCGACCAGACGATGCAAAACAGTGTCCAGCCCCAGCCGCCGCGCAGCACGCCCAGCGTGAACGGGGTGTAGCTGCCGGCGATGAAGACATAAATCGCGGCGTGGTCCAGCCGGTTCAGCCAGACCTTGGCCCGGCCCTGCGGCAGCGCGTGGTACAGCGCCGAGATGCCGTACAGCAGCACCATGGAGCTGGCAAACACACTGGCCGCCACCACGTCGGTTGCCGTGCCCAGCCCGGCCGCGCGCCAGACCAGCAGCGGCAGCGCGGCAATCGCCAGGGCCGCACCCAGGCCGTGGCTGATGGTGTTGGCAATTTCCTCGCCCCCGGTCTGGTGGCGGTCCAGCAGCACTGTGCGCATGGGGTGATTGTGCAGCGCAACAATTGTGCAGCGCAACCGGCCCGCCGCCGAGGCCCTGCGACGCCAAGCGCCCCCGCTCAGCGTTCCAGCTGGTCGCGGATCTGCTGCACCGCGTTGGTCAACAGCGGGCGCACCCAGGCCGTCGGCATCAGCGCCAGGGCTG
>JBBRZR010000330.1:0-5808 GCA_038236495.1 Burkholderiales bacterium
AAGGTGGCTTCCGTGAAGGTGGTTTCCGCAACGACAGCCGCAGCCAGGCGCCGCGTGGTGCTGGCGGTGCCGGCGGCCCCGGCAGTTTTGGCGGCGGCGACCGTCCGGCGCGTGAAGGCTTTGGCGGCGGTGACCGCCCGGTCCGCCCTGCCTTTGGTGCGAAGCCCGGCTTCGGCCCCAAGCGCGGTCCGCGCTGAGCCCGCGCATGAATCGCCGAAAGGCGATTCATGGCTGGCGAAGGCTCTGCCCGCATGCTTGCGGGCAAGCGCTTGAGCCCGCGCGATCGCCGCCGACAGGCGGCTGGTTTGGATCAGCTGGCGTACTGACGCCGCTCAGCAATCCAGCTGAACCGCCTGCAGCGGCGAACCGGTGGCGGCATCCGTCACCACCACCAGAAGCCGGGCCTTGTGCCCGGCTTCGCCGTTGTGGGGCGCGTCAACGCGAATCGACCGCGACGGACTGTCCGCCGAGCCCCAGGTGGCGACCGGCGTGTACTGCCGCACCACGTGGTCGTGGCGCAAAGTCACACCTTGGTTTTCACCGGCCGCCACCGCCGAGCTGTGCTGGTCCTCCAGCATCGCCCACCACAGGCCCAGTCGGGCCGGTGCGCCGCGTTGCGCCGCCACGTCCACGCTGACCTGGCGGCCGTCCAGGCGCTGCAGCGTGATCTGCACCAGCGCCGGGCTGTCCAGCACGGGCAGCGTGGGCCAGCCCCGCCAGTCGCGGCCGTTCACCAAAACCTGGGGCGTGTAGCTGAACCGGGCCCCCGAGCTGCGTTGCTGCTCGGCCTGCCGTTCGGTGTGGCCGGCGCTGCCAAAGCGGTCTACCCAACCCAGACGATCCCAGTAGTCGACATGAAAGGCCGCGGCCAGCACATCCGGCCGGGCCTTGAGGCTCGACAGCCAACGGTCGGCCGGCGGGCAGGAATTGCAACCTTCCGAGGTGTAGAGCTCGACCAGTTGCAGCTGGCGTGCTGCGGACCTTGCCTGACACGCGGACACCGCCGGTCCGGCTTGCGCCCAGGCGGGCAACGCCACCATCAATCCGACCAGCGGCGCCACCACTGCGGCGCAACGCCGGGGCAAACCGTCGCGCACCCGGTTTGGCACCGCCATCAAGGCGGCTTTGGCAAGCCGGGCAGTCATCGAAGCACCATGGCGCGGCGCGCAGGCGGGCAAGGGCAGCTTGGGTAGGGTCGTCATGGCAGATTGGTCGGACCTGGCGCCCAAGCCTTACGCACTACCGGCAACCGACCCCCGACCGGCGGCAACCGCCCTTCTCCGGGCGGCCAGGCCAGCGCTGGGTCAGCGTTTGACCGACGGCACCGCCACCGCCGCGCCCTTGTCGGCCTCGGCCGCTTCAGCCGCCAGATCGGCCTTGCGCCGGGCCTGCGCAATCTCCTGCAACTGACGCAAGTGGAACTCGACGCTGGAGCGGCGGAACTCGCTCATCACCAGCACATCGGCGGCGATGCCCTTGGCCCGCAGCCGGTCCGACAGCTTGAGCCCGACCGACGGGTCGCCACCCATCGCCATCACCACCTCGTTGGCAAACAGGTCGGCACCGCCCACCAAGCCGTCGACCTGGATCGTGCGCTGGGTGGACGCCTCCATCGCCGCCAGCAACGTGCCGGCACCCGGCACCGCCACCGACAACACCTTGCCGATCAGAAAAGCGCTGGCGGTGCTGTCGGACGAGCGCTGGCGCAGGATCGACCCCTCGCTGGCCAGGAAGTAGGTGCCGAAGGCCGCCAGCCAGCGGCGCTCGTCCGCACTGCGCGCCTCCAGCATCGCGTTGCCCGGGATCTTGCTGCGCCGGCCGTCCTGGCGCAGAAAGTTCTGCGGCTCGTTGTCGAAGGCCGTCGCGGTGACCGTGCCGGCACAGCCGGTCTGGGTGCTGACCTTGATGTCGCGGCCATCTTCCAAGGTCAGCGTCATTGCCGAGTTGGCATTGGCCTCCTCGCGGGCCTGGTGCATCACGGTCCAGAAAGCCTGGTCGTCGACCGACATCGCCGACCCGCCGCGCAGCACCGCGGTGATCTCGATCTTGGTGCCGGGCGCTGGCAGCAGACGTTTGTTGACCGCCAGCACACGCTGGCCCAGCTTGAGCTCGTCGGGCGCGCTCTCGTCGAGCCAGGCGATGCGCCAGTGCTCGTCCATGCCGGTGGCCTGCTTGAACAAGCCCTGCTCATGGGCCGAGAGCGACTTCAGCATCGAGCGCACCGACCACAGCACCAGCGGCTCGATCTCGGTGGTGTCGTCGCACAACGGCTCGGCACCCCAGGCCACGTGCAGCGCCGCCTCGCGGAAGGCGATCTCGTGGACCAGCCCATCCTTGAAGCGCTGGCGGTCGAACTCGTCGCTGAATTCACCGGCGCGCACCGGCGGCGCGGCCATCGGCAACAGCAGCCCCGCGCCCAGCGCCAGCAGCCGCCCCGCCCGCTGAAGCGACGGCCACCACCGGGCAAAGGCTGCGGGCGGCAGGGCAAATTGTGCGCGAGAAAAGACCATGGGCAAAGTATGCCTGGGCAGCGCGCGGGCACGCTGACACGGAGGCGCTATGCTGGCCGCCCGTTTGCGTCACGGCCTGCGCTTTGCTGCCCGGCGCCGCCCCTGAAAGCACTGCCCATGGCCGGCATCCACATCGTCGATATCGAATCGGCCATCAACTGGTGGCGCGATCGCTCACCGTCACCCGACGGCATCACCGCCTGTGCCGAGGTTCTGGCGCTGGCCGAGGTCTACGCCCTGCTGGTCTACTACCGGGAGCCGCTGGCCGACGAGACAACCCTGCCCGCGGCCGCCCACGCCGCCTGGCTGGCCTGGTACGCCCAGACCCCCGATGCGCCGTGCATCGCCATCTGCTCCACCGCCCAGGGCGATGCCTTGTGCAAAGGCTGCGGCCGCACCGAGGACGAGGTGCAGCACTGGCCGCGCCTGAGCCCGGCCGAAAAGCGCGTCGTCTGGCGGCGCATCACCCAGGAGGGCACGGCCTGGCGTTTCAACCGGTACGCCGAACGTGCCCGCGGCACTGCCGATGCGCAGGCCGGCGCCAGCCCACAGCCGCGCGTGGGCGCCGCGCCCGGCACTGGGCGCGGATGATGGCGGACTTGAGCGCCAGCGTGCGGCGCATCGTGCCGCTGGCCTGGCCGGTGTTTGTCGGCCAGGTGGCGGTGCTGGGCTTCGGCACGGTCGACACCGTGCTGGTCGCGCGCCACTCGCCCACCGACCTGGCGGCGCTGGCGGTGGGTGGCGCCACCTACATCACCGTGTTCATCGGCCTGATGGGCATGGTGCTGGCGGTCAGCCCGATCGTCGGCCAGCTGTTTGGCGCCAAACGTCTTCACGAGGCCGGCCACCAAGCTTGGCAGGCGCTGTGGGTGGCGCTGGCGCTGAGCCTGCTGGGCAGCGTGCTGCTGGTGTTGCCGGGGCCGTTCCTGTCGCTGGCGCAGGTCAGCCCGGCGGTGGCCGAGAAGGTGCGCGGCTTCTTGCTGGGGCTGGCCTTTGCGCTGCCGGCCTCGCTGGTGTTCACGGTGTTCCGGGGCTTCAACGTGGCGGTGTCCCGGCCCAAGGCGGTGATGGTGTTGCAGCTGCTCGGGCTGGCCATCAAGGTGCCGCTGTCGATGGCGCTGGTGTCCGGCCTGCCCGCATGGGGCCTGCCGGCGATGGGTGTGGTGGGCTGCGGCATCTCCACGCTGGTGGCGATGTGGGTGCAGTTGCTGATTGCCGTGCTGGTGCTGTGGCGCGATCCGTTTTACGACCGCTTTGCCCTGACTGCGCCCGGCCAGCGTGCGCCCCACCCCGCCGCGATCTTGGCGATGCTGCGCCTGGGTCTGCCGATGGGGCTGACGATCCTGGTCGAGGTGACGGGCTTTGCCTTCATGGCGATCTTCATCTCGCGGCTGGGTGAAACCGCGGTGGCCGGGCACCAGATCGCAACCAACCTGGTGTCACTGCTGTTCATGATGCCGCTGGGCTTGTCCAACGCCACCGGCACGCTGGTGGCCCAGCGCATCGGCGCGGGCGACTTGAAGGACGCACGCCGGCTGGGCTGGCACGGCATGCAATTTGCCCTGGGCCTGGCCCTGGTGGTGGGCACCGCGGTGTTTGCCGCAAGGCTGCAGGTGCTGCAGCTCTACACCGACAACCCGGCCGTGCTGGCGGCAGCCTTGCCGCTGCTGGCCTGGGTGGCGCTGTTCCACGCCGCCGATGCGGCGCAGACCATGGCCGCCTTTGTGTTGCGGGCCTGGCGCATCGCCACCGTGCCGATGCTGATCTTTGTGGGTGCGCTCTGGGGTGTGGGCCTGGGCGGCGGCTACACACTGGCGTTCCGCCTGGGTGACCGGCTGCCGGCCAGTTGGCAAGGTGCACGGGGGTTCTGGATCGCCTCGACCACCGGCTTGACGGTGGCGGCCGTGCTGCTCACGGCCTTGCTGGCCTGGGTGCTGGCGCAGCAGCGCGACAGCCCGGTCAGGCCGTTGGCGGCTTGACGGCGGCCTTGACCGGCAAGGTGTCGGTGGCCGGGCCGGCGGACAGCAGCGCCGGCAGCCGCAACACAAAGCAGCTGCCACCACCCTCGCGCGCCTCGCAGTGCACACTGCCGCCGTGGCGCTGCGCAATTTGGCGCACCAGGCTCAGGCCCAGGCCGACACCGCCCTCGCGCTCGGCATGGCCGGGCAGACGGAAATAGGGCTCGAAGATGCGCTCTCGCAAATCTGCCGGCACACCGGCACCCCGGTCGCAGACCCGCAGCTGCAGACCGCCGGGAGACGCCTGGGACATCTGCACGCTGATCGTGCCATCGCCGTATCGGCGGGCGTTTTCCAGCAGGTTGCGCAGTGCACGGCGCAGCAAACGGTCACTGCCGGCCACGCGCCAGTCTGCGGGCTCGCCGGGGGCCTCGACCTCGGCATCCACCCGCGCCGCCTCTTCGGCCGCCAGGCCCAGCAGGTCGATCGGGTCTCCAGTGCCCAGCGCCGGACCGGCGTCCAGCCGGCTGGCCAGCAGCACCTCCTCGACCAGTGCATCGAGTTCGGCCACGTTGGTGTCGATCTCGCGACGCAAGCGGCCCAGTCGCGCATCGGACGGGCCGGCCGGCGTGTCGGCATACAGGGCCACCGCCATCTTCAGCCGGGCCAGCGGTGAGCGCAGCTCGTGGCTGGCGTTGGCCAGCAGGGTCTGGTGGCTGCGCACCAGCGACTCGATACGCCCGGCCGCCTGGTTGAACGTGGCGGCCACCGCGGCCACCTCGTCCCGGCCCGAGGCGTCCACACGCTGGGCCAAGTCGCCGGCGCCGAAGGCCTCGACGCCGTGCTTGAGTTGCTCCAGCCGGCGTGTCAGGCGGCGCACCACCGGGTAGGCACCGGCCGCCACGGCCACAAACAGCATCGCCACCAGGATCAACGGCGCAACCGCCTGCGGCAGGCCGAAGGGCATGGCGGACAGTGGCGGCGGAAACGGCAGCATCGCCCTTAGCGATGAGGCGCGTGTTCGGTCGCCCAGTGCCGGCCCGGGGACCTGGTCGCCCAGCAACGGTCCGCGCGATGCACGCAGCGCGGGTGGGCCGTGGTCGGCGCGCTCGATACCGTCGCGCCCCGTCACATCACGTCCCGTGACGTCATGCCCCGTCACGTCGCGCCCCGTCACGTCGCGCCCCATCATCTCGTCGTGCGGTGGGCCGCCAGCGCCGGGACGCCGCATCATGCGGCGCGCCAACCACAGGGTTCGGCCATCGTCCAGCCGCACCGCGGCGGCGGGTGGACCGCCGTCGGCCTCGCGCAGCAAAAAACTGGCCGACGCGCCGATGCGC
>JBBRZR010000331.1:0-5800 GCA_038236495.1 Burkholderiales bacterium
CTGGCGTGTCCCGCGCAGGTAAAGAAGGGAGGGCCGGTGCTTTTCCGGCCCGGAATGACACGGAGCGGGGCACGCCAGCCCGGCGCGGTGCGGTCGCACCTCACCCACGAACGGCAAGTCGCAGGCGTAAAAACGAAGGTCAGCAACGAGCCGATTCCGATCGCTCGACGCGTCAGGTTCAGGCGTAAGTCACCCAGTCCGCATACGCCGCTGTGTCCAAGTGCGGCAGCACGTTGTAGCTTAGCAACATGTGGCGCTTGGGGTTGAACACAAACTCGGTGACGGCGCTGTTGCGGATGCGCATGTTCAGCTCGATCGTGACCTCGGGGGCGGTACCCAGCACCTGGCCCACGGCGGTGGAGATGGGCCCGCCGCTGCTGACCATCAGCACATCGCCGTGGTCGCTGCTGCGTACCCGGTCCAGCGCGTCTCGTATGCCCGCCACAAACTCGGCGTAGCTGGGCATGCCCGCCGGCTGGGTGCTGCCGGCCATCCAGGACGCCAGGCCCTTGCGCAGCAGGCCGAAGTGGTGCTTGTACAGCGCCGGTGTGTCGGGCCGTGCCAGCGGCTCGGGGTGCACGGCAGCGATCACGGCGTGGCTGTCGTATTCGTTCAGGCCGGGCAGTTGCAAGGTGGTGGGCAAGGGCGTGGCTCGGCGGCCGCCCAGACCGACTGCAATGGCGTCGAGGCTCTGGGTCTGGCGCACCAGCGTGCCGGTGATCACGGCGTCAAAGCGCCGGCCCTTGCTGGCAAAGTACTCGCCCAGTCGCTTGCACTGGCGCACGCCCAAGGGGCTGAGCTGGTCGTAGTTGTCGCTGCCAAACGAGGCTTGGCCATGGCGCACGAGGTAGAGGGTTCCCATGCGGCGGATTGTGGCCAGCGCCCGCTGCCAGGCTTGTCGCAGCGGTGACCTGCGCTGTGGCGCCCGGCCAGGCGGGGCCGGCCTGGCCCGCGCCGCCCGCTCAACACCCGCTAAAGCCGCCGGCACGACGTGGCCGTGCCGGGTGTAGACGAAGTCCAGCACCGCCTTGCGGCGGTGCACGTAGCGCGAAACCTCGGCCAGTTCCACCCGGTTGCGCGGCCGCGGGATGTCCACCCTCAAGTTCTTGCCGATGGTCGCGGCCGAAGCGGCGGGGCGCTGCCTCCGGTCCGCGCCGGGTTTGTGCTGAGGGGGCCGCCCCTACACTGCCGGCCGATGAACGTACTGGGTTTTGAGTCTTCTTGCGACGAAACCGGTGTGGCGCTGGTCAGCACCCGGCGGGTCGGCGTGCCGCTGCTGCGTGCCCATGCGCTGTACAGCCAGGTGCAGATGCATGCGGCCTACGGCGGGGTGGTGCCCGAGCTGGCCTCACGCGACCACATCCGCCGTGCGTTGCCCTTGACGCGCGAGGTGCTGGCGGCTGCCGGCAGCGCGCTGGCCGAGGTCGATGTGGTGGCCTTTACCCGCGGCCCGGGCCTGGCCGGCGCACTGCTGGTGGGCGCGGGCGTGGCCTGCGCGCTGGCCGCCGCGCTGGGCAAGCCGGTGCTGGGTGTGCACCACCTGGAGGGCCACCTGCTGTCACCATTTTTATCGGCCGACCCGCCCGAGTTTCCGTTTGTCGCGTTGCTGGTCTCAGGTGGCCACACCCAGCTGATGCGGGTGGACGCGGTGGGGCGCTACGCGCTGCTGGGTGAGTCGATCGACGACGCTGCTGGCGAGGCGTTTGACAAATCCGCCAAGCTGATCGGCCTGGGTTATCCGGGCGGGCCGGCGCTGGCCGAACTGGCCAGACAGGGCAGGGCGGACGCCTACCCACTGCCCAGACCGCTGCTGCACAGCGGCAACCTGGACTTCTCGTTTGCCGGCCTCAAGACCGCGGTGTTGACCCAGCACTGCAAGCTGGGACCAACGCCCACGCCGCAGCAACTGGCCGATCTGGCAGCCAGCACCCAGGCAGCCATCGTCGAGGTGCTGGTGAAGAAGTCGCTGGCCGCACTCAAGCAAACCGGGTTGGACCGGTTGGTGGTCTCAGGCGGCGTGGGCGCCAATGCCGAGCTGCGCCGGCAACTCGACGACGCTGCGCACCGGCGCGGCCTTCGGGTGCACTACCCCGAGCTGGACTTGTGCACCGACAACGGCGCGATGATCGCGCTGGCCGCAGCCATGCGTCTGCAAAGCGGTGCGGCCCAGGCGTCGCGGGACTACGGCTTTGAGGTGCGGCCGCGCTGGCCGCTGGACCAGATCGACACGCCGATCCCGGCCCGCCGCACAACATGAGCCCGCCAAGCCGGCGCCGCCTGGGCTTTTAGAATCAGGGTTGACCCGTAGCCGCCGCTGACGATCCAGCGGTTTTTTGTTTTCTGGGGCTCACTGCCTTGCCTGAATGCCCAAAAACCCGATGCCCCGTCCGCTGGACCGCCGCCGCCTGTTGCGGGCTGCCGCCGCCACCGCCGCTGTGGCGGGCCTGGCTGGCCAACTGTCCGCCCGTGCCCAGGCCGGTGCTGTCGCCCCGCCCCCGCCTGTCACGCCACCATCGGCCCAGGCTGAGCCGATCTCGCTGGCGCTTGTCGAAGGCTTGTCAGGCCCGTTTGGCAATGCCGGCGAAGCGGTCTGGCGCAACTTGCTGTGGGCGGTGGAGCGCGTCAACGCCCGGGGAGGGGTGCGCCTGCCCGGCGCGCTCAGTCGGCTGGTCTTGCAGCGCTTCGACAGCAAGGGTGCGGCAGACGAGGCCTTGTCGGTGCTGCGCAGCGCGCTCGACCAGCGCACCTCCTTTGTGCTGCAAGGCAACAGCTCGGCCATCGCCAATGTGCTGCTCGATGCGCTGAACAAGCACAACGAGCGCACGCCATCCGCCCGGGCGCTGTTGCTCAACTACTCGGCGGTTGACCCGGTGCTGACGCGGGAGCGCTGCAGCTTCTGGCACTTCCGCTTCGATGCCGATGCCGACATGCGGCTGGCCGCGCTGATGGACGTGTTGCGGGATGACCGCAGCCTGACCAAGGTCTATTTGATCGGCCAGGACTACAACTTTGGCCAGCAAGTCAGCCGCCAGGCTCGCGCCATGATCACGGCGCGCCGGCCCGACATCCGCATCGTCGGCGACGAGTTGCACGCTATCGGCCGGGTCAAGGATTTTTTGCCCTATGCGTCCAAGATTTTGGCCAGTGGTGCCCAGGCCGTGGTCACCGGCAACTGGGGCAACGACCTGACGCTGCTGGTCAAGGCGGTGCATGAGCTGGGTGGCACGCCCAAGTTTTACACCTTCTACGGCAATGCGCTGGGCGTGCCGGCGGTGCTGGGCGAAGCCGGGGTGGGCCGGGTGCTGGCGGTGGCCGAATGGCATCCCAATGTGGGCGGCAAGGCGGCAGATGCGTTGCTGGCCGGTTTTCAGCGGCGCTTCCCCGATCCCCGGGACGACTATCTGCATGCCCGCATGCAGGCGATGGTCGAGCTGCTGGTGCAGGCGATGGAGCGGGCCGGCAGCACCGAGCCGGTGGCGGTGGCGCTGGCGCTGGAAGGCCTGAAGCTCGACACCACCCGGCTGGGCGACTTGGCCGGCTTTCACGAGGGCCGGATGCGCGCGGCGGACCACCAGTTCCAGCAGCCGCTCTACGTCAGCATGATGGGGCGGGCCGGTACGCCCGGCATCGCGCACGAGGTCGAAGGCTCGGGCTTCGGCTTCCGCACTGTCAGGCGTTTCGAGGCCGGCCAGGTCGAGCGGCCCGCAGAATGCCGGATGATCCGACCCGATTGAGGAGCAACACCCCATGCGCGACACCATCCGCCGGCTGCCCGGCAGCAAGATCCGTGACGTGGCCAATGCCGGCCTGGGCCGCAGCGATGTGCTGGCCTTCTGGTTTGGCGAGAGTGACGAGGTCACGCCCGAGCCGGTGCGCCGCGCCGCCGCTGAGTCCCTGATGCGGGGCGAGACTTTCTACAGCCACAACCTGGGCCTGGCCGAGTTGCGCGAGGCCTTGCGCGGCTACACCGCTGCGCTGCACGGCGACCCGGGGCCGGACCGTATCGTCGTCACGTCCTCGGGCGTCACCGCCTTGATGACGGCGATGCAGCTGCTGGTCAACGCCGGCGACGAGGTGGTGGTGGTCGTGCCGGTCTGGCCCAACCTGCCCGCACAGCCCGAGATCCTGGGTGGGCGCATCACCCGGGTGGCACTGGCGCCTGATGCGGGGGGCGCCTGGCGGCTGGACCTGCAGCGCCTGCTCGCAGCGGTGACCCCTGCCACCCGCGTGCTGCTGCTCAACGCGCCCAACAATCCCACCGGCTGGACCTTGACCCGTGACGAGCAGCAGACCCTGCTGGCGCATTGCCGCCGCACAGGCACCTGGATCGTCGCCGACGAGGTCTATGACCGGGTCTGGTTCGGGCGGGACGCCGCCGGCTTGCCGCAGCGGGCCGCGCCCAGCTTCTTGGACATCGCCGCAGCCGACGACCGGCTGGTGGTGGTGCACAGCTTTTCCAAGAGCTTTCTGATGACCGGCTGGCGATTGGGCTGGCTGGTGCTGCCGGCCGGGCATCTGGACGCGGTGGGCAAGCTGGTCGAGTTCAACAGCTCTTGCGCGCCGGTGTTTGTGCAGCGTGGCGGGCTGGCGGCGCTGGCGATGGCCGATGACTTCGTGCCCGAGCTGATCAGTCGCCTGAAGGCCGGCCGCGATGCGCTGTGCCCGCTGTTGGCTGCCATCCCGGGCGTGCAGTCGGCCACGCCGCTGGGCGGCATGTATGCGTTTTTCCGCGTGCCTGGCGCGGACGACTCGTTGGCCTTCGCCAAGCGACTGGTCGCCGAAGTCGGCCTGGGGCTGGCACCAGGCGCGGCTTTTGGCGACGAGGGCGAAGGCTGGCTGCGCTGGTGCTTTGCCTCGCAGGATACGGCGCGGCTGGTGGTCGGCGTGGCCCGCCTGCGCGAGGCCTTGAGGCTATAATCCGAAGGTTTTGCGCATCCAGGTCCACCTGACTGGCTGAGCGAATCAGCTGTTCGAACCAAGCACGGCGTGGGTTGGTTTCACCCGCGACCGCAAGTCATAAACCGGAAACCGTCACCGAAGTCCTCCACAAACGCGGAGGTCGGCGGGCATGGCGGGTTCCAATTTTCAAAGGAAACACCATGTCCGTAGACAAAGCCCACCGGGCCGAGACCGTCGCCAGCAACGCCCGGGGCACCGGCGACACCGGATCGCCTGAAGTTCAAGTTGCGTTGCTGACGGCACGCATCAATGACCTGACCCCCCACTTCAAGACCCACTTGAAGGACCACCACGGTCGCCGTGGCCTGCTGCGCATGGTCAGCCGCCGCCGCAAGCTGCTCGACTACCTGAAGGGCAAGGCCCCCGAGCGTTACACCGCGATCATCGCCAAGCTCGGCCTGCGCAAGTAATCAAGCGGTGAACACAAGAGCCTGTCTGGTCAACCCCAGCCCAGGCTCTTTGTTTTTTGGACGTTTTCTTGTCTGAAGCCGTCCGGCCCGCACCGGCAGTGCTGTGTCATTCCAACGGTGTCCCGAGTCCCCGGACCTCACTGGAATGGCATCCCGCCCGCGACGCCACACTGCACCCTGTCCTCCCCCACACGCCGCCGCCGCCAGTGCGCCGCGTTTGACATCCATCCCAACGGAGACACTCTCATGAGCCTGTTCAACAAAGTCACCAAGACCTTCACCTGGGGTCAACACCAGGTCACGATGGAAACCGGCGAGATCGCCCGCCAATCGTCCGGCGCCGTGGTCGTCGACATCGAAGGCACCGTGGTGCTGGCCACCGTCGTCGCCCGTACCGAGGCCAAGGCCGGCCAGGACTTCTTCCCGCTGAC
>JBBRZR010000332.1:0-5793 GCA_038236495.1 Burkholderiales bacterium
CCGGCCTGCGATGTCGGCCGATCAGGCGATCGGAACTGACGCGGCCACCGCCGCAACGGTGCGCGGGCAGCAACGCCCGCCTTTGAATCCGACCTTCCGACAGCCGCGCCAGCCACCGCTCAGCCCATGCCAACCCCACCCCTCACCGTCTACGGCATCCCCAATTGCGACACCGTCAAGCGCGCCCGCGCCTGGCTGAGCGGGCACGGCGCATCGGCGCAGTTCCATGACTTCAAGAAGTCGGGTGTGCCCGAACCCGAGCTCGACGTCTGGCTGCACGCCGCCGGCTGGCAGCGCCTGCTCAACCGCAAGGGCACGACCTGGCGCAAGCTCGAAGCCGGTGCACAGGCGGCGGTGGTCGATGCGGCCAGCGCCCGGGCGCTGATGGTGGCCCAGCCCAGCGTCATCAAACGCCCGGTGGTGGCCTGGCCCGACGGCAGCATCACCGTCGGGTTCGACGCGGCCGAGTTCAGCCAACGGCTTTGAGCCGGGCCGCCGGTGCCGGGCTGGCTGCGGCCAACTCCTCACGCAGCGCGGCCTTGTGGATCTTGCCGGCGGGTGTCATCGGCAGGGTCTCGCGCAGCAGCACCTGGCGCGGTACCTTGTAGTCGGCCAGGTGCTCGGCGCACCAGTGGCGCAATTCGGCCTCGGTCAGGCCGCTGCCGGGCTGCGGGATGACGTAGAGCCGGCCCACCTCGCCCAGCACCGGGTCGGGCACGCCGATGCCCGCCGCCATCACCACCTTGGGGTGGCGGTTCACCAGGGCCTCGATCTCGGCCGGGTAGACATTGAAGCCGCCCTGGATGTAGAGGTCTTTCTGGCGGCCCTTCAACGTGATCACGCCGCGGCCATCGGCCAGCCCCAGATCGCCGGTCTGCAGCCAGCCGTCGGCCGAGAAGCCCGCGCCCGCTGCCGCACCGATGTAACCCGGCACCACCCCCACGCCCTTGAACCACAGCTCGCCGACCTGGCCCGCCGGCAGCGCCTGGCCGTTGGCGCCGGCGATGCGCAGTTGCGCGCCCTCGAAAGGCTGGCCGATGCTGCCCATCAGCTCGGCCTCGCTGCGCTGCCAGGGCGTCATCACGATCGCGCCCGAGGTCTCGGTCAGGCCGTACAGGTTCATCAGCGTGGCGCCGGGCATGCGTTGCGCCAGCCGCTCCAGCAGCACGGCATCGACGTTGGAGCCGCCTGAGAACACCAGCCGCACCCGGCTGAAATCGACGTTGGCGATGCGGGCATGCATCAGCATCAGGGTCAGCATGGTCGGCACGCCGGCCACGATGGTGGGCGGCACCTGCTGCATCAGGCGCAGCATGTGATCGGCCTTGAACTCGGCCACCAGCACCACCGTGCCGCCGCCCACCAGGTGGGTCAGCACGGCGCAGGTGATGCCGCCCACATGGTTGAGCGGGTTGCCCATGTGCAGCACGTCGTCCGCCGTGACCCGGGTGTGCCTGGCCTGGGCGGTGGCACTGGCCAGCAGGCTGTGGTGGGTCAGCCCGGCGCCCTTGGGCCGGCCGGTGGTGCCCGAGGTGTAGATCACCATCGCCACGTCGCCGGGCACCACCTGGCGCCGCGCCACCGACAAGCGGCCGGCGTCCAGCGGCGTGGCCGCCAGCGCGGCCAGGCTGTCCAACCCCAGGCCGTCGATCGCGATCACATGGCGCAACGCCGGCAGTTTGGGGCCCAGCCGGGCCAGCATGCCGATGAAGTCGAAGCCCTCATGCTCGGTCAGCGTGAACACCGCCCGGGTCTCGCTGTCGGCCAGCATGGTGCGCAGTTCGCTGTCGCGGTAACGCACGCTCAGGCCCACCACCGCCACGCCGATCTTGGCGGCGGCGTAGAACAGCAGCAGCCACTCGATCTGGTTCAGGCCGATGATGCCGATGCGGTCACCCCGCTTGAGCTTGAGGCCCAGCAGGCCGCAGGCCAGGTGGTCGCTGGCGGTGTCCACGGCTGGCCAGTCGTAGCGGGTGTCGTTTTCGATGTAGGCGGTGGCGTTGCCACGCTGGCGTGCCGCCTGGCTCAGCCGCTCGCCAATCGTGCCGGCCGGGGCGCCGGCGGCGAGGCCGTTGGCCATGCCCGAGGCGCTGAGCCCGCCGGCGCCTGAGTGGCCCACGGATTGGCCGCCAGAGGAGCCGCCAGACGCCATGCCAGCGGCAGCGGTGGATGACTTGCCCATCGCAAGCGCCGGCACGCCGCCCGGCTTGCCACCAAACGGGTTGCCGATCTGGCTGCTGCTGTGGACCAGCCGGGGTGGGGTAGGGCGCATGGGGGGACTCCTGATGGCGCGTTGGCTGGCGCGGCTTCGCAGTCGCCCTGCAACGGCGACTGCGGCTGAACCCTGCATTGAAGCCCAGGCAGGGCCCTGGCCTACATCGTCGCTTTCGACGATTCATGCGCGCGGGCGATCTGAAACACTGCGTGGGTTGCTACCGCCCTGTTCTGCCCATGCCCCCGACACCCGCCACCGACGATGATTTCCGCGACGAGGTGCGGCAATTTCTGGCGGCCGAGCTGACGGACGATCTGCGCCTGGCCAGCCGCCGCGCCTCGGGCATCTTTGCCGACTACCCCGACGGCAAGCGCTGGTTCCGCATCCTGGCGGCCCGCGGATGGAGCGTGCCGCACTGGCCCATCGAGTGGGGTGGCTGTGGCTGGTCGGCGCGCCAGCACGACATCTTTGCCAGCGAGCTGGCCGCCGCCGACGCGCCGGCGCTGGCGCCGCAGGGCACGCGCATGGTTGCACCGGTGCTGCTGGCCTTTGGCACGCCCGAGCAACAACAGCGCTGGCTGCCCGGCATACGATCGGGCGAGGATTACTGGGCCCAGGGCTACAGCGAGCCGGGTGCCGGGTCGGATCTGGCGTCGCTGCAGTGCCGGGCGAAACGCCAGGCCGGGCCGCAGGGCGATGAATTTGTCATCGACGGCACCAAGATCTGGACCACCCATGCCCAATGGGCCAACAAGATCTTTTGCCTGGTGCGCACCGACAGCAGCGGCAAGGCCCAGCAGGGCATCAGTTTTTTGCTGTTCGACCTGGACCTGCCCGGCATCACCATCCGGCCGATCATCAGCATCTCGGGCGACCACGAGCTGAACCAGGTGTTTTTCGACGGCGTGCGGGTGCCCGCCAGCGCGCTGCTGGGCGAAGAGAACCGCGGCTGGACCATCGCCAAGTACCTGCTGACCCATGAGCGCGGCGGCAGCTACACGCCGATGCTGCGCGCGCGGCTGGCGCGCTTGCACCGTGCGCGGACGGCGGCGTTTGCGGGGCGTGCAGCGGGTGACGCCGAGTACACCGACCTGGGCCGCCTGCTGGCCGACGCCCGTTGCCGCATCGACGCGCTGCACGCGTTGGAGCAGCAGGTGCTGGCGGCCCGCATGCGGGGCCAGGATGACGCCACCGCGCCGTCGGTGGGCAAGCTGCTGGGCACTGAGCTGAAGCAGTGCCTGACCGAGATCGGCCTGCTGATCGCCGGGCCCTATGCCGCGGCCAGGCTGCCGATGGCCGATTGCGCGGCGCACGCGCTGGCCGTGCCCGAGGACGCGGTGTTTGCAATGGGCGCCTACCTCAACGACCGTGCCGCGTCGATCTACGCCGGCACCAACGAGGTGCAGCGCAACCTCATCGCCCAGCATTTGCTGGCGCATTGAGCGCCTGAGGCCGACCGACGATGCACGCCCTGTTTGAACTTGACGATACCCAGGCGCTGGTGCAGGCCAGCCTGACCCGCTGGCTGGCTGACAACGCCGGCTTCGATCGCCGGGCCGGCCTGCTGAGCACGCCCGAGGCGATCACACCGCTGTGGCGCGGGCTGTCGCGGGACCTGGGTTTGCTGGGCGCGGCACTGCCCGAGTCCGTCGGCGGGCAGGGCGGCGGTCTGGCCGACCATGCCTTGATACTGCAGGCGCTGGGCCACGCGCTGTTGCCCGAGCCCTACACGGCCTGTGCGGTGCTGGGCGCCGGCTTGCTGCAGTGCCTGCCCGGCGACTTGCCCCGCCAACTGCTGGCTGGCCTGGTGGACGGTGCCGTGCGGCCGGTGCTGGCCACGCTGGAGCCGGGTGCCCGCCACGACCTGGCGCAGGTGCACAGCACCCTGCACGCCGCCGACCCGGCCACCGCCGCCGATGGGGGTCTCCCAATCGGCGCCACACTCAGCGGGCGCAAGGCCCTGGTGCGTGCTGCGCCCTATGCCACGCACTGGCTGGTCAGCGCCCGCGACGCCGCCGGTGTGTTGCGCCTGGCCGTGGTCAGCCCCGGTGCGGCTGGCATCACCCGGCGCGACCTGCGGCTGGCCGATGGTGGCTGGGCGGCAGAGCTGGCTTTTGAGCACACGCCGGTACAGGCCGTGCTGGGCGAGCCCGGCTGCGACCTGCTGCCGCTGATCGAGCAAACGAGCGACGACGCGCAACTGGCCAGCGGTGCCGAGGCCATCGGCGTGATGCAACGGTTGCTGCACGACACGCTGGATTACGTGCGCCAGCGAAAACAGTTCGGCGTGGCGATTGCCAGCTTCCAGGTCATCCAGCACCGGCTGGCCGACATGCACATGGCGCTGCTGCAGGCCAACGCGCTGGTCGGGGCCACGCTGCTGCGGCTGGACGGGCCGGCGCTGCCCGCCGCAGAGCGCCGGGCAGCAGTGGCGTCGGCCCAGGTGGCCGTGGCACGCGCCTGCCGGACGGTAGGCCAGGCTGCGGTGCAGTTGCACGGCGGCATGGGCATGACCGACGAGCTGGTGATCGGCCACGGCTTCAAGCGTCTGACCCTGATCGAAGGCGCGGGTGGCGGCATCGATGCCCAACTGCGCCGGGTCGCCGCCGAGGCCGACGCCGGATGAAGCACGAAGCCTGGCGGCACGACCCCAGCGCCTATGGCAGCACCCAGCCGGTGGCCGCACGCTTTGCCGATGTCGATACCCGCCGCCATGTCAACAACATCGCCGTCTACGGCCTGCACCACGAGGCCCGGCAACGCTGGTTGATGGCGGCCGGGGGGGCTGCGGTCTGGCCGGACGGCAGCCTGTTACTCAAGCCCTTGTCCAGCCGCACCGAGTTCTGGCAAGAGTGCCACTATCCGTCGCCGACAGTCGCGCCGCTGCGCCTGCTGCAGGCATCGCCCGAGGGCTTGACGCTGGCGGGCGGTTTGTTCCAGGGTGGTGTCTGCGTGGGCATGCAGCAAACCCGGCTCGGTGCCTGGGCGCCCGACCTGAGCACAAGCGCCCTGCTGCCGGCGGCTTGGCTGGGCGATCTGGCCGGCAGTGTCCAGCCTGCCGGCGAGATGGCTGCCAGCCACCGCCCGGCCGGCACCGAGCAACGCCAACACTACCCCGTCGCCGCCACGCTGGCCTCGCGCTACGGTGATTTTGACGCCGATGGCGGCAGCAGCGAGGCCGCCGTGATGCGCGGCCTTGAGCAGGCCCGCGCGGCCCTGCTCAAGGCCGCCTTTGCCGCCGCCGGTGGCCACCCGGAACGCGACTGGGTCAGCCTGGTGGTGGCCCGCATCGACCTGCACTGGGTCCACCACCGGGCGCCGCCCGCGCACTGGGCGCTGGCTTCAGCCGTCACCCACACCGGGCGCAGCTCGGCAGTGCTGCGGGTGGCGATGTTCGATGGGCCATCGCTGCAGGCCACGGCCGACTGCGTGATGGTCTATACCGATCCCGCCGGTGCTCCCGGCGCCGCACCTTTGCCGCCCGCGCTGCGCGCCGCGCTGCAATCCTTCCACTGGTTTACCGGAGACACCCCATGCCCTTGACCTTCACCCGCAGCTGGACCGACGAAGACCTGGAC
>JBBRZR010000333.1:0-5773 GCA_038236495.1 Burkholderiales bacterium
CAGCTTGGCTCACGGTCGGGCCCAAGGCTGTAGCCGTGGCGACACCGGTGCGCTGCCGACAGGGCAGCGGGTGGTCCATTTGGGGTGGGTGGTTTCTGAACATCCTGAAACACAGCCGTCAAGGTTGCGTTCAGGGCGCCAGGTCGAACACCAGCACCTCGGCACCTTGGCCCTGGCCCAGGCTGAGTTGCGCCTCGCCCACCAGGCCCAACGCATCACCCGCCTGCAGCGCCTGGCCGTTGACGGTCAGCGCGCCCCGGGCCAGGTGCACCCAGGTCCGGCGCGTCGGGTCGAGTGCCAGCTCGGCCGACTCGTCGCCATCAAACAGGCCGGCGCGGATGGCCGCATCGGCGTGCAGGGTTACCGCGCCGTCGCGGCCATCGGGCGCGGCCACCAGGCGCAGTTGGCCGCGCTTCTCGGCGTCGGAAAAAGCCTTCTGCTCGTAGCCCGGGGCGATGTTGGCCGCATTGGGCAGGATCCAGATCTGCAGAAAGTGGGTGGGGGCATCCTGCGCGTGGTTGAACTCGCTGTGGCGCACGCCGCTGCCGGCCGTCATGCGCTGCACCTCGCCGGGGCGGATGGCTTCGCCGTTGCCCAGGCTGTCCTGGTGCGCCAACGCGCCTTCGAGGACGTAGCTGATGATCTCCATGTCGCGGTGGCCGTGGGTGCCAAAACCGGTGCCCGGCGCGATGCGGTCCTCGTTGATCACCCGCAGATTGCCAAAACCCATTTGCGCCGGGTCGTGGAAGTCGGCAAACGAAAAGGTGTGGAAGCTTTTGAGCCAGCCGTGGTCGGCATAGCCCCGGTCGGTGCTGCGGCGCAGGGTGATCATGTCGCGGTCTCCTGTTTGGACAGCACCATCGTCGCACTGCAACCCGGCCAGCAGCCCCGGCCGCGCTTGAAGCAGGCATTCAAATAAGATGAAGCGACAAGCCCGCCCGGCCGATCCGAAGGGCGCGACACCGCTGTACAAAGTTCGAAGGTTGCCCGATGACCCCACCGCGCCGCAACGCCCTGACACCCGACGCGCTGCAGATGATGGACATCATCGCCCGCACCGGCAGTTTCGCCGCCGCTGCCCGCGCGCTGGGCCGGGTGCCGTCGGCGCTGACCTACAGCGTGCGCCAGTTGGAGGACGCGCTGGACGTGCTGCTGTTCGACCGCAGCTCGCGCCAGGCCCGGCTCACTGCGGCCGGCCAGGAGTTGCTGGACGAAGGCCGCCGCCTGCTGGCCGAGATGGACGCGGTGGCCAACCGGGTGCGCCGGGTGGCCACCGGCTGGGAGAGCGAGCTGACGGTGGCGGTGGACGACGTGATCTCGCGCCTGACCATGTTCGAGCTGGTCGAGGGCTTTTTTGCCCAGCGCGACGGCGACGGCGCCGGGCCGGGCACCCGGCTTCGGCTGCGCAGCGAGGTGATGGCAGGGCTGTGGGAGTCGCTGGTCAGCGGCCAGGCCGACCTGGCCATCGGCGCCATGATGAGCACACCGCCGCAATCGGGCATCGAGTTGCGGCCGCTGGGCGAGGTGGCGTTTGTCTACGCGATGGCGCCGCACCACCCGCTGGCGTCAGTCACCGAGCCGCTCAGCGACGCCCAGATGATGGCCCACCGCGCGGTGGCCGTGGCCGACTCGGCGCAGCGGGCTTCACCCCTCACCGTCAACCTGCTGCCCGGGCAGGACGTGTTCACCGTGCCCACCATGGCCGCCAAGATCGAGGCCTTGCTGCGCTGCCTGGGCTGCGGCTTTGTGCCCGAGCCCCAGGTGCGCGCCCATTTGCGCACCGGCCGGCTGGTGGCCAAGGCGGTGCAGCGCTGCCGATTGCCGGCGCAGTTTGGTTACGCCTGGCGCGGCACCGCCACCCCCCAGCCGCGCAAGGCGCCGCAAGGCCTGGCGCTGCAGTGGTGGCTGACCCAGCTGGACAGCCCCACCACCCGCCAGGCGCTGCTGGAGCGGCATGACGGGTTCTTGGCGCCGCTGGATTGAGTTTGACTTTGCCACCGTACACCGGACGCTTTGCGCCCTCGCCCACCGGCCCGCTGCATGCCGGCAGCCTGGTCGCGGCGCTGGCCAGCTGGCTGGATGCACGGGCCCACGGCGGGCGCTGGCTGGTGCGCATCGAGGACGTGGACAGCCCGCGCTGCGTGCCCGGCGCGGCCGAGCACATCCTGGCCCAGCTGACAGCCTGCGGGCTGCTGCCGGACGGGGCGCCGGTCTGGCAATCACGGCGCAGCGCGCTGTATGCCGCCGCGCTGGCCCGGTTGATCGAATCGCGCTGGGCCTACCCCTGCGGCTGCAGCCGGCGCGACATTGACGCCGCACTCGCGGCAGAGGGCGTAGCCCACCAGCGCTTTGGCGAGCGCATCTACCCCGGCACCTGCCGCAACGGCCTGCACGGCCGGCCCGCCCGCGCAGTCCGGCTGCGCACGGTGCAGGGCAACGGCGCTGACGTGCTGATCGAGGGGTGCGATCGGCGGCTGGGTCCGCAGCAGCAGAACCTGGCGCGCGAGATCGGCGACTTCGTGCTGCAACGGGCCGAAGGCGGCTGGGCCTACCAGCTGGCGGTGGTGGTGGACGACGCCGACCAGGCCATCACCGACGTGGTGCGCGGCGCCGATCTGGTGGACAACACCGCCCGCCAGATCCACCTGCAGCACCTGCTGGGCTTGGCCACGCCGCGCTACCTGCACAGCCCGCTGGTGCTGGGGGCGGACGGCCACAAGCTGAGCAAGCAAAACGGCGCGTTGCCGTTTACCAGCGCAGACAGGCAGGACGCACTGACTGCGCTGGCCGCTGCCGGCCAGATCCTGGGCTTGCCGCCGGTCGCTGCCAGTACCGTGCCCGACTGGCTGGCGGCCACCACCACCGCCTGGCGGGCGCGCTGGGGGCCGGCGGCGCGCCCGCCCCCAGCCGGCGCAGTGGCATGATGCGGGCCTTTGTCAAACCCCGTTGAACTGGACCGTCACCATGATCACCACCGCATCAGGCCTGCAATACGAAGACACCACCCCCGGCACCGGCGCCGAGGCCGCCGCTGGTCAACGGGTCTCCGTTCACTACACCGGCTGGCTGCACGCGCCCGACGCCGCCAACGGCCGCGGCACCAAGTTCGACTCCAGCAAGGACCGGGGCGACCCGTTCAAGTTCCACCTCGGCGCTGGCCAGGTCATCGGCGGCTGGGACGAAGGCGTGCAGGGCATGAAGGTGGGCGGCACGCGGGTGCTGCTGATCCCGTCCGAGCTGGGCTACGGTGCCCGCGGCGCTGGTGGCGTGATCCCGCCGAACGCCACGCTGGTATTCGAGGTCGACCTGCTGGCGGTCTGACGCTTTTGCCCCGATGGGCGGGGCGCTGCTGCCCCGCCTGACCGCCCCCAGCACCGGCCTTGCGGCCCTGCCCGATGACCGAACTTCGCAAATCACCGGCCGGCGCTGCCGGCTGGCCGGCCTGGACCGCATCGGCACCCCCAGTGCTGGCACTGCTGGCGGTGTGGCTGTTGTTTACCGCGTGGCTGCGCCCGCTGCTGCTGCCCGACGAGGGCCGCTACGGCGAGGTGGCGCGCCAGATGTGGCTGGGCGACGGCCTGGTGCCGGTGCTCAACGGCGTGCCGTTTTTCCACAAGCCGCCGCTGACCTACTGGGTCAACATGCTGGGCATGTCGGTGTTCGGGCCAACACCCTTCAGCGTGCGCTTGGGGCCGGCGCTGGGCGCCTGGCTGATGGGCGCAGCGCTGTGGCTGACGCTGCGCCGCCAGCAGGGTGTGCGCCCGGCCGGTGTGGCGCTGCTGGTGCTGGCCACGACGCCGTTTTTCTTCATCGGCGGCCAGTACGCCAACCACGACATGCTGGTGGCCGGCACGATCACGGCGGCGGTGCTGTGCTTTTACCGGGCTTTGGCGGACGGCGCGCCGGTGCTGCGCTGGCTGCTGTTGGGCTGGGCGTTTTGTGGTCTGGCGGTGCTGTCCAAGGGACTGATCGGCGTGGTGCTGCCGGCCATCGTGATCGGCCCCTGGCTGCTGGCGCAAGGCCGCTGGCGCGACATGCTGCGCCTGCTCAACCCCCTCGGCCTGCTGATGTTCGCGGCGGTGGCGCTGCCGTGGATGCTGGCGATGCAGCAGCGCTACCCCGATTTTTTCGATTACTTCATCGTCGAGCAGCATTTCCGGCGGTTTGCCGGCACCACCTTCAACAACGTGCAGCCGCGCTATTTCTACCTGTGGGTGCTGCCGCTGCTGACGCTGCCCTGGGCGCCGTGGGCGGTTGCCAGCGTGGCGCGGCTGAGGGCAGCGGGCCGCAGCACCGACTGGCGCTGGACCGGGCTGCTGGTCTGGTGGGCGCTGGTGGTGCTGGTGTTTTTCTCGCTGCCGGCGTCCAAGCTGGTCGGCTACATCATGCCGGCGCTGGCGCCGGTATGCGCCCTGTTGGCGCTGCCGCTGATCGATCGCCACGGTGTCACCCACCGCTGGTTGCGGCCCATGGTGGTGGTGGCGGCGCTGTTTTGTCTGGCGCTGGTGGGCACGCTGGCCTGGGTGGCGCCCAAATCGGGCCAGGACGTGGGCCGCATGCTGCGCGGCCTGGTCACACCGTCTGATGTGGTGGTGCTGGTGGGCGAGAGCTTCAATGACGTGGTGTTCGAGGCCCGATTGACCCAGGTGCCGCTGGTGGCCAGCGACTGGGACGACCCGGACGTCAAGCGCCGGGACAGCTGGCGCAAGGAGTTGGCCGACACGGTGCGCTTCGATGCCGCCAAGGTGGCGGCAGTGCTGTACCCGATCGCCCAGTTGCCCGCGCTGGTGTGCCAGGGCAAGCGGGTCTGGCTGGTCGAGGGCCAGGCCGACCAGCCCCGTGCAGCGGCCGTGCCCGGCGCGGTGCGGGTGCTGCGGGGCAAGTACGCGCAGCTGTGGCGGGCCGAGCCGCAGAACTGCGCGGCCGGGCAGGCGGTGGCCGGGCCGACCGCGCCATCGGTTCAGGCTGCGCCTGCTGTGCCGGCCGCGTCGGGCGCGTCGGCTGCATCAGCGGCCACCGCCCAGCCCACCGGCGGATGAGCCCCGACGGCGTGGTGCCTGCCGGCCAGGTCCGCCTGGCCCCCTTGCGCTATGCCGCCGTGGGGGCGGTGGCCACCCTGGCGCACTACGCCTTGCTCTGGATCCTGGTCGAGCGCAGCCACTGGTGGCCACCGCTGGCCGCAGGCGCCGGTGCGGCGCTGGGTGCTCAGGTCGGTTTTGTCGGCAACCGCTGGTTCACCTTCCAGCACCGCGGCCCGTGGTTGCCGGCCTGGTGGCGGTTCCAGCTGACCGCGTTGCTGGGCGGTGTGACCAGCATGGCGGTGGTGGCCGCCGGCGTGGGGCTGGGCCTGCACTACCTGCTGGCGCAAGCCGGCGCCACGCTGCTGGTGCTGGTGCTGACCTACCTGATCAACCGGCGCTGGACCTTCGGCTGAGCCTGCAGCCGCAGCAACAGCCGCCGCAACCGCAACCGCAACGGCAACCGCGGCCGCCGACCCGGTCTACCAGACCGAGGCCAGCGTCACCCCCGCAGCCGCCAGGTCGCGCGGAAAGTCCGGGCTGGCCAGGTAGGCCAGTTCACGCTGGCGCGCCGCAGCGATCGGGTCGGGCAGATCGCCGCCACCGCCCGCCGTGCCGTCGGACGGCCGGCCCGGGTGGCAGAACAGCAGCGCACCCTGCTCGGGCACTTGCGCCAGCCAGGCCCGCATCAGGGCGCCATAGTCGGTCGCAGCAAAATCGTAGGCCCCCAGCAGCAACCGGTTGTGCGGCAGCCG
>JBBRZR010000334.1:0-5765 GCA_038236495.1 Burkholderiales bacterium
ACCAGCCCGATGCCCGCGTGGCGCGCAGCCTGGCCGCGCTGTTCCACCCGGTGCTCTACCCGGGCGTGGGCCAGTTGCTGCGCATCACCCAGCAAGAGCTGGCCTGGCTGGTGGGCCTGTCGCGCCAGCGGGTGAATGAAGCGCTGAACGCGCTGGCGGCCGCAGGGTTGATCCGCATCGAGTACGGCGGTGTGCGGGTGATCGACCTGGCCGGGCTGCGGGCTTACCGGGTGGTTTGACTGGCCTGGCGCGGCTTATGCCCGGTCCGGGTTGCTCACCCCATGCACCACATGGCCCGCCGGCACATGCTGTGCCGCGCTTTCGACATGGCGCGGGTGGTCGTCGAAAAAAAAGTCGGGTTCGAACTCGCGCAAGAACTCGCCCTTGGGCAGGCCGCCCAGGAACATCGCCTGGTCGACCTCGATCTGCCAGTCCATCAGGGTGCGGATCGCCCGTTCATGGGCCGGCGCGCTGCGCGCGGTCACCAGGGCGGTGCGCACCCGCATGCCCGACGCGTTGCCGGCCAGCTGCAGCCGCTTCAGCGCAGCCAGCAGCGGCTTGAACGGACCGGCCGCCAGCGGCGTGGCCACCTGGTCCTGCTCATGCTGCTGAAACGCCAGCAGACCGTCGCGCTGGTAGACCTGCTCAGCCTCGTCCGAGAACAGCACCGCATCACCGTCAAACGCGATGCGCAGCTCTTGCGGGTGCAGGGCCGAGGCCTGTGGTGCCAGGGGTGAGACCCGCGCCGCCGGCACACCGGCCGCCAGCGCCGAGCGCACGTCGGCCGCGTTGGCGGACAGGAACAGCTGGGCTTTGAGCGGCCGCAGGTAGCGCCAGGGCGCCTCGCCCCGGGTGAACACGCCGCGCTCCACCGCCAGGCCGTAGTGCTGGCAGGACCGGAACACCCGCAGCCCGGACACCGGGTCGTTGCGCGACAGGATCACCACCTCGACCCGCGGGCCGCCGCTGCCGCCTGCATTGAAGGCCAGCAGCTTGCGCGCCAGTGAAAACGCCACGCCGGGCGGGGCCGGCGTGTCGAGCCGCTGCAACTGCAGCTGCATGTAGGCGTGGTCGTCGGCCGCCTCGAACAGCTGGTTCTCGGCCTCGAAATCGAACAGCGCACGCGACGAGAGCGCAATCACCAGACAGTCGTTTTCGGGCTCGGTCATGGCCGGAATGATACGGACGCTGCGGCGCGGCAGATCGTCATGCCGACCGCCCGGCCGACCGCCCGGCCGACGGCTTGGGCAGCCCATTCAAGTTGTGGCCCCGACTGCCGATAAATGCCGGGCAAGGGTGATGGCGGTGCGGGCTGGCGTTGGACGCGGCAGCCGCAAGCTGGCCCGGCTTGCCCTCGCGTACGTTGTCGGAGTTGTCGCGCCATGCACCTGCACCCGCACCTGCACCTGAACCTGCACCGTTTGATTTGTCGCTGCCTGCTGGGCTGGGCCCTGGCGCTGGCCTGCAGCGGTGTGCTGGCGCAAGCCCGTGTGCTGCTGGACGGCCGGGCCAGCACCGTCAACGCCTGGCCGGCCGTGACCGCGCTGGCCGATCCGGCAGGCGCCTGGACCCTGGCCGATGCCCGCCAGCGCGCTGCAGCCTTTGCCGTGCCGCAGGTGCCCGAAGCCAATTTCGGCGTGCACCGCAGCGCCCTGTGGCTGCGCCTGCCGCTGCAGGTGCAGGGCAGTGACGGCCGCTGGACGATGCAGATCGACTACGCCCCGCTCAACCGCGTCGATGTCTACCTGCTCAGCCAGGGCCAGTTGGTGCAGCAGGCCACGCTCGGCAACGCCCAGCCGTTTGATGCGCGCCCGGTGCACAGCCGTGCCCATGCGCTGGCGTTGGACCTGCCGCCCGGCGAGCACGAGCTCTACCTGCGGGTGATGACGCAAAGCTCGATGCTGGTGCCGATCAGCTTTCTGCGCAGCGACGCCTTCCTGGTGCAGGAGTCCTCGCGCCAGCTGCTTCAGGGCCTGGCGGTGGGCATCGCGCTGGGTTTGCTGGCTTACAGCCTGGCGCACTGGCTCAGCCTGCGCGACAAGCTGTTCGGCCAGTACGCCGGGATGTTGCTGGGTGTGGCGGTCTTTTTCCTGTCGTACTTCGGCATCGGCCAGCAGTACCTGTGGCCTGAGCCCGGCGGGCTGATCGACAAGATTGCGCCACTGGCGGTCCTGGCGGCCCTGACGGCCGGCAGCCAGTTTGTATCCGGCGCCTTGCAGGTGCACCGCCACAGCCGCTGGACCCACCGCGGTTTGCAGGGGGTGAGCGTGGCCGCTGCGGCGGCGCTGCTGGCATCGGTGCTGGGGCTGCTGGACTACCGGCAGACCCAGGGCCTGGCCACGGTGCTGGGCCCGTTGCCGATGCTGATGGCGATCCCGGTGGCGTATCGGTTGGCCCGCACCGGTGACCGGGTGGCGCTGTTCATGCTGCTGGGCTGGACGGCCTACACCCTGGGTGTGCTGACGCTGGCGGCCTTGCTGCGGGGCCTGGCGCCGGTCAACTTCTGGACCCAGCATGCCTTCCAGCTGGCATCGCTGCTGGAGATGGCGGCCTGGGTGCGGGTGCTGGGGGTGCGCATTGCCGATGTGCGGCGTGACGCCGAGCGCGCGCAACTGGAGCGCCAGACCCTGCTGGCGCTGGCCCACACCGATGCGCTGACCGGTCTGCCCAACCGACGCGGCCTGCAGCAGGCGATGACCGCCGCACTGGGCTTAAGCCGGGTCGACAGCGTGCTGGCGGTGTTTCTGCTGGACCTGGACGGTTTCAAGCCGATCAACGACAGGCTGGGCCACGACGCCGGCGACGACCTGCTGGTGCAGGTCGGCCAACGGCTGCGCCAACAACTGCGCAACAGCGACGTGGTCGCCCGGCTCGGTGGCGACGAGTTTGTGATCATGGCCGCCGGCCTGGTGGGCGAGGCCGATGCCCAGCGCCTGGGCGCCAAGCTGCTGAGTGCCTTCGATGCGCCGTTCAGCGTGGCCGAGCAGACCTGCCGGGTGGGGCTGACGATAGGGTTTGCGCTGGCGCCGCATGACGGGCGTGATGGCGGTGATCTGCTCAAGCGCGCCGACGCCGCGATGTATGCCGGCAAGCAGGCCGGTCGCCACTGCGTGCGCCGTGGGCGTGCGTCGGTGGGTCTGGCCGGCATTTGATCGCTTGCTGAACCGGCTGCGAGGCCTTTGCGCCCCGCAGCAACCCCGACGCCGCAGGGTCGCTCAGTTCATGAACCCCAGCGGCCCGCGCTTGCCCGCGCCGCCGGCACTCGGCAGGTCCGCGCTGTCGATCCGGTCGCGGCCGTCCAGCCTGGCGTTGCCAAACGCCGTCATCCAGGCGCGGCGCATCTCGCGCGGCGCCATTTCGGACAGGCCATCCAGCACCGCGTCGGTCGGGTCGGGCTCGAAGCGGCGGCCCCAGTCGTGCTGGCCGCGGATGCTGTCGTAGAGCCGGCGGGCGATGGCACGTGCCGCATCGCGGTCGGGCATCTGCACCTGGTAGACATTGACCCGGTTCAGGATGGGGTCGGGGATAGCACGCTCGTCGTTGGCCGTGGCCACCCAGATCAGCTGGCTGGCATCGACCGCGACCTCGGCAAACTCGTCGGTGAACTGCTGCGCGGTGTCGCGCTCCAGCAGGCTGTAGAGCGCCCCCAGCGGGTCGTAGGCATGTTCACCCCGCGCCTTGTCGATCTCGTCCACCACCATCACCGGGTTGGCGTACTGGCCGTCCACCAGGGTCTCGAAGACCTTGCCGGGGCGTGCGCCCTTCCACTGGCTGGACGCGCCCGACAGCACCCAGCCGGCGGTCAGCGAGCTCATCGAGATAAAGCCCATGCCGGTGCCCAGCAGGCGCGCCACCTCGCGCGCAAAGTGGGTCTTGCCCACGCCGGGCGGGCCCAGCAGCAGCATCGGCGTGATCTCCAGCGCGTCGCGGCTGTCGTGGCACAGCGCCAGCTGGCGCCGGATGTCGTCGAGTGCCTCGTGGAAGTTCGGCATCTCGTCGTACAGGTGGCTCATCGCCGGCAGCCCGCTGGGCTTGACCTGGAAGCGGTCCGGGCCTTTTTCCAGCATGCGCTCGTAGGTGCTGCGCAGGTTTTCGTGCTCTTTGGGTGGCAGCTTGGTGAGCAAGCGCTCCACCTCGTCGCAGCGGTAGACGCTGCGCATCTGCGCCACTGAAAACGGTGCGCGGGCTTGCGCGGGCACCAGATCGGTCGATGAGCGGGTCATGCACGCACCTCCAAAGTCCACCCTCACCATTGCAGCACTGTCGGCGGCCGGCCATGCGGCGAACATACCGCCGATCGCGCCCTTGTTGATGCCTTGAGCCGCCGTCGCTGCTACAGCCCTGTTGCTGGCAGAAATACTAGCAACTGCCGGGCCGGGCCGGCCCCGCCCAACTGCGGGGTGGCGCCAACCCTGCGCAGGCAGTTGATGCGGGCGTGACCCAAGTCGGGCGGGTGCACTGGCGGTCGGTGCGGCCGGCAGTTGGCGCCGCGCCGGCGCAGGCGGTCGCTACTTGACCCAGGTGTTGAGCTGGATGATGGGCAGCAGCACGGCCAGCACGATCAGCATCACCACGCCGCCCATCGCCACGATCAGCAGCGGCTCCAAAATCGTGGCCAGTGCCATGGCCCGGCGCTGTACCTCGCCGTTGAGCTGCTTGGCGGCGCGGTCCAGCATTTGCGGCAACTGGCCGGTCTGCTCGCCCAGCCGGGCAAACATCGCCAGCAGGCCGGGAAAGCGCTTCTTGGCCGCCAGCGCCGCCGCCAGCGGCGCGCCCTCGCGAACCTGCACCAGGGCGTCCAGCGCATCGGCCCGCAGCGCCCGGTTGGCCAGCGTTTCAGCTGCGGCCTGCAGGGCCTTGAGGATCGGCACGCCGGCATTGGCCAGCATCGCCAGCGTGCCGGCAAAACGCGCCGCGTTGTAACCGCGCGAGACCCGGCCGATCAGCGGCAGGCCCAGCCAGGCCGCGTCGAAGCGTTGGCGGAAGGCCTCTTTTTTAAGCGCCAGGCCCAGCATCACCCCACCAGCGGCGGCCGACAACGCCACCAGCCAGCCCCATTGCCGCACAAAGGCGCTCAAGCCCAGCATCGCGGTGGTCAGCCAGGGCAGGGCGCGCTTGTTGCTGGTGAACACGCTGGCCACCTGCGGCACGACGTAGGTGACGAGAAAGATGACGATGACAAAGGCGATCAGCGAGACGATGGCGGGGTAAAGCGCTGCACCCAGCAGCTTGGCGCGCAGCGCCTGGCGTTCCTCCAGGTCGTCGGCCAGTCGCTCCAGCACGCCGCCCAGCGCGCCACTCTGCTCGCCGGCGGCCACCACCGCACGGTAGACCTCATCAAACTCGCGCGGTGCGCTGCCTAGAGCGCGGGCAAAGGGCGCGCCGGCGTTGACCTCGGCGCGCAAATGCGCCACCAGGTCGCGCTGACGGGGCTCGTCGGCCTCGTCGGACAAGGCCGTCAGTGCACGCTCCAGCGGCAGGCCGGCGCCGACCAGACCGGCCAGCTGGCGCGTCCAGACCGCCAGGCCGGTGGTGCCGAAGACCCGGCGCGACCAGCGCGAGGCACCCGCGGTCTGCACGCTGGCGGCCAGCGCCGACACGCCCAGCGGCACCAGGCCTTGCGTGCGCAACTGAGAGCGCGCAGCCTTGGCGTTTTCGGCTTCCAGCACGCCACTGCGGGACTTGCCTTGCGCATCGAGCGCTTCGAAGGTGTAAGCGGGCATAGCCTCAGAGTATCGGGGACGCCGCTTGTTTGGGTGGCAGGA
>JBBRZR010000335.1:0-5764 GCA_038236495.1 Burkholderiales bacterium
ACGGCGCGCCTCAAGTCCAGTTGGGTGGCCGTTTATCGATGAAGGCCTGCACACCCTCAAGTGCTGAGTCGTCCATCATGTTGCAGGCCATGGTTTGCGCGGCGTCGGCGTATGCCGCAGCGATCCCCACCTCGATCTGGCGGTAAAACAGCGCCTTGCCCAGCGCCAGCGCCACCCGCGGTTTGCCGACGATGGCTGCCACCAGCAGCTCGACCTCGGCGTCCAGTTGATCTGCCGGAGCCACCCGGTTCAACAGCCCCTTGGCCAGCGCCTGGTCGGCCGAAATAAAGGCGCCCGTCACCAGCATCTCGAAGGCCGCCTTGCGGCCCAGATTGCGTGTCAGCGCCACGCTGGGCGTGGCACAAAACAGCCCCAGGTTGACACCACTGACCGCAAAACGCGCCTGGCTGTCGGCCACCGCCAGGTCGCACATCGCCACCAGTTGGCAGCCTGCCGCCGTGGCAATGCCCTGCACCCGGGCAATCACCGGCACCGGCAGCGCCTGCAGGCTCAGCATCATGCGGCCGCATTGCGCAAACAACGTTTCGTAGTAATCCTGCGACGGCTCGGCCCGCATCTCCTTGAGGTCGTGGCCGGCGCAAAAGGCACGGCCAGCCGCGCCGATCACCAACAGCCGGGCGCTGTCGTCGCGGGCGATCAGATCCAGCTCGGTCTGCAGCGCGGCCAGCATCGCCTCGGACAGGGCGTTGAACGCCTGCGGCCGGTTCAGCGTCAAGGTGATCACGCCGCGCGCGTCCTGGTGGCGCAGCAGCAAGGGGTCGTGGGTGGTCAGCATGGCGGGTTGTCCCTGGATTGGATGACGTTCATTCGATAGCTGTTATTCGATGGCACTGCGCGCCCTGGCCCGGTCGCGCAGCTGAAACTTCTGGATCTTGCCGGTGGAGGTCTTGGGGATTTCCTCGAACCGGATCTCGCGCGGCACCTTGTAGCCGGCCAGCAAACCCTTGCAATGCGCCACCAACTCAGCCGCAGTCACCACCGCGCCAGCCTTCAACTCGACAAAAGCCACCGGCGTCTCGCCCCATTTGGCGTCGGGCCGGGCCACCACCGCGCAGGCAGTCACAGCAGGATGGCGGTACAGCGCGTCCTCGACCTCTATCGAGCTGATGTTCTCGCCGCCCGAGATGATCACGTCCTTGCTGCGGTCCTTGATCTTGAGGTAGCGGTCCGGCTCCAGCACTGCCAGGTCGCCGGTGTGGAACCAGCCGCCGGCAAAGGCCTGGTCGGTGGCGGTCGGGTTCTTGAGGTAACCCTTCATCACGATGTTGCCTCGGAACATGATCTCGCCCAGGGTCTGGCCGTCGGCCGGCACCTCGGCCAGCGTCTCGGGATGGCGCACCGTCATGCCCTCTTGCAGCGGGTAGCGCACACCTTGCCGGCCATTCAGCCGGGTCTGCTCTGACAAGGCTTCAGTCGCCCAGGCCGGGCGCTTGACCGCCACGGCTGCCGGGCCGTAGACCTCGGTCAGGCCGTAGACATGGGTGATGTCGAAACCGATCTTGGCCATGCCCTCGATCATCGCCGCCGGTGGCGCTGCGCCGGCCACCATGCCGCGCACCTGCTGGGTGATGCCGGCACGCAGTTTGTCCGGTGCGTTGTAGATCAGGCTGTGCACGATGGGTGCGGCGCAGTAGTGGTCGACGTGGTGCTCACGCATGGCGTCCAGGATGGCCTTGGGCTCGACCCGGCGCAGGCAAACATGGGTGCCGCCCAGCATCGCCACCGTCCACGGAAAGCACCAACCGTTGCAGTGGAACAGCGGCAATGTCCACAGGTAGACCGGGAAGTTCGGCATCGTCCAGGTCACCGCATTGCACACCGCATTGAGATAGGCGCCGCGGTGGTGCGTAACCACCCCCTTGGGGTCGCCGGTGGTGCCGCTGGTGTAGCTGACCGCAATCGCGTCCCACTCGTCGGCCGGGCCGTCCAGATGGTCCAGCGGGGCATGGGCGGCCAGCAGCGCCTCGTAGCCGTGCGCACCCAGCAACTCACCCGGTCCGGTGTATTCGCTGTCATCGACATCGATCACCACCGGGCTGCGACCAAACTGCGCTCGCAGCGCCAGCAGCGCCGGCGCGATCAACGGCGCAAACTCACGGTCGGTGATCAGCACCGACACCTCGCAGTGGTTCATCTGCCAGGCCAGCAACGCCGCGTCGAGCCGGGTGTTCAAGGTGTTGAGCACAGCCCCCAGCGCCGGCACGGCGTAGTGCGCTTCCACCATCTCCGGGGTGTTGGGCAACATCACGCTGACGGTGCTGCCGCGGCCCACACCCAAGGCGCGCAATGCGGCGGCAAGCCGGGCCGCACGGTCGCGGGTCTGGGCCCAGGTGTAGCGGCGAGCGCCGTGCACCACCGCGGGCAAGTCGGCGTAGATCTCGGCGCTGCGCTCGACAAAACTCACCGGCGACAAGGCCACAAAATTAGCGGCGTTGCGCGCCAGATGCTGGTCGTAAATGCTGGGCATTCGGGGCTCCAAGAAGGGGGCGTCGGGCGCATTTTGAAGGCGCGGCCCTGGCCGGGCAAAGCGTGCCGGGCTGGCGGTAAATCCATCCGGCTCATCGTCGCACATACGCCCACACTTCGATCCGCCGGAATGTCGCGGTTGTGTCAGGGCAAGCCCCCGTTGCTGCTGGCCGGTCGGCCACCTATAAACCCGGACGGTCCGGCGCTTCGCGCCGACCATGAACCGCAAGTCACAGGAGCAGGACAGTCAGACGATGGGAGACACCAGCAAGCCCAACAGCAGCCCCCTGCTCAGTGTGCGTGGCGTGACGGTCCGCTTCGGCGGCATCGTCGCGCTGGACGGCGTGAGCTTTGACGTGGACAAAGGCCAGGTCTGCGGCCTGATCGGCCCCAATGGCGCCGGCAAGACCACCCTGTTCAATTGCCTCTCGCGGCTGTACAGCTACCAGGCCGGCGACATCCTGTTCGAGGGCCAGTCGATCACCGCGACGCCAACGCACCAGATTGCCCAGCTCGGCATGGGCCGCACGTTTCAGAACCTGGCGATGTTCCGCACCTTGCCGGTGCGCGACAACATCATGATCGGCGCGCACGCGCGCTCGGCGGCCGGGTTTCTGGCCAGCGCCCTGCGGCTGCCCAGCGTCAGCGCCGAAGAGCGCCGGCTGCGCGAGCGGGCGGACCAGATCATGGAGTACCTCGAACTGACCCCCTTTGCCAACCGCGCGGCGGGTGACCTGCCCTTCGGCACGCAAAAGCGGGTGGAGATGGGCCGGGCGCTGGCGGCCGATCCCAAATTGCTGCTGCTCGACGAGCCCGCCGCGGGCCTCAACCATGAAGAACTGGGTGAGCTCGGCCGCTTGATCGTCGATGTCAATGAGCGCCTGCACATCACCGTGCTGCTGGTGGAACACCACATGAGCCTGGTGATGGGCGTGTCCAAACACATCGTGGCCTTGAATTTTGGCAAGAAGATCGCCGAGGGCACGCCCGCAGTGATCCAGAACCACCCGGATGTGATCGAAGCCTATCTGGGCGCGCCCGCCGCCGCAAGCAAGGAGGCCGCCCATGGCTAAGCTGCTCGACGCCAAGAAACTCAGCGCGTTTTACGGCCCCACCCAAGTGCTGTTCGACATCGATTTTTCGATCGAGGCCGGGCAGATCACCACCATCCTCGGTGCCAACGGCGCGGGCAAGACGACCACGCTGCGGGCGCTGTGCCAGGTCGTTCGCACCACCGGCAGCCTGGACTTCAACGGCGGCAACGGTGTCGTGCAACTGGTGGGCAAGGCTACCGAGACGGTGGTGCGCATGGGCGTGGCCCATGTGCCGGACGGCCGCGGCACCTTCACCGCGCTGTCGGTCGAAGACAACCTCAAGCTCGGCGCCTATGTGCGAAAAGACCGTGCCGAGGTGGCGCGCGACATCGACAAGGCCTATGCGCGCTTCCCACGGCTGGCCGAGCGGCGGCACCAGCAGGCTGGCACGCTGTCGGGCGGCGAGCAGCAGATGTTGGCCATCAGCCGCGCACTGATGTTGCGGCCCACGCTGTTGCTGCTCGACGAGCCCTCGTTCGGCTTGGCGCCACTGATCGTGGCCGAGATCTTCCGCATCATGCGCAAGATCAACCAGGAGGACGGCGTCAGCATGTTGCTGGTCGAGCAAAACGCCAACCTGGCACTCGATCTGGCGCACCACGCCTATCTGCTGGAGACCGGCACCGTGGCGCTGTCGGGCCCCGCCGAGACCATCAAGAACGACGAGTCGGTGCGGCGCGCCTACCTCGGCTATTGAGACAACGCGATGGAAGCATTCCTCTACCAAATCTCCTCCGGCCTGTCCAACGGCATCATCTACGGCTCGGTGGCACTGGCCCTGGTGATGATCTACCAGGCCACCCACCACATCAACTTCGCCCAGGGCGAGATGGCCACCTTCTCGACCTTCATCGCCTGGGCACTGATCCAGGCGGGCTGGCCGTACTGGGGCGCATTCTTCTTCACCGTGGCGGTGTCGTTCCTGGGCGGCCTGCTGGTGCAACGCATCGTGCTGCGCCCAATCGAAAAAGCCCCCGTGCTGACCAACGTGATCGTCTTCATCGGCCTGCTGCTGATCTTCAACGCGATGTCGGGCATGTTGTTCGACCACACGATCAAGTCCTTCGAGAGTCCCTTCCCGAAGGATTCAGTGCTGGCTTCCAAGTACTTCTCGGCGCACCAACTGGGTTCAGCGGGGGTACTGCTGGTGGTGCTGGTCAGCTTGTTCCTGTTCTTCAAATACACCTCGGTGGGCCTGGCGATGCGGGCAGCAGCGCAAAACCCCGACTCGGCCAAGCTGGTCGGCATCCGGGTGTCGTGGATGCTGGGCCTGGGCTGGGGCCTGGCGGCCGCCATCGGTGCGGTGGCCGGCATGATGGTCGCACCCATCGTCTTTCTCGATCCCAACATGATGGCCGGCATCCTGCTGTACGGCTTTGCTGGCGCCCTGCTGGGCGGTATCGACAACCCGTTGGGTGCGGTCATTGGTGGCCTGGTGGTCGGCGTGCTCGAGAACCTGCTGGGCGCCTACGTCATCGGCACCGAGTTGAAGCTGACCGTGGCGCTGGTGCTGATCGTGGGCACCCTCACATTGCGGCCTGATGGCCTGTTCGGCAAAAAGGTGGTCACCCGCGTATGAAACCCCTCGATCGCAAATGGGTCTGGTTCTGGAGCGCCCTGCTCCTGGTGGGCTTGCTGGTGCTGCCCTTCCTGGTCAAGAACTACCGGGTGTTCCAGTTCAACCTGGTGTTGGTGTATGCCATCGCCATCCTGGGTCTGAATATATTGACCGGCTTCAACGGCCAAATCTCGCTGGGCCACGGCGCGTTTTATGCGTTTGGCGCCTACACCGCCGCCATCCTGATGGACAAGTTCGGTGTGCCCTACTGGGCCACTTTGCCGGCGGCCTTTGTGGTGTGCTTCTGTTTCGGCTTCCTGGTCGGGTTCCCGGCGCTACGGCTGGCGGGCCACTATCTGGCGCTCGCCACATTCGCGCTGGCGCTGGCGGTGCCGCAACTGCTGAAGTACAAAGGAATCGAGGGCATGACCGGCGGCGTACAGGGCATCGTGCTGACCAAGCCCGAGCCGCCGTTTACCTTCCGCTTTCTCGACCAACCCTTCAGCGCGGACCGCTGGCTGTATTTCTTCAGTCTGGCGGTGGCCGGTTTGATGTTCCTGCTGGCCTGGAACCTGCTGCGGGGCCGGGTGGGCCGCGCCCTGATCGCCGTGCGAGACCACCCGAT
>JBBRZR010000336.1:0-5759 GCA_038236495.1 Burkholderiales bacterium
GCAGCTGTTGCGTGCGCGGGCCCCCGACCCGGCCAGCGCCAACCTGGCTGCCGCGCCCAGCTTCAACCCGTATGCCGGCTTGGCCGCGGGCGACGAGCGCCACGCCGGCCTGCTGGACCTGCCCGGCCCCGCGCTGCAAGCGCTGGTGGACGGCTTGCACACGCACCACGTGGTGCAACTGCTGGGCCCGGCCGGTGCCGGCAAGAGCACGCTGGTGGCGGCCGGCCTGGTGCCGGCGGTGCGCCAGGGCGCATTAGGCCAGCCGGTGCCCGAGCTGCAGCTGATCGATGGCCGTCAGTTCAGCGCCGGCCTGGCGACGCTGGCGCCACCGGACGGTGATGCCAGCGCCGCGTCGCGGCTGTGCATCATCGACCACGTTGACGAACTGATGCCGGCACTGCCCGGCGACGGCACCGGCGCTCAGCTGCTGCAATCGGCCTGGCTGTCGGAGCTGCAGGCGCTGGCGCGCCGCGTCCACCCCGGATGGCGACTGCTGCTGGTGGGCCGCCAGGGCCTGCCGCCGCAGCCCCAGGACGTGGCACTGCGCACTGATGGCCCACAGCCCGAGCGGCCGCGGCTGGACGTGCCGGCGCTGCGCACCGGCATGGCCTTCGAGCCGGGCCTGCTGGAACGGCTGGACGCCGACGTGGCGGCCGGCACCCAGCCGCTGTCGCTGGGCCAGCTGGTGCTGCCCGGACTGTGGGACAGCGCGCGTCGAGGTTTCCTGGGCAACGAGGCCTATGCTGCCACTGGCGGCGTGCTGGCGGTGTTCGAGCGCCATGTCAATGCCAGGTTGGCCCAGGTCCCTGCCGAGTTGGGCGACGCGGTGCACGCCATCCTGCTGTGGCTGCTGCAAGGTGCTGGCGACGGTGGCTGGGCATGGCGCGGCGCCACGGTCGCGCAACTGGCGCAGCTGCATGGCCGCAGCGAGCGGACCTGGCCTGCGCTGCGCTGGCTGGTGCGCGAGCGTGTGCTCCACCTCGAAGCGCGGGACGGCGACTGGCCGTTTTGCCTGCTGGCGCCGCTGCCACCGGCCAGCTGCGCGCCGGTGCTGCAGTTGCTGGACGAGCATGGCCCGCGTGTGCGCCAGCGCGGCGCGCTGGCCTTTGCGCTGGACCGCTGGCAACGCGCCCAGCGCGATGCTTCGGCCTTGCTCAGCGGCCAGGCCCTGGCCGACGCCGAAGGCCTGGTGACCGACTGGGATGCCCACCTCAGCGACGACATGCTGGCCTTTGTACAGGCCAGCCGACTGACGCTGGCCGAGTCGGTGCACCAGGCGGCCGCCGCGGCCGTGGCCACTGTGCGCGAGCGCCGGGTGCAGCGCCGCCTTGCGGTGCTTGCGGTGCTGGCGGTGGTGCTGGTGGCGGCCGCGCTGTACGAATGGCGTTCTGGCCTGCACGCCAAGGAGCTGGCCGACCAGGAGCGTCGCACCGACAGCCAGCTGCAAGCCATCGGCGAGACGGCCACCAAGGCCGCCGCGGCGCTGGCCCAGGTCAGCGCCAGCGGCGCGGCCCAGGGCGACACCCGCGCACTGCGCGGCGCCCGTGTCGCCATCCAATACCGCAGCGCCTGCGAGCTGACCGTGGTCAACACCCTGGCCACCGCACTCGGGGCGCTGGGCGCCCAGGTTGATCCCCCGCAGCGGGTGGATACCGAGGTACGCGGCGACCTGCGTTTCTACCGCGAGGCCGACCGGGCCACGGCGCAGCATTTGCAGGCGGTGGTAGCCGACCTGCTGGTCACGCAGGGAGTGCGGTTCCGACCCGCCTTGAACGCGCGTTCGGACGGCGCAAGCAGCGTGCGACCCGGCACGCTGGAGCTGTGGCTGCCGGCGCTGAGCCAGCAGCAGGGTGTGGTGGCCGTGGCACCGCAAACCGACCGCAATGGCATCACCTGGATGCGGGTGCCAGCGTCGTGCGCAGCGCTGGGCTCCAGCCGTGAGTCCCGCAGCCAGTTGATGAGCGCGCTGGGCCGCAGCTACTTCAGCTTCCTGGACAACGACAAGCCGCCCAGCCAGCACTGGATCGAGGCCTTTCTGATCCAGCGCACCGAGGTCACCAACGCGCAGTTTGCGCGTTATATCGCGCAGGCCTGCACCGGCGACGGCGGCACGAGCCCCGGCTGCCCGCCCGCCTGGCGCGCCCGCGGCGCCCCGGATGAGCCGGCGCGCTTCCTGGGCTGGGGCGCGGCCCAAGCCTATTGCCGCTGGGTGGGTGGCCGCCTGCCCACTGAAGACGAATGGGAAAAGGCCGCCCGCGGCACCGACGGCCGCATCTGGCCCTGGGGCAACCAGCCCGATGCCACACGCTTCCAGGGCAAGGCAAACAGCGGCCAGCGTCTGGCCGCGGTCGGCCACTTTCCGGCCGGCGACAGCCCCTACGGTGTGGCTGATTTGGCCGGCAACCTGTGGGAACTGACCGCCTCCGACTGGACAGATGGCGGGCATGTGATGAAGGGCGGCTCCTACCTCAACGACCTGCCCTACACCCGTGCTTCCAGCCGCTGGTCCAGCAGCGACGAGGACAAGGGTTCGGACTACCTGGGCTTTCGCTGCGTGATCGACGGCGACAAGCTGCGCTGACACCAGGTCGGGGCCCACCAGGGGCGGCCCCGGTCCGGCGCAGTTGTGGGAGGTAGGCGCTCGCGCAAACACAACGCGATCCCGCGTCGGTCGATGCTTGCACCGGCAGGTTGCGCGCACCATACTTGCTCAGTGCTTGACGACCAAGGCCAGCTGAAGGGGAGGCAGTGAAATGCGAGCGATTCATAACGGTGCTGTCGCGATTCTTCTCTTTTGTACGGCCGCCGCCGCACAGGTGCCGGTGGCGGATCTGGCGACGCCTCCAGCGGATGCACTGAGGTTCACGATCATGTCTACGGCCGGAAAGCACGGCTCGGCTTCAGTATGGACTGCACCGGACGGCACGATCATGGGACGCATGAGCCTGAAGCTTCGCGGGATGGTCTGGGAGCAGGACGAGGCCACGAAGCTCGATGCCGACGGTGCGATTACGGACTACCAGCTGCGCGGTACCAGCCCGAGTGGAGATGTCGGCGAGATATTCGGCATCGCGGGCGGCACCGCGACCTGGAAGTCTCCTTTTGACGGTGGCACGGCGCCTTACGCCTCGTCCGCCTATTACCTGCCGGCCGGGTGGAGCATCCGAGCGGGCGATCTGCCGATCGAATGGCTGGTGGCAAACCCGGGGCACGACGTCGCCCTGCTGCCCGGAGGCAAGGCCCACATCGAGAAGCTGACGACGCTGGCTGTCGGGCATGGGGCCACGCGTCAAACCGTGACCGCATGGGCCGTGGTCGGCATCTCCGGCACGCCATTTCCGGTGTGGACGGACGCCAAGGGCAGAGTCTTCGCCTGGGTCGGCGGACTGACGACAATCCGGGCCGGTTACGAGGACGCGCAGCCGGCGCTGGCAAAGGCACAGGACACGGCACTGGCCAAGCGCTCGCCAATCCTTGCGCGGGAGCTCGCGACAGTGCCCGACACGCCCGTTGCCTTTGTCGATGTTCGCGCCTTTGTTGACGGCTCACGTTTCGCTGAGCATCAGACGGTGGTCGTGGAACGGGGCAAGATCGTCGCGGTCGGGCCGGTCACGGACATCAAAGTTCCTGCCGACGCCAAACTATTCGACGGCGTTGGCAAGACGCTCGTACCCGGACTGTGGGACTCTCACATGCACGTCTCCGATGACTACACCGGTCCGTCAGAACTGTCGCTTGGCGTCACATCGGTGCGCGATCCAGGCAACATCATTGCGCTCACGAAGGCGCGGCGCGAGCGGCGCTCGATGGGCAATCTGCTGTTCCCGCATGTCTATGCCTCGACCCTAATTGACGGCAAGGGTCCGGCTTCGGCGCATGTGGGCGTTGTCGTCGACTCGCAGGATGAAGCCCTCGCGGCCGTGAGGCAGGCGAGAGCGGACGGGCAGACGGATGTGAAGTTCTACGGCACTTTCGATCCCTCGTGGGTGGCGCCAGCTGCGGCCGAAGCACACAGGCTCGACCTCCACGTGCACGGCCATTTGCCCGCCGGCATGAGGACCAAGGAGGCTATCGACGCAGGCTATGACGAGATCACGCACATCTACTTCGTTGCGATGCAGGCTATGCCGGACGATGTGGTCGCCCATTCCAACGGCATCCAACGCTTCCAGGGCATCGGCCGCTATGCCAAGGACATGGACCTCGACGCCGAGCCGATGAAGTCGCTGATCGCCTCGATGGCGCAGCGCCAGATTGCCGTTGAGCCCACGATGGTCATCGTCGAAAGTTTGTTCGTTCCTGAGAACGGCGACCTCTCGCCCTCCTACGCGCCCTTTGTCGGCACTCTGCCGCCCGCGGTCGAGCGCAGTTTCCGGCAAGGCGGTTTTCAGCCGGAGGGCGGCACCACCCGCGCCGATTTTCGGGCGAGCTTCCACAAGCTCGAGGAGCTCGTCGGGCGCCTGCACCGGGCCGGCGTGCCAATCGTTGCCGGCACTGACGGATCCGGGTTGGAGTTGGTGCGAGAGCTCGAGATCTACGTCGAGTCCGGCTTTACCCCGGCGGAGGCTCTGGCGGCTGCCACCATCGTGCCCGCGCGGATCATGGGCGCCGCAGGTCATACCGGCAGCATCGCTGTCGGCATGGACGCAGATCTCGCGCTGGTTCAAGGTGACCCATCCCACGCCATCGGCGATCTGCGTCACACCCTCACCGTGATGATGGACGGCAAGCTGATGGATGCGGACAAGCTCCGCGCGGCGGTGGGGATTAGCAGGAGGCCGGCATATGAGACCAGCGAATAGGGTTCACAGGTAACACGCATCGCGACCTCGCTGCCATACCCAACACGTTCATCCTGATCCCAGCCAAGGACGCATAGCAGGCCAGCCGCTCAATTTATGCGAATGTCAGCTCTCGGGTGCCGTGATCGCAGACTTGGTCGTCTGCTCAGTGTCGACGGCCTTGAGCCGGGTCGCTGATACGCCCGCGAGATTGCTGTCGTTCGATTTGCGCCGCCAGACAGCCGGCACTCGTGAAAACCCGTATTGGCCATCAGCGGGTGCCGCTGACCGTCAGGTTTCAGTTACCTGAATCTGTGGCCTGCAAATGCTGCCAAAGACCAAACGAAAGGGTTGACAGCCTGTGGTGCGCAGCGGACTGCGGCGCATTCCTTGGTCTTGGAAGGTAAAGCACGCTTGGAATGCGCAATGCGTGCAAGGCATCGATGCACAGCCCTCTGGGGTGCCGGAGCCAGCGCGATGTGCTGTTCGCATCAAGCGTCACCACCGCTCGCTGGCACCTGGATGCCACGGAGACGCAATTGCAGGCCAGGCCAGTTGCACAGAGAATCGTCGCCCATGCTGTTCGGTTCGCCCTTGTTGCTTCGGCGTCTTCCGCGAGCGTATCAGCCGGGGTGGGCGCTGGTGGGCGCCCATCAAAGCGCTGGGTCCGCTCAAGGCCGAGCGCTTGAAGCGCCATCTGCACGCGCTTATCGGCGCCGATCCGGCCAGGAGCTGGATGACGGACGATCATGCGGCGCCACTGTCCGCGACGAGGTTCGCGCCCAGCAGTGGTTTGCCGTTCGGCGTGACCCGCACCGGCTTCGAGCCAGAAGCTGCGGCCGGCCTGAGCGGCCGTGAACGCGCCAACCGCCCCCCCTCAAACCTGGCAAGCTCGCTGCGCGCGGACAACGACCGGCAGGCCGTGCGCGCCTGGATCACGGCGCGCTCGGGCTCGGCGCACACCGCGCGGCAGTACGA
>JBBRZR010000337.1:0-5742 GCA_038236495.1 Burkholderiales bacterium
GCTCTGATCACCGCTTTTGGGGCTGGTTTGCCCCGCACCACATCGACGATGAGGTGGGCAACCAATCCGCGCAAGTCGAAGCGGCGATTGAAGCGATAGGCGAAGGCGGACAGGTAGCGCTGGGCATACTTGCGGTAGTTCAACGAGTGGAACGCGCCGGCCAAGGTTGTCTTCAAATTGCCCAGCACCGTGTTGACCCACTTGAACTGCGGCAGGTCGCGCGGCTTGAGCGAGCCCACCACGATGGGCTGGTGCACGCAGCCTGCATCGACTACTGCGGCAAAGCAGCCAAGGCCATCGCTGATCACGTGTGCCGCCGCATCCAAGCTGGCCTGGGCCCACTTGCTGATCGAGTCTCGCGTGAAGCCGCGCACCAAATTGAGCTTGAGATACATCGGGTGACCATGCTTGTTGAGCGAGACCGCAGCCACGAAGGGCACCTTGTTCTCGGAGCCCCGACCGGGTTTGCCGCCGGCACGTTCCCCACCGAGGTAGGCATCGTCGAGCAAGACCTTACCGCTGAGCCGCTGGATGCTGTCTTGTTTGGCCATTGCGTTGTTGATCTTTTGGTGCAACAGCCAAGCTGTGGGGTAGCTCACACCGATCTGGCGTTTGAGCGCCAGCGCCGACAAGCCTGTCTTGGCCTGGCTGAGGAGGTAGATCGCCAGGAACCAAGTCGTCAGCGGCAACTTGGTGTGCTCCATCAAGCTTCCCGAAGTCAGCGAGGTTTGGTGGCGGCAACCGTTGCACTGGAACAGCTTGCGGGCCCCGTGACCGACGACGTAGTGGGCGGGCGAATCGCAGCGCGGGCAGTGAAAGCCCGCCGGCCAGCGCGACACCTTCACAGCCTCAGCGCACTGCGCTTCGGTGCCAAAAGATGTCAAGAATTCCGGAATCGACATGCCTTGCTGGAACTGAATTTGTTGGGATGCCATGGTGCTGCCTCGGTTGTGAGTCAACGCCACTTTAGACCTCCACTAGCTCAACGAGCGAGCCTGCTGAGGCAGGTTTCTAATCAGGTCAGGTCATGCCTAGAACGCCTGAAGAACTTGACCACATTGCGGCCACGACCCTAGCCCACTACGACGAGCGGGCCGACGAGTACTGGCAAGGCACCCGGGACCACGATGTCAGCCAGAACATCGCCACGCTGCTGCGGCACATCGAGCAAGCGCCTCCGCTGAGCATCCTGGATCTCGGCTGTGGCCCGGGCCGAGACCTCAAGACCTTCGCCGACCTTGGCCACCGGGCTATTGGGCTGGAAGGGGCCCCGAGAGCGGTCAGGTTGGCGCGTGAGAACAGCGGTTGCGAGGTGTGGCAGCAGAACCTATTGACGCTGGACCTGCCTGCGGACGAGTTCGATGGCGTTTTCGCCAACGCCGTGCTGTTCCATGTGCCGAGCGACAACTTGCCGCAAGTACTGCGCGCTTTGAACGCCACGCTGAAGCGTAACGGCGTGCTTTTCAGCTCCAACCCACGTGGCGATGGGCAGGAGGGCTGGCAGGGTGCCCGATTCGGAGCATTCCACGACCTGGCCGCGTGGCGGCGCTACATGACGGCGGCCGGCTTCACTGAGTTGGAACACTACTTCCGCCCGACAGGAGTGCCTCGAGAGCGCCAACCATGGCTGGCAAGCGCCTGGCGCGCTTTGTGAACCGCCCGCGGATCAGCGCTGCCCGCCCGCCGGCATGGCCTTGACGGGGCCGATATCGCACCTGCAGTCCCGGGTGGCGGGCAAGAGTTGAAAGCGTGCCGGGACGAAACCGGCAGGCCCGTGCCAGCGTGACCCAAAAACACCAAAGGCCCTCGTTGAGGCCCGTGGCAGTTTGTGTCATATCCGCGGTGCGGCCGGATCCAGGTGCAGACCGAGGTCGCGTGCCACGCCGGCGAGGTTCAGGCGGCAGGCGATTCCGTCGGTGGCGGTGCGGTCGTGGCTTCGGAAGAGATGGCTTCAGAAGCCGCAGCGGCGGCCGCATTGGCCTTCTTCGCGGGCGACTTGCGGGGCACTGCCTTCTTCGCCGGTGCTACCGGCGAGGTGGCCTTCTTCGGTACCGCAGCCTTCACCGTATCTGCGACCGGCGCGACGGCCGTCTTCTTCGCTGCGGCTTTCTTGATCGCGGCCTTCTTCACTGGCGCTGCTACGGGCGCGGTTTCGGCCACCGCAGGCGCGTCGAGCATGCTGATCAGCAAGGCATCACGATTTCTCTTGCTGGCAATCCAGCCCGGTGCCTTGCCGTGCCCGGTCCAGGTCTTGCCAGACTTCGGGTCGCGGTATTTTGCAACGCCAACAGTCTTCACCTTGGTGGTGGCGGCCTTCTTGGCCGCGACCAGTTTGCCCGGTTTGCCGACCAGGCCAAGGTCTTCCGCCGTCAGGTTGTATCGGGCAATCAGTTCCTTGGCTTTGGCGGCTGCCGCTGCGGTCTCCGCTTTTTGAATTGCAGCGGCCTGCTTTTCGAGGTCAGCGATCTGTTTATGAATTGAGGCGAGAGTAACCATTGATTGGATTCCAAACAGTTGCGAGTTGTCGATTTTAATGGCGCGATGGCGTTTTTCAATGGAGGTGGACTCGGCAGTCGCTCGAGTCGTTTCCGTGCGTCCATCAAGCACTGGACAAGCCCCTGCGAAGGCCGATCCGCTACGCGTCTCTGTCGTGCTCTTCCTGATTGGCCTGGTCGCTGCGCTTGCCGTTCACGTGCGCCCAGAAAGCTGTCTTGCGCGCGTGTCGCGACCGGATAGTCGCCTCAAAGTCCTCGTGCGACTCCAAAGGAAGCAAACCAATGCTTGTTGCTGCGATCTCCCGCAGCCGAGCCCAGTAGCGGGCAGCATGCCCGTAGGCACGGGCGTAGGCCCGGGTGAGGATGGCCGTAAGCAGCGCCCTGTAGATGACGGTTTCGCCACGAAAGCGCTGATGGGTCTTCAACGCCTGCGCCAGCGGTACCAGCGCACCATAGTTGTCACCACGGACGCGGGCCGGCTCGGCCAGCAGCATCAACTCGGCGGCCTCATCGTCGCCGATGTCCAGCAACAGCAGGGCCGCCATCGCCGGGTCGTCGTGGTCCAGAGCCAGTCGTCGGGCTCGCTCCAGCGCCTCGTGCCTTGACGCTTCGGGCAGGTGTTCTAGCCAGCGGTGCAGGTCGAACACGGAGATCGACCGCTCGAACAGGCGCTGCCGGATCGGCGCGCTCTCGGCGTACCGGCCGAGGCGGCCCAGAGCGTCCGATTCCAGGCCCTGGCGTGTGTCGTCCATGTTGCCCCAGGAATCTTGAAGCCAGGTCAACGCGTCGGTAGGGCGGTCGACCTTGAGGTAGGCCTCAGCGAAGGCCTTTTTCTGCACCGCGTTGGGCTGCGGGCTGTAGCTCAGCATGGCGTGCACCATGACGTCTGGGTCATGCAGGGCCTCGGCCAGCAGCGACAGGGCGGCCGAAATCCTGAACACTTCGTGTGGAGGACCGTCGCCGCCTGCGGGGGCGGTAAGTGCGCCGGCCATTCGGGACTCGAACTGCACCACCAGCGCGCGCAGTGCCGCCTCGTCCAGCAGCAATTCAGCGCGGCGCAACAACTCGTCGCGGGCGCCGTACTGGTCGTCGCTGACCAGCGTGACAAGGCGGCCTGGCCATTCGCTTGCAGGCGCTTCGCAGTGGGAGGCGGCTTGCAGCCAATGTCGACACGCAGCGCCCACAGCGTCGCCGATGGATCCGCCGGAATCGTCGGCGCGTTCGAAGAAAGCACCGTCAGCCTTGATGAAAGATTCGAAGAGTGCCAGTGCGGCGGGGGGATCTTTCGGCAAAAGCTCGCGACCGATCTGGTCCAGCCAGGCTTCCAGGGCTTGGCCGAATTCACCCGCTTCGCTATAGGTGACGTACTGGGACGAGCGGATCCAGGCGGTCAGCGTCTTGCGAAACCCGGCCGCGAGCTTGTCCGGCCGGTTAGCCATTTGAAGCCGTGCAAGCCGGGCTTTCACGTCCTCGTGGTCATTGGCCAATTCAATCAAGACGCCCACCAATGTCAATGGGTCCTGACGCTTCAGGAAAGACTCAAGGTCGTCGGTCGGCTTGGGTGGCATGGTCAAGGTGACGGAAGTCAGTCGGCGGACATGCCGTGGCTGAGGTCCCAGAAGGTCCCCTGCCAATTCGAGATGCGCCCCTCGGTGTGGCAAGCAGGGCAGTACCAGGCGACCGCATCGTCATCGCTCATGAAGGTATCTACCCGGTGGTTGTCGCGCTTGCGGCACTTGAAGCATGCGGGCCCGGGCGTGCCACCCGGCCGGTCGAAGTCGGACGCATGGGCAATCACCGAGGTAATGAAGTCGGCCATCTTGCGGGCGGGGCCCTTCTCGGGCCCGATGTCGCCTTTGTCGTTGAGGTAGTGCAGGGCGTCGATCACGTACACGGTGATGATCTTTGTTTCCAGTTGGCCGCAGTTGCGTCAACGGTAGGCTGCGTCCTTGGGTCGTCGAGCGGTCCGGGTTCGCACTTCTTGTTCAAGACCATGGTTGCTCCCTGATCAAAATAGGTTCGCACTCACTGATTCGGAAGGAAACACCCCGAATTTTCAATGCGCGCAGTCAGCGCACCTTGTCCAACCCGCGCGTGCCAAAGATCATTTTGTGCATTTATAAGCTCACTGGCTGAGCGTGCCTAGCTGCTAGGCCAATGCCAGGTTCAACGCGTCGCGAAGCGATTCGAGCTCCGCCGTGCTGAACAGGCCCTTGAACTTGACCTGATCTTCAGGGTGCCTAGCGGTTGGTACAAAACTGATCAGCTTGAGGCTGTGGCCGTGTGCAGTACTGCGAATGTCGACCGAGAGCTCGTAAGCCGGGGTGGTCTGGATGGGTGAGCGCATGAACTACTCCTGTTTAGCCGCTTTGACAGATGTCGGGAGCGGCAATCTGGATCAACTCCCCCCGGTCGTTTACCTCGAAGGTGGGCTGACCAGCCCGTGAATTCATCGTAGCAAGATCAGTTGCGGAACGGCATCCGTGCCGGTCCAGATGATCGCGTTCTGCTCCAGCCGCACCACCAGCGTCTTGGCTGCCTCCAAGGTCAGGCCGAAGATCAGGTAGCTGGCTTCACCAGGCCATCGGTTGGACGGGTGCTGGCCGATACCCTCGATGCTGGCAAGGCTGCGCTGGCCGAGTTCGCGTCCGAGAGCAGCATGCCGTTCGGCATTGGCTTGGTCATCAAGGCAAAGGCTGAAGGGATTCCAGGCCGTGATGTACGCGCTGCAGTCAACGCGATGGCGCTTGTGCGCGGCAGCCAAGACCGGGCAAGGCGCGCCCACGGTCAGGGTGAACGGTTCGTCTCCATGCGCCTTGTAGTCAGTCTCCCGATAGGCCTGCACGGTGGCAGCGTCGATGATGGAATCAAAAATCAAAAAGCCCTCCGTTCTGAGAGGGCCGACGCTATACCCGCTTTGTTGCTCCAGCAGGAGCCACATCCGCTTTCGCGTTTCCACCTTGCCCGGGCGGGCAGGTTGGCATGGGCGTCGACCCAATTCCAAATGTGAACAAAGTGTACGGCATGACCTTGCCTGCTGCTCGTGCGCGGCCGCTCGTTCTCGAGCGTTGATCAGGTTCCTGCGCGCGACATCGCCCGCCCCAACTGTCGGTTTCCCTTCATGCTGTCACTGCCGATCTTTCAATTGGCACTGGTGACCCTTTCAATGTGTCAGCAGGCAGAGGTGCTCGAGTCCCATACCTCCGCTTCACTGTCGAGTGACGACTCCGCAGAGACCTTCCCAACC
>JBBRZR010000338.1:0-5703 GCA_038236495.1 Burkholderiales bacterium
AGTTGCTCGACAGCTTCAGCCAGATGGCCGGCGCGCTGGGCTCGCTGGGCGAAAGCCTGGACAACTTCAGCCCCAGCGTGGACGCCGGCGCGGTCGACGGTGCACTGGCCGGCCAGGCGCCCGCGCTGGCCGCGCTGCTGGCACCCAGCCAGCGGGCCTTCGACCAGCGTGACGCGGTGGTGGCCGAGCTGATCAATTGCGCCAACACGGTCGAGGAGCTGCGCCAGCTGGGCCGGCAGGCGCGTGAGATCGGCAAGCACACCCGGCTGGTGGCGTTCAATGCGTCGATCGAGGCCAACCGCGGCAACGGCGGCGGCAAGGACAGTGGCGCCCAGGCCATTGCCGCAGAGACCCGCACCCTGGCCGCCCGCATGGCCGTGGTGGGCGAGCAGATCGGCGGCATCGTGGGCCGGCTCGACACGGCCTTGACCGGGCAGCGCCTGCGCGCCGAGATCGACGACACCTCGCCCGACGAGCTGCGGCTGGAGCTGGACCTGCGCGCCCGCGAGGCGCTGACCGGCCTGTTGCGTGCAATGGGGGGCGCGATGCACGGCACCGGCGCGGTCAAGGAGTCCAGCCGGGCGCTGCAGACCCAGCTGGAGGAGACCTTCGTGCACTTCCAGTTTGGCGACCGGCTGAGCCAGATGATGGACATCGTCGGCAACGACATGCAGAACTTTGCCCGCTGGGTGGCCGCCAACCCCTATGCCACCCAGACCGACGCGGCCGAGTGGCTGGCCAACCTGGAGACCAGCTACACGATGGAAGAGCAGCGCTCCCAGCACCACGGCAATGTGCATATCGACCGCGGCAGCGAGGTCGAATTTTTCTAGCCGGCTTCGACCGGCAGCCCCGGCCCGCTGAGCTTTCGCGCTGTCCTTTCCCGCATTGACCGCCCCTCGTTTTTTCTTGATTTCCTTGAGGCTTGAACCATGAGCAAAACCGTGATGATCGTCGACGACTCGGGCAGCTTTCGCACCGTCGTCAAGCTGGCCCTGCAAAAAGCCGGGTACGGCGTGGTGGAGGCGGTGGACGGCAAGGACGCCGTCAGCAAACTCAACGGGCAAAAGCTCAACCTGATCGTCTGCGACGTCAACATGCCCAACATGGACGGGCTGAGCTTTCTGCGCCACATGAAGGGCACCGGCGCCTACAAGTTCACCCCGGTGATCATGCTGACCACCGAGTCGCAAGAGAGCAAAAAGGCCGAGGGCCGCGCCGCCGGCGCCCGCGCCTGGATCACCAAGCCGTTCCAGCCCTCGACCCTGGTCGATGCGGTGAACAAGCTGTGCCTGTAAGCCATGGGCAACCTGGCTGATCAACCCACCGACGCCGCGCTTGGCCGCACCGCGCCCCCGCTGGGGCCGGAGATGACCATCCCCCACGCCGCCGCGTTGCGCGAGCAGCTGCTGCTGGCCCTGGCCGCGGCGCAGGACGAGGCGGGCGGCGTGGCCGGCACTGCAGGCGGCCTGGTGCTGGACCTGTCCGGCGTCAGCGACTGCGACTCCAGCGGCGTGCAACTGCTGCTGGCCACCCGCGCCAGCCTGGCCCTGCGCGGCCAGGCCCTGTGGCTGCAATCACCCAGCCAGGCCGTGTGCGCGGCGCTGGCCACTTTCGGGCTGGGCAGTTTGCTGGCCACGACGGACAGCACGCCCACCGCCTCGGCCGCCCAGGCCACCCACTGACCCCAGCGCCAGGACACCCCATGCACCGCGATGACGATGCCGAGATCATTGCCGCCGCCCGCGTCGGCTTTCTCGACGAAGCGACCGACATGCTGCTGCAGTTCGAGCAGGCGCTGCTGGTCATGGAGACCACGCCCGACGACGACGAGAACCTGAACGCCGCGTTCCGCGCCGCGCACACCATCAAAGGCACCGCAGGCCTGTTCGGCTGCGATGCCGTCGTGCTGTTCACCCACGAGGTGGAGACGCTGATGGAGGCACTGCGCTCGGGCCAGACCGGTGTGACCGAGGCGATCTCGGCCGCCCTGCTCGAAGGCCTGGACCAGATGGTGGCCTTGCTGGACGAGGTGCGCAGCGGCGAGACCAGCCCGGTGGTGCATGGCCGCAGCCTGGCGCTGGGCGAGCGGCTGCGCCGCCTGCATGGCGCCGGTGCGGCGCATGCCGCTGCCCCGGATCCGGCCGGGGCGATTGAACCCGAAGAACTCCCGCTGGCGGCAGTGGCCGGCCAGGGCGCCGCCAACGCGGCCGTCGCGCCGCCCGCGGCCGCCCCCAACGCTGTACCGCCCTGCTGGCACCTGTCGCTGCGCTTTGGCGCGGACGCCCTGCGCAACGGCCTGGACCCGCTGGCGTTTTTGCGCTACCTGGGCACGCTGGGCACGGTGCTGGTCTGCCACACCGTGGCCGACGCGCTGCCGCCGCTGGAGCGGCTGGACGCCGAGAGCTGCCACCTCGGCTTCGAGCTGCGCCTGCTGACCGAGTCCAGCCGCGACGAAATCGAGCGGGTGTTCGAGTTTGCAATCGACGACTGCAGCGTGCAGATCCTGCCGCCCGACGCCGATGCGACGGCTTTCGAGGCCTTGCTGCAGTTGCGCTGCGCCGACGACAGCGCGGAAGCAGCCGCCGACGGCAGCACCGCAGCTGATCGGCTGCTGGCGGTCTGGCGCTCTCAAGGCGCTTGGCCGGCCAGCGCTGCGGCCAGCGCAAAGCCAGCGGCGCAGGACGCCGGCGACGACGTCGACCTGCTGCCCGAAGACGCCCCCGACCTGCCCGTCGCGCCACGCGTCGTTGCCACCCCGGCCGGCGCCCCAAGCACCCCAACCGCCCCGCTGGCCGAGCGCCGTGCGCCCAGCACCGAGCGCCGTGGCGCGCGCGACCGCCGGGTGCCCGGCGAAACCCGTTTTGTCAAGGTGCGGGCCGACAAGCTGGACCACCTGATCGACCTGATCGGTGAGCTGGTGATCGCCGGGTCCGGCGCGCAGATGGTGGCCAACCAGGAGGCCTCGACAGCGTTTCTGGAGGCCACCCAGCGGGTGTCCGAGCTGGTGCAGGCCACCCGCGACGGCGCGCTGGCGCTGCGCATGGTGCCGGTGGGCGAGACCTTCTCGCGCTTTCAGCGCGTCGTGCGCGACACCGGCAAGCAGTTGGGCAAGGAGATCGAGTTCGTCGTCACCGGTGGCGACACCGAGCTGGACAAGTCGATGGTCGAGCTGATCGCCGACCCGCTGATGCACCTGGTGCGCAACAGCCTGGACCACGGCATCGAGGTGCCGGCCGACCGGATTGCCGCCGGCAAGCCCGCGCTGGGCCGGCTGCAGATCAACGCCTGCCACGAGGGCGGGTCCATCGTGATCGAGGTCAGCGACGACGGCCGCGGCTTGAAGCGCGACCGGCTGCTGGCCAAGGCCATCGAGCGCGGCCTGGTGCCCGAGGGCGCAGCACTGAACGACGCCGAGGTGATGCAGCTGATCTTTGCGCCGGGGTTTTCCACCGCCGACAAGCTGACCGACCTGTCGGGCCGGGGCGTGGGCATGGATGTGGTCAAGCGCAACATCGAGTCGCTGCGCGGCCAGATCTCGCTGTCCAGCCGCGAGGGCTTCGGCACCACCACCCAGATCCGCCTGCCGCTGACGCTGGCGATGATCGACGGCTTCCTGACCACCGTGGGCGGCGTGCACTATGTGCTGCCGCTGGCGGTGGTGAGCGAATGTATTGCCGTGCCGCGTGAGTGCGTGGACGCACCCGACCGGGCCTGCGGCACCTTCGATCTGCGCGGTGAGGTGCTGCCTTACCTCGACCTGGCGCTGTTCTACGGCGCCGTGCCGCCGGCCATAGGCGCGGGCGAGCCCACCAGCCAAGCGCACACCAGCCAAACCCGCGTCAGCCCAACGGTGGACGCCCGCCGCCGCAGCCTGGTGGTGGTGCGTGACGGCGCAGTGCGCATCGGCCTGGTGGTCGACCGGCTGCTGGGCGAGCACCAGACCGTGATCAAGCCGCTGGCCGGCATCTTCCGCCACTTGAAGGCGCTGGCCGGCTCGACCATCCTGGGCTCGGGTGACGTGGCGCTGGTGCTGGACATGCCCGGCTTGTTGGCCGCTGCGCTGGCAGCCAATGCCAGTGCCAAGGGCCCTCCCCACGCCAGCCCCTCTGCCGCGCTGTCCCGCACAGCGCCCGCCGCCCACCGCAGCCCTGTACTTGGATGAACGGCATGAAAAACCCCCTTCGCAGCATGAAGCTGTGGCAAAAGTTCGTCGCGCTCGGCGTCACCGGTGCGGTGCTGTGCGCCGTGCCGCTGTCGCAAGTGGTGCAGTACAAAACCGCCGAGATCAGCGTCGGCGCAGCCGAACTGGCCGGCCTGGACCCGCTGCGTTCGGCCATGGCGCTGCAGCACCAGCTGCAGGCCCACCGCGGCCTGTCGGGCCTGGTGCTCAATGGCAATGCCGCAGCCGATGGTGACCGCCGGGCCCGCCAGGTCGAAATCGGCAGCCAGTTGGCCAAGCTGTCCAGGCAGCTCGACGAGCAGGGCTTCACCCAGGCCGCCGACGATGCCAAGGCCTGGAAGGCCGGCTGGGACAAGCTCAGCCAGCAGGTCGATGCCAAGGCGATCAAGGCCGATGAAAGCTTTGCCGCGCACACCGCACTGGTGGACCGCAACATCGCGCTGATGGACCAGGTGGCCGATGCGTCCGGCCTGTCGCTGGACCCGGTAGCCGAAAGCTACTACCTCATGACCGCCCTGGTCGACCACCTGCCGCGCCTGACAGAGGCCACGGCACAAACCCAGTTGTTGGGCGTGCGTTTGCTGGCCAATCCCAATCTTTCGGCGGTTGATCGAGCCAACCTGCAGTCGGTGGCCGAACGCGCCGCCTACGCCGCCACCCGCGCCCACGACCAACTCCACAAGGCCGAGCGGCTGCGCCCGGTGATCAGCTCGGCAACGGCCAGTGTGCGCAAAACCGCCGCTGCGGCGTTTGCCACCTTCACCGGCAGCACCCGGGAAGAGCTGGTCAATGCCGCCGTTCTGACGCTGGATGCCGCGGCCTACAACCAAGCCGCTCTGTCGGCCCTGGACGCCCAGTACAAGTTGGCCGATGCGGCCATGCAGGCCCTGCAGAGCGTGCTGGACCAGCGCATGCACGAGACCCAAACCCAGCGCGCGCTGCTGTTGGGCGGGCTGTCGCTGCTCGGCTTGCTGGCGATCGCACTGGGTGTGGCGATCACCCGGTCGGTGACCCGCCCGCTCCGCCACGCAGTGGACGCTGCTGGCGCGGTGGCCGCCGGCGACCAGGGCTTTCAAATCGACGGGCGCGGCAGCGACGAGGCCGCGCAGTTGCTGCAGCGCATGGGCGAGATGCAGGCCAGCCTGCAGCAGCGCCAGCTCACCGACGCCCAGCGCCTGGCCAGCAGCGAGGCCGAGCAGGCCGCAGCGCAGCAAACTGCCGAGCAGATCAACGACGCGGTAGACGCCGCCACCCAAGGCGACTTCACCCAGCGCATCGCGCTGGCCGGCAAGGCCGAGTTCCATGCCAACCTGTGCGGCAAGTTCAACCAGCTGATCGAGACCGTCAGCGGCACGATCGCCGAGGTGCGCTCGGCCGCGGCGCAGTTGAGCGCGGCGTCCGAGCAGGTGTCGCAGACCTCGCAGTCGCTGGCGCATTCGGCGTCGCAGCAGGCGGCCGGGGTCGAGCAGACCACCGCGTCGCTGCACGAGATCTCGGCCTCGGTCAAGCAAAACGCCGAG
>JBBRZR010000339.1:0-5675 GCA_038236495.1 Burkholderiales bacterium
AGCTTCAACGAGGGCGAAAGCAGCCCGGGCGTGCCGCGCACGGTGCGGGCCTTCACGATCGACGCGGTGGCCTGCCGCAGCAGCAGCGCCGGCACCCCCTGCCCGGATGCTGCCGCCGCGGTGCAGCCCGGCTATGTGGAGCGCCGGCGCCAGGTGCAGGCGATGAACTGACCCGGCGCCTGGCGGGCGCTCAGCGCGCCGCCGCGTGGGCGTCGTGGCCGGGCTCGGCCGTGCCCCAGACCAGCAGGATCAGCGCGGCGGCGCTGCCCACCGGAAACAGCAGCACCGACAGCCCGACCCAGCCCGAGACCGAGCGCCCCAGGCGCCGCGCGGCAATGCCCAGAAACACCCAGTGCAGCGGCATCGCCAGCGCAATGGCCAGCCCGGTGGCCACTGTGCGCGGCACCGACGCTGTGGTGGCCTGCACCATCGGTGGCAGGAACATGGCGATCGCCGCGATCGCCGCCAGCAAGGCCAGCGCCGAATCGAACAAGGCACGATAGGCAGACTTGTGTGACATCACGGGGCTCCTGGCCGAACGCGGCCTGACGAAGGACCATTCTGCGCCAAGCCGGCGAATCCCGTTGTCAAAGCGGATTCGCTTCGCGTCCCGCAACGTGCGGCCGGCCGACAACTGGCGCTGGCCCGTCCAGCGTGCCGGTGCCGCCGCGGCGGCTGGCCTGCACCACCGCCGCGCTGCCCAGCCGCCACAATCCGCCCATGCCACCGCGCCGCTGGATTGCCCACCTCGACATGGATGCGTTCTATGCATCGGTCGAGTTGCTGCGCTACCCCGAGCTGTTGGGCCAGCCGGTGGTGATCGGCGGTGGCCGGCGCCACCAGCCGGTGCCACGGGGCGATGGCCGCCACCAATTCGCCACGCTGGACGGCTACGCCGGCCGCGGCGTCATCACCACCGCCACCTACGCCGCCCGCGACCTGGGGGTGCACTCGGGCATGGGCCTGATGAAAGCCGCGCTGCGCGCGCCGCAAGCAGTGCTGCTGCCGGTGGACTTCGAGCAATACCGGCTCTATTCACGCCGCTTCAAGGCCGCGGTGGCCGAGCTGGTGCCGCTGGTCGAGGACCGCGGCATCGACGAGATCTACCTCGACCTGACCGATCTGCCCGGCGCCCAGGACAGCGTCGCGCACGACCCCCACGGCGGTGTGCGGGCGCTGGCGCTGGACATCAAGAACAACGTGCGCCGCGCCACCGGCTTGAGCTGCTCGATCGGTGTCACGCCCAACAAACTGCTGTCCAAGATCGCCAGCGACCTGGACAAGCCCGACGGCCTGACGTTGCTGACGATGGACGACCTGCCCGAGCGCATCTGGCCGCTGCCGGTGCGCCGCATCAACGGCATAGGCCCCAAGGCCGGCGCCAAGCTGGCCACGCTGGGCATCGAGACCATCGCCGAACTGGCGCAACAGCCGCGCGAGACCCTGGTGACGCAGTTTGGCCGCAGCTACGGCGCCTGGCTGTTCGATGCGGCGCACGGCGTGGACGAGCGGCCGGTGGTGACCTTCAGCGAGCCGGTGTCGATGAGCCGCGAGACCACCTTCGAGCGCGACCTGCACGCCCGGCGCGACAAGCCCGCACTCACCGCGATCTTCACCCAACTGGCCACGCAAGTGGCTACCGACCTGCAGCGCAAGGGCTATGTGGGCCGCACCATCGGCATCAAGCTGAGGTTCGAGGACTTCAAGACGGTGACGCGGGACATGAGCGTGGAGCACGCCACCGCTGACGCCGCCACCATCCGTCTGGCCGCCGGCCTGTGCCTGAAGCGGGTGGACCTGGCGCGCCGCATCCGCCTGCTTGGCGTGCGGGTGGGCAGCCTGCAGCGCGCACCCGGCGCCGGCCCGGCCCGGCCCGGGGCCTGATGTGGCCCCCTGACACGCGCTTGATTCATCACCGGGCGCCCGGCTGCGTCGCCCTGCTACGCTTGAGGGTTGTTGCCGGATTTGCCCGCCCGCCGCCTAGGCCCTCGACCACACTGCCATGACCACCCTGACCTGGACCGAAACGCTTGCGCTGCAGCACCCGCAGATGGATACCACCCACGAGGAGTTCGTCGCCCTGCTGGCCGCCACCGACGCCGCGCTGGCCGGGCCCGAACCCGAGTTGCTGGCCCGTTTCGAGGCCCTGGTGGACCACACGGTCGAGCACTTCGCGCAGGAAGAGCGCTGGATGGCCGCCAGCGGTTTTGCACCCGAGAACTGCCACGCGATGCAGCACCAGTCGGTGCTGGGCGTGATGGTGGGCTGCGCCCGGCGCGCCGGGTCCGAGGGCGGTGACGGCGAGCCGGTCGATTTTGAGCCGCTGCGCATGGCCGTGGGCGAGCTGGCGGTGTGGTTTCCGCAGCACGCGCAGATGATGGATGCGGCGCTGGCCCAGCACCTGGAGGCGGTCGGGTTCGACATCGCCACAGGCCAGTACCGCGAGTTGGCGCTGCACGGTGACGGCGACCCGCCCGCCGCGGCGATCACCGGCTGCGGCAGCGGCCACTGCGGCTGACCCGCCGCCCGACCTCCGGGTCAGGCGCTTGTTACAGTCATCGGCGATGCCCGCCACCCAGGACCTGCGATTCCCCTCCATCGACGGCCTGCGGGCCTTCGAGGCAGCTGAGCGTCTCGGCAGCTTCGAGCGCGCCGCCGACGAGCTGGCGATTTCGGCCAGTGCCGTCAGCAAGCGCCTGGCCACGCTGGAGGACCTGCTCAACACGCCGCTGCTGCTGCGCAGCGGCAAGGCCCTGGCGCTGACCGCCGCGGGCAAGGAATACCTGACCCAGGTGCGTGCGGCACTCGGCCTGCTGGCCGCCATGCCGCTGCACCGGCGGCCCAGCCAGCGCCTGCAGCGATTGCGGGTCACCACCCCGCCCACCTTCGCCCGGCAAATCCTGGTGCCGCAACTGGCCAGCTTCACCGCCGCCCACCCCGAGATCGAGCTGGAGCTGCTGCTGTCCATCCCCTACCTGGACAGTGCCGCGCCGCAGGACAGCGACATCGAGGTGCGCGCCGGCGACCCGGCGGTGCTGGCCGGCAGCCTGCTGCTGGCCGACCGGGTGCTGCCGGTGGCCGCCCCCGCGCTGATGGCCCGCTTGCCCCCGCTGCGGCAACCCGCCGACCTGGCCCACGCCCCGCTGCTGCGCACCCCGCTGGAGCCCTGGACGCCCTGGCTGCGCGCCGCCGGCCTGCCCTGGCCCGAGCCGTCCAGCGGCCCGCGGCTGGTGGATCTGGGCTTGACGCTGGAGGCAGCCGTCTCTGGCCAGGGCGTGGCGCTGGCCCGGCCCAGCCTGGCCCGCCACTGGCTGGCCACCGGCACACTTCTGCCGCTGTTTGCCATCACCGCCCCCGCCGCCAACCCGTATTTGCTGATGCCGTTTGAAGGCGACAACGGGGACAAGCTCACCGGCGACCGCCCGGACGACGCCGCGAACCGCAGCGCCGCAGGCCACTTTGCGCACTGGCTGCGCGCGGTCTGCGCCGACGCCCTGCAGCAGTCCGACGCCTGGCTTTCCGGTCTGGCCTGAGCAAGTTTCCGGTCGGGCCGGCGGCGCCGCCGCTAGCATCCCCGCACCCGGAGACTTCAACAAAAGCGAGACCACCCATGACCGTCATCACCACCATCGAAGACCTGCGCAAGCTGGCGCAAAAGCGCGTACCGCGCATGTTCTACGACTACGCCGACTCCGGCAGCTGGACCGAGAGCACCTACCGTGCCAACGAGAGCGACTTCCAGACCATCAAGCTGCGCCAGCGGGTGGCCGTCAACATGGAAAACCGCAGCACCGCCACCACCATGGTCGGCGTTGAAACTGCCATGCCGGTGGCGATTGCGCCGACCGGGCTGACCGGCATGCAGCATGCCGATGGCGAGATCCTGGCGGCCAAGGCGGCCGAAAAGTTCGGCATCCCGTTCACCCTGTCGACCATGAGCATCTGCTCGATCGAGGACATCGCCGCCCACACCCGGGCGCCGTTCTGGTTTCAGCTTTATGTGATGCGCGACCGCGACTACATCGAACGCCTGATCGACCGGGCCAAGGCCGCAAACTGCGGCGCACTGGTGCTGACACTCGATTTGCAGATCCTCGGCCAGCGCCACAAGGACCTGAAAAACGGCCTGTCCGCACCACCCAAGCTGACCCTGACCAACATCCTGAACATGGCCACCAAGCCACGTTGGTGTCTTGGCATGGCCGCAACAAAACGCCGCCAGTTCGGCAACATCGTCGGCCATGTCAAGGGCGTGGAGAACATGGGCAGCCTGTCCGAATGGACGGCCAAGCAGTTTGATCCGCAACTCAACTGGGGCGATGTCGAGTGGATCAAGAAACGCTGGGGCGGCAAGCTGATCTTGAAAGGCATCCAGGATGTCGAGGACGCGAAGATCGCGGTCGAATCCGGCGCCGACGCGCTGATCGTCAGCAACCACGGCGGCCGGCAACTGGACGGCGCGCAGTCCAGCATCCACGCGCTGCCGGCCATCGTGGATGCGGTGGGCCGCCAGATCGAGGTGCACATGGACGGCGGCATCCGCTCGGGCCAGGACGTGCTGAAGGCCCGGGCGCTGGGCGCCCGCGGCACCTACATCGGCCGGGCGTTCTTGTACGGCCTGGGCGCGATGGGCGAGGCAGGTGTCACCAAGGCGCTGGAGATCATCCACAAGGAGCTCGACCTGACGATGGCGTTTTGCGGCCGCACCCGGATCGAGCAGGTGGACAAGACGATCTTGCTGCCGGGCAGCTTCCCGACCTGAGGTCAGCCGGCGCGCTGGCTGTGGGGGTCAGTGCGGCGCCAGAAATCGCGCCGCCAAATGCACTGCGGCCCCGGATCGCTCCGGGGCCGCAGCATCACGAGCGCCAGGGAATCAGGCGCGACGGCGACGTGCCAGGAAGCCCACCAGACCCAGGCCGGCCAGCATCAGGGCATAGGTTTCGGGTTCTGGCACGGCGCTGGCCAGCACAATATTGTTCACCGCTGGCCAAACATCAACATTGGTACCCACAGACTCGACCGTCAGCGAAATCATCGCCCCGGTTGAGACAAAACCGAGAAACGTGCTGGTGGTGGTGTTGACGAGGGTTTGAGAGCTGCTGCCGCTGGCGTCGGTGGCAACCACTTTGACGGATTGGCCAGCCAGGAACTGACCGTTGAAATTCGAGCCGAAAAACAATCCGCCTGCCGCTTTGACGCCAGCGCCAAAGTTGTCGAAAACGATGACATCGGTTGCCGCATTGGTCGACAACCAGGGATCACCCCCACTGCCTGCGGTAAAAATATCTGATGTGACGTTATAGCCGTACGAACCGGCAGTGCGCGACAACGGCGCCGTTCCCAAGTAGTTGCCAGTGCCCAAGTCATCAAAAGTGTCGGTGCCAGGCGTCATCACCGCCGCATTGAAGCTGGCTTCGGTGGTGTACACCGTCAACGCCGCCTGCGAAACACCCGACAAGCCCAGCAAGGCGGCCGCAGCCACCAGCCGCAGAGAAAAGTTTTTGAAAGTCACTGTGCTGCCCCTTATTGAGTCAATCTGGTCCTGCGCCAGGACAAACCCCGGCACGCTTTTTGATGCCCAAGATGCTGCCGGCACCCCGCGATGTCCACAATCCCCTACTTGGGTGCCCGGCGCAGCCTTTCGCCTTCAGACAACGCACCGGCGTTGCGACAGC
>JBBRZR010000340.1:0-5657 GCA_038236495.1 Burkholderiales bacterium
GTGGCGCGCAGCCTGGCCGCGCTGTTCCACCCGGTGCTCTACCCGGGCGTGGGCCAGTTGCTGCGCATCACCCAGCAAGAGCTGGCCTGGCTGGTGGGCCTGTCGCGCCAGCGGGTGAACGAGGCGCTGAACGCGCTGGCGGCGGCCGGGCTGATCCGCATCGAGTACGGCGGTGTGCGGGTGCTCGACCTGGCCGGGCTGCGGGCTTACCGGGTGGCTTGACCGGCCTTGCGGCGCGCCATGCCGCCCAGCGCGCTCAGGCCCGCCAACAGCAGCACCACCGACATCGGCTCGGGCACGGCGCTGACCGTCAAGCCGCTGACGGTCAGGATGGACACGCCCACCACGTCGCCCACATCCACCACGCCAAACGCCAGTGCATGGTTGCCGGTGCTGGCAAAGGTGTGGCTGAAGCTGCCACCCACCGGGTTGGCCGCCACGGTGCCCAGGGCCAGCACGCTGCCGTCGACCACCACAAAAGCGCGGTCGGCAAACCCGGCGTCGAAGCCGGTGGTGCTCAGGCTCCAGCTGAAGCTGACGGTGGTCATGGCTGCTGCGATAAAGCTGTGCTGCAGTGCCGAGCCGTCGAAGGTGTCACCGGCGCCCAGGCTGTCGTAGGCCAGGCCCAGCGCCGGCTCGAAGGCGAGGTAGTCCAACGCGCCGGTGCCCGAGGCGGGCGCTTCGTCGCTGAAGGCGGTGCTGAGCGTGGCGCTGCTGGCGCTGACCAACGCATCGCCGAGCTTGGCCCAGTCATTCAGATCGGCCGATTGGGCCCAGGCTGGCGCCGCCAACAGGCCGGTGGCGGCGGCCAGGCAGGAGAGGATGAAATGCTTGTTCATGGCGCTGTGCTTTCGGGTAGGTTCACTGCAGGCCGAGGTCGCGGCTGGGCGAGATCTGGGCCGGGCTGAGATTGAGCAAGGTGGCCAGCGTGCGTGCCGGCACCGGGCCGGCGCTGCCGTCGGCATCGATCTGCAGCAGGGTGTGGGCGCCGGCGGCCACCAGCCTGAGCACGCCGTTGGCAGCGGCCGACGCAGCGTTGGCGCCGATCGAGGCCAGCAGCGCGGCCAGGTCGATACGGTCCTTGCCTGGCACGAAGTCGGTGATGGTGTCGCCGGCATCGCGCATCGAGGCGTAGACAAACACGTTGCGGCCGGCGCCGCCGGTCATCGTGTTGGCGCCCGGGCCGCCGATCAGCAGGTCGTCGCCGGCGCTGCCCACCAGCGCGCCGCGGGTGGCCGCGCCGTAGAAGGTCTTGTACAAATTCAGGCCGACGACCACCGGGTCGTGGTCCGACGAGCGGTACGGTGAGACGCTGTACGGGTCGGGTGAGCAGGGCGTGCCGCCATTGCACAGCAGCGGCGCCTTGAACTCGAGGTTGTAGTCGGCCAGCGCGGTTTCGTCGGCATTGATGTGCCAGTGCACGGCACGGCTGACGCGGGCCGACAGCGTCGGGCTGGCCAGCGCATGGTCCAGCCGGCCAGCGCCGCCATCAAACACATACGAGTAGCCGAAGGTATTGAAACGACCGACCTGGTCGATGTAGCCGTTGCTGGTCAGGTCGAACACCGGATCCTCTTGGGCATAGGCGTTCAGGTCGCCGATCACCAGCACGTCGTTGCTGCCTGCGGCGGTCTGCACCGTGGCTACAAAGCTGCGCAGCCGCTGCGCCTGCTGCTTGCGCAGGCCGTTCCAGCAGCCCTGGCCGTCACCGCTGTCGGTGTTGCCGGCAGCGTTGGCATCGCCGGCGGCCGGGCAGCTGCCTTTGGACTTGAAGTGGTTGACCAGCAGCGAAAACCGCTCGCCATTGCTCAGCACAAAGCTCTGGGCCAGCGTTGGCCGGTTGTTCACCGGGTCGGTGTCGCTGACCGGCGCGCCCAGCAGGCCCAGGCGCGACGGCTTGTAGATCATCGCCACCCGGATAGCGTCGCTGCCGGTGCCCTGTGCGGGCAGCGGCGTGGTGACGTAGGTGCCTGCGCCGACTTTTGCGTTGAGCGCATCGAGCAGGTTCTGCACCGCGACCAGGCCGTTGTTCTGGATCTCCATCAGGCCCAGCGCGTCGGCGTTGAGGGCTGCCATCGCCTCGACGATCTTGGCCCGCTGGCGCACAAACTCGGCCAGGCTGTTCGCGCCCCGGCAGTTGCTGGCGGCAACCGCGCCGCCCAGGCTGCAGCCCTGGCCGGTCTGGCCATTGGCAGTGGCGCCGTTGGTGAAGGTGGTGAAGTAGTTCAGCACGTTGAAGCTGGCCACGACGATGTTGCCGCCCACCGCCTCGGGTGCGGCGGTGCGCAGGTTGCTCAAGGTGAACACCGGCGCTTGGGTCGGGTGGATCTTGTAGTCCCCGAAGCCGGTGTTGCTGCTGGTGGCCAGGCCGTAGTCGATCACGCCGGTGATGCTGGCCACCGTGTCGCCAGCCCGCGGCAGCGCGTTGCTGTCCAGGTAGGGCGTCGGGTTGGGGTTTTGCAGGCTGCTGCCGTCGTCCAGGACGATGCGGCTGCGGGCGTTTTGGTCGGCCAGGGCTGCCGCCTGCGGGCCCGGGCGGAAGCGGTTGGTCGGCGTCTCCAGCCGGCCACCCACGGCCAGCGTCAACTGGCCGTAGCGGCCCTGAAAGAAGTTTTGCGCCACCGTGAACGGGCCGGTCAGGCGCACCAGCATGCCCTCAACGCGCTCCAGGTCGCCCTCCACCGCTTCGGGCAGGGCCACCACCGTCGGGGCGATGCTGTAGCCGCTGCCGGTCTGGGTGACCGCGGTGACGCTGGTCAGCTCGGTGACCGTGTGGGCCAGGGTGTCGGCGTTGCCTGCCGCGCCGGTGTTGAACTCAACCACCGTGCCAGTCACCTGCACCAGATTGCCGACGGCTGCTGCCGGGTAAGCCGCTGCGCTGGCAAACACAAAGATGCCGTCGGACGTGGCCGGGTTGTTGTCGCCCACCAGGTCCTGCATGAAAAATCCATTGTTGGTGAGCTTGGTGACCACGCCGCTGGTGATCACCACCTGGCCAACGAGCGCACTGGTGTTGCCGCTGCCCTGGATGTTGTAGATCGCCGCCGCAGCCGGGGCCGGGGCGGGCGCACCAGCGCAGGGGGCCGCTGTGCTGACGCTGCTGCGCGGCGCGGGTGCGACCAGGCTGAAGTCGGCGCTGTTGTTATTACTGTCGGTGCAGCCCGCGCCGTTGCGCATGGCGGCAGTGGTGCTGGTGAGCGCGGGGGTGGCCGTACCCTCAGTGGAGTTGGCCGTGCCATAACTGACGATGTCGAGCACGCCGGCCGGCGTGCTGCCGGTCAGTGCGGCCGCGCCGGATGCCAGCGCCACCTTGCCGCTGGTGCCCGACATCGCACTGGTGCCGGTCAGGTCGCCCACCACGTCCACCGCGCTGCTGTTGGCGCCGGCGGCCTGGCGGACCAGGTAGTAGCGGCCGGCCGGCAGCGTGGTGCCAGCCGGGATGGCCGTGAATTGCCAGCTGGTGCCGGACGCTGAGGCGTACTGCACCGACCAGCCGCCGATGCTCTCGGGGCTGCTGCCGGCGTTGAAGATCTCGATGAAATCGTGTTTGAGCGTGGCGCCGGTGTTGCCGCCCCCGCCGTACACCTGGCTGATCACCACCGCCGCGTTGGCCGGCGCGGCAGCCAGGCCCAAAAAGGCCAGTGGCAGGGCGGCGGACAGCGCCGCCAGCGATTGCCGCAAGGCGGGACGGCACAGGGGTCGATGGGTCATGGTGAGTGGCTTCTTCAAAGGTTGCAGCGCCACGGCCTTGCGGCGGTGACGCTGGGTGTACAACAGTTCGGCTACGGGGGTGCCGGGCGATGTTTTGCCCGGACGGGCTGCCAGCAAAGGCAGCCGGGGCCGTGCATCAGGCGCGGCGGCGGGCGACGAAGGCCAGGCCGGCCAGACCGGCCAGCAGCAGGGCGTAGGACTCGGGCTCGGGTACCACGCTGATCGAGGCAGTCGGCAGAGGTGTGCCGGCTTCCCAGTTGGAGGCGATGGCAAAAGTGCTCAGCCATTGCGTCTTGTCCATTGCGGGGCCAGCCAACACACTGGACTTGACGCGGATACCACCCCCTGAGGAGAAATTCAACGTCACCGCCGTGCTGCCGAAAGTCAAGCCGGTGGGTACGCCACCGGTGGCCGATGAACTCGCCGCCTCAAACCCGTTCGAGTCGTCAAGCAGGTAGAGATGTGTCTGCACCGCAGTATTGAACAGCGGGTTATTGGCGGACCCCTGAAATGCGTAAATTTGGTCTCCGCTCTGGCTTAGCGCGAGGCTGGCATAAGAGCCCGAGGTCGTGCCGGCGATTGCGCCGCTGGTTTTGAAAGAGGCTGCCGTACTGAGAACAACAGTGCCAGCGGCAACAGGGGCAGCGACTGTCCATTTGGTCAGGTTTTCATTGCCATCGCCGTCGGTGGCACTGGCGCCGCGGAAGCCGGTTCCCGTCCAGCCGTTGTCTGTGAAGTAGATGACCTCGCCGGCTGCGATGTTGGTCAGCGCAACGACTGCAAAAGAGTCTGGCGAGCCGTTGTTGATGCGACCAATGATCGCGATGTCGCCGGCTGTCAAGGCGTGGGCAGGTGCGATGGCTGCAGCAACAGCCGCCAGCACGAACAGTCGTTTGAACATGGGTAAATCTCCGGCAGGGTGGGGGTTGAATTTGCGCCACGAACCGCGCCGGGCCCGTGCTGAGATGCACCATAGACAGACCGCGTGAACAAGCCGTGACGGTTCAATGATCGTCGCCTGACCCCCCCTGAATGCGGGGGTCACCGACCCAGGCGGCCTATGCTGGGTCCGGGTTACTCACCCCGTGCACCACATGCCCCGCCGGCACATGCTGCGCTGCGCTGGCGACATGGCGCGGGTGGTCGTCGAAGAAAAAGTCGGGTTCGAACTCGCGCAGGAACTCGCCCTTGGGCAGGCCGCCCAGGAACATCGCCTGGTCGACCTCGATCTGCCAGTCCATCAGGGTGCGGATCGCCCGCTCGTGGGCCGGCGCACTGCGCGCCGTCACCAAGGCGGTGCGCACCCGCATGCCCGACGCGTTGCCAGCCTGTTGCAAGCGCTTGAGCGCAGCCAGCAGGGGCTTGAACGGACCGGCCGCCAGCGGCGTGGCGACCTGGTCCTGCTCATGCTGCTGAAACGCCAGCAGGCCGTCACGCTGGTAGACCTGCTCGGCCTCGTCCGAGAACAGCACCGCGTCACCGTCAAAGGCAATGCGCAGCTCCTGCGGATGCAGGGCCGAGGCCTGTGGCGCCAGGGGTGAGACCCGAGCCGCCGGCACACCGGCTGCCAGCGCAGAGCGCACGTCGGCCGCGTTGGCGGACAAAAACAGCTGGGCCTTGAGCGGCCGCAGGTAGCGCCAGGGCGCCTCGCCGCGGGTGAACACGCCGCGCTCCACCGGCAGCCCGTAGTGCTGGCACGACCGGAACACCCGCAACCCCGACACCGGGTCGTTGCGCGACAGGATCACCACCTCGACCCGCGGCCCGCCGCCTGCGCCCGCATTGAAGGCCAGCAGCTTGCGCGCCAATGCGAGGCTCCAGATGCGGCCACACGGGCTGTGTGACTCGACTGGTGCAGGCCACAGGCGCCCGACGGCATCTTGCGTGACGGACGCCAGCGGGTCAGGCAGCCGTGCTGGCTTCCGCCAGCTTCGTGGCATGTCAGA
>JBBRZR010000341.1:0-5657 GCA_038236495.1 Burkholderiales bacterium
AGGCGGCGGACTCCCGGATCTCCGGCGCGTCCAGCGCGGGCCGGACAGCGGCGCCAAACAGCAGGCCCAGGTTGTGGGTGATGCTGCCGCTGCCCAGCACCAGCACCCCTTCATCAGCCAAGGGCGCCAAGGCCTGGCCCATCGCAAACAGCCGCGCCGGCGACCAGTCGGGCGGAAATGCCAGCGGCAGCACAGGGATGTCAGCCGCCGGCCAGACGAAGCGCAAGGGCGCCCAGATGCCGTGGTCCAGCCCGCTCTCGGTGCTGGTGTGGACGGGCAGGCCGGCGCCTGTCAGCAGGGCCGCCACGCGCGGCGCCAACTCAGGCGCGCCGGGTGCGTCATAACGCAACTGGTACAGCGCGTCCGGAAAACCCGAAAAGTCATGCACCGTGGTGTGTTGCGCGGCCGCCTTCAGCACTGGCTCGCGGGTCAGCGAGTGGGCCGAGATCACCAGGATCGCCCGGGGCCGGCGGGACGCGGCCCCGACCGCCGGGCCGAGTTGCTGCCAGAAAGCGCCGGCAGCGCCGGGTTCCAGCACGGTCATCGGTGAGCCGTGGGACACGAACAAGGGGGCGATGGGGGCGTTGGAGGAGGTCATGGCACCATTACAGCAGCGCGCACCGGCTCTGCGGTTCTCGGCGACTGCACGCATCCTTCAAACCGCACGGGCTTGAATCTGCGGCGCACCAACGCACCCCGCCGTCAAATTGCCCCGTCGCCATGGCACTGCACCGCGCTGGTGTACCGTGCCACGCATGACTTCCTATGCTTTGCGGGTTTCGGTTTTTGCGCTGGCCTGGCGCCAGAGCTGGCGTGACTTTCGGGCCGGTGAGCTGCGGCTGTTGATGGTGGCCGTGGTGCTGGCGGTAGCGGCGCTCAGCGCGGTCGGTTTTTTTGCGACCCGACTCGAGGCCGCGCTGGCCCGGGACGCGGGCCAGCTGCTGGGCGGCGACGCAGTGGTGGCGAGTGACCAGCCCGCGCCGGCCGAGTTTGCGGCGCGGGCGAACACGCTCGGCTTGTTGCAGGCCAGCAGCGCCAGTTTTCCCAGCATGGCGCGTGCGCCCGACGACAAGGGCGGCGCGTCGCGACTGGTGGCCGTCAAGGCAGTCAGCGCCAGCTACCCGTTGCGCGGCAGGTTGCGGGTGCAAGACCAGGTGGGCGGCCCCGACCGGGCGGTGGCCGGCGGCCCGGCGCGTGGCACGGTGTGGGTCGAGGCGGCGGTGCTCGACAGCCTGCAACTCAAGCCCGGCGACAGCCTGCTGCTGGGCGATTTGCGCCTGACGGTGGCCCGGCTGATCAGCCAGGAGCCCGACCGCGGCGCCGGCTTCATGAGCTTTGCGCCCCGGGTGATGTTGCAGGCCGACGACCTGGCGGCCACCGGCCTGGTGCAGCCCACCAGCCGTGTCACCTACCGCTTGATGGTGGCGGCGCCTACCGACGGCAGCGCACGCGGGCAGACCGGCGTGCGTGAATTTTTGCGCTGGGCCGACGACCAGGTGGCCAGCGCCAAGCTGCGCGGCCTGCGCGTCGAGTCGCTGGAGTCTGGCCGGCCCGAGATGCGCCAGACGCTGGACCGGGCGCAGCGTTTTCTCAACCTGGTGGCCTTGCTGGCAGCGCTGCTGGCGGCGGTGGCGGTGGCGATTGCGGCGCGCGACTTTGCCCAGCGGCATCTCGACGACTGCGCCATGTTGCGGGTGCTGGGCACGCCGCAGCGTGCCATGGCGGCCGCCTATGCGCTGGAGTTTGGCGCGGTCGGCCTGATCGCCAGCGGCATTGGTGTGGCGCTGGGTTTTGCAGTGCACTTTGTCTTCGTCAGCCTGCTGGCCGGCCTGGTCGATGCCAACCTGCCGCCCGCCGGCTGGTTGCCGGCAGCTTTCGGCCTGGGCGTCGGCATGACGCTGTTGGCAGCTTTTGGCCTGCCGCCGGTGCTGCAACTGGCGCAAGTGCCGCCGCTGCGGGTGATCCGGCGCGATGTGGGCACCCCGCGCGCGGCATCGGCCGGGGTGTTGATCGCCGGGCTGGCGGGTTTTTCGGCGCTGCTGGTGGCGGCCTCGTCCGACATCAAGATGGGCCTGTTGGCGGTGGGCGGCTTTGCTGGCGCGATTGCCGCCTTTGCGCTGTTGGCCTGGGCTGCGGTGGCCTTGTTGCGGCGCGCCGTGCCCACCGCCGCTGCCGCACCGCGCTGGCTGGTGCTGGCCACGCGGCAACTGGCGGCCCGCCCGGCGCTGGCGGTGCTGCAGGTGTCGACGCTGGCGGTGGGCTTGCTGGCGCTGATGCTGCTGGTGCTGCTGCGCACCGACCTGATCTCGGCCTGGCGCGCCGCCACCCCGGCCGATGCGCCCAACCGTTTTGTCATCAACCTGCAGCCCGAGCAGGGTGAGGCGTTTCAGGCCGCGCTCAAGAGCGCTGGCGTGACGCACTACGACTGGTACCCGATGATCCGCGGCCGTCTGTTGGCGATCAACGGCCGCGAGGTCGCGCCCGGCCAGTACACCGACGAACGGGCGCAACGCCTGATCGACCGCGAGTTCAACCTCAGCCACGCGGCCGAAATGCCCAGCCATAACCTGCTGAGCGCCGGCCAGTGGATCCCCGATGAGCCCGACGCCCTGAGTGTCGAGGCCGGCTTGGCGCAGACCCTGGGCCTGAAGCTGGGTGACCGGCTGAAGTTCGACATCGCCGGCACCCCGGCCGAGGGCCGCATCACCAGCTTGCGCAAGGTCGATTGGGGCTCGATGCGGGTCAACTTCTTCGTGATGTTTCCGCGCGCCCGGATGGACGACCTGCCGCTGACCTACATCAGCGCCTTCCGCACACCGGACAGCTCGTCAGGCCTGGACCGCAGTCTGGCGCGGCAGTTTCCCAACCTGACCACGGTGGATCTGTCGGCGTCGCTGGCCCAGGTGCAAAAGGTGCTGGACCAGGTGGTGCGGGCGGTCGAGTTCTTGTTCGGCTTCACCCTGGCCGCCGGGCTGGTGGTGTTGTTTGCCGCCGTCAGCGCCACCCGCGATAGCCGGGCGCGTGAGTACGCCGTGATGCGGGCGGTGGGCGCGGGCAGCCGGCTGCTGCGACAGGTGCAGCGGGCCGAGCTGCTGGGCGTGGGCGCGCTGGCCGGGCTGCTGGCGGCGGTGGCGGCCGTGCTGATCGGCGGGCTGCTGGCGCGCCAGGTGTTCGACTTTGCCTGGGCGCCGTCGCCTTGGGTGCCGCTGATAGGCACCGTCTTGGGGGCGCTGCTGGCCTGGGCGGCGGGCTGGTGGGGCCTGCGCGAGGTGCTGCGCCGGCCGGTGATGGACACGCTGCGGCGGGCGGCGGAGTAGGCGGCTGGGCCTGTCGGGCCTGTTGGGCGGCGCTGGCGGATACAGGTCCTCAGGCCCCTGCTATTGCCAGCGCAGTTGCCATGCCGGCCACCCGACGAACCTGCTGACGGGCGTCAAGTCGAACGGATTTTCTCGAATTGAGGGCCAACTTCATCAGCGGCGCGCCTGCGGCGGCCCACGCAGCGCCGATGACACCGCCAGGCTCAGCGCCAGCAGCGGCAGCCCAAAGCCAAAGGCCCAGCGAATGCCGAGACGCTCGGCCACGAAGCCCAGCAGCGGTGGGGCCAGCAGGAAGCTGACGAACGAGATCTGCGCCAGCGCGGCGACGTTGGTGGCGGCTGGCCGGTCACTGCGCTGAGCCGCGGCTGACATCGCCAACGGGAACATCACACTGGTGCCCACCCCCATCAACGCGAACCCCAGCAGTGCCACTGCCGACGAGGCTGCGAAGCTGACCATCAGCGCGCCCAGGCCGAGCACTGCCAGCAGCGCGCGGGCGATGGCGACAGGGCTGTGGCGTTCGACAAAACCGTCGGCCACGTAGCGTGTCAGGCCCTGCGTGAAGGCGCCGGTGGCAACCGCCAGGCCGCCGATGAAGGGAGTGGCAGCAAAGACGTCGCGCATGTAGATGGCCGACCAATCGATGCCCGCACCTTCGAGCACCATGCCGGAGATCGTGAACAGTACCAACGCCCAGATGGCGGGTGTGGGCCACGCGAAATGATGGGTCGGCTCAACGCTGCTGCCGGTTCGGTGTGGGGCTGCCTCGAAACCGCCCAGCAGCAACACGATCAGCAGGGCCGACAGCAGCACGACGCCTGCCAGATGCCAGGTCGCCGGGATGCCCAGCCACGCCGCCAGCGCGCCCAGCAGGCCGGCAGCGAAAAACCCGAAACTCCAGAACGCATGCGCGCGGTTCATGATGCGTCGCCCGCTCTGGTGTTCAACACGGTCCGCTTCCAGGTTCACCACCAGCTCGATCGCACCGATGCACAGCCCCGCCGGCAGCAGGCCAATGAACAGCGTCAGCGCGCCGTTGGCATGGGCCGCGGCCGCATAGAACACCGGCAACAAGGGTAGCAGCGCGAGCAAGGTGAACCGATGACCGACCTGCTCGACCAGCCGCCCCGCGAAGCTCAGCGAAAAGAGCGTGCCGCACGCCGCCCCGATCAGGCCCAGGCCGAGCGCGCCCTCACTGACGCCCATCGAGTGCTGCAACTCGGCCAGCCGCGGGAAGAATCCGCCCAGCGCAAAGGCGTAAAGGAAAAACGCAGCGAACACGCGCCGGTGCGGGGCCACTCGAAGGCTGAATCGACGGATGGGGGGAAGGGCGAGGGTCACGGGGCGCCGGGTGAGCCCTGGCGGGGGCGCGGTACAGAGTGGCCATGCTACCGGCTGGGTTCACCAGGTTCGCCGCAGTCACGCTGCTCGGCAGTTCACTGGCCCCTCAGAAGTCACCCCTGCACCCGATCGCGGCTGCGCGCTTGGGCAGGCGCGGGCTGCTGTTGATCTGCTGGCAAGCAACAGTCGGGTGGTCAGCACGTTGCAGCGCAGCACCGAGCCGCCGGTCGCAGTGCCGGCCGGGCAAGCGTTGGCTGTTGCAGGTGCTGAGCCCGTCAGGCAAGCGCCAGGTCAGAAGGATTCCCAGTCGCTGCTGTCATGCGCGGCGCTGCCGGTGGCCAGCGCTGGTGGCGTGACGGCCACGCGGGTTGGCGCGGGTCCGCGGGCAGCGGCAGGCGTTGGCGGGCGGGTTGCAGCGCGAGCTGTCGGGTTGGGTGCCGTGTAAGCCTTGGCGGCCGGGCGGTTGGCCGGCAAGCTGCTCGCGGCCGGCGCGGCGCCGGCATTCAAGCGGAACACCTGCATGCTGGCGCTCAGGCGCTGGGCCTGATCGTTCAGGCTCTCGGCGGCGGCGGCCGATTCTTCGACCAGCGCTGCGTTTTGCTGCGTCATCTGGTCGAGCTGGGTGACGGCGCCGTTGACCGTGCTGATGCCGCTGCTTTGCTCGGCGGCAGCGGCGGTGATCTCGCCGATGATGTCGGTCACACGCTGCACGCTGGCCACGATCTCGCCCATCGTCGTGCCCGCGTCCTGCACCAGTCGGGCGCCGGTCTCGACCTTCTCGACGCTGGCGCCGATCAGGGTCTTGATCTCACGGGCGGCCTCGGCGCTGCGCTGGGCCAGGCTGCGCACTTCGGCGGCGACGACTGCAAAACCACGGCCTTGCTCACCGGCGCGGGCGGCTTCCACCGCCGCGTTCAGGGCCAGGATGTTGGTCTGGAAGGCGATGCTGTCGATCGTGCCGATGATGTCGGCGATGCGCTTGGACGAGCCGTTGATCTC
>JBBRZR010000342.1:0-5647 GCA_038236495.1 Burkholderiales bacterium
GATCATGTTGAGGCTCCAATATTGGCAACCCGCCCAGTATCGGGCCTGTCAGGGCAACCGGGCCTGGCGCCAGGGTCTAGCATCCCGGCATGAGCGATACCTGCGTCCTGAACCTGCCCGTCACCGGCATGACCTGCGCCAGCTGCGTGGCCCGGGTTGAAAAAGCCATCAACAAGGTGCCCGGGGTGCAGGCAGCCACCGTCAACCTGGCGACTGAAAAGTCGCAAATCACGCTGGACGCAGCCAACCCGGCAGCCACCGCGCTGGCCGTGGCCACCGCCATCGGCAAGGCGGGCTATGCAGTGCCCGAGACGCAAGTCGATTTGCGCATCGACGGCATGACCTGCGCCAGTTGCGTGGCGCGGGTTGAAAAAGCGCTGGGTCGGGTGCCCGGCGTGCGCCAGGCCAGCGTCAACCTGGCCACCAACACCGCCCGGGTGCGCCGGCTGGCCGGCAGCGCCGACAACGCCGCCTTGCTGCTGGCGGTGCAGCGCGCCGGCTACACCGCCCTGGTGCTGGACGACGGCAAGCCGCCGCCCGCAGCCATCAACCACGACCCGGGCTGGCGGGTCGCCGTTGCCGCAGCGCTGTCGGCCCCCTTGGTGCTGCCCATGGCCGGCGACCTGCTGGGCCGGCACTGGATGCTGCCGGCACTGTGGCAATGGGCGTTGGCCACACCGGTGCTGTTCTGGCTGGGCGCGCGGTTTTTCATCGCTGGCTGGAAGGCACTGCGGGCCGGCGCCGGCAACATGGACCTGCTGGTGGCCACCGGCACCAGCGCGGCCTACGGATTGAGCCTGGCGATGTGGGCCAGGTCGTCGGCCGACGGGCCAGGCGCCATGCCGCAGCTGTACTTCGAGAGCGCGGCGGTGGTGATCACGCTGGTGCTGTTTGGCAAATGGCTGGAGGCCCGCGCCAAGCGCCGCACCCTGGTGGCGCTGGACGGCCTGAAGGCGCTGCGGCCCGACAAGGCCAATGTGCGCCGCGCCGGTATCGAGCAATCGGTGCCGCTGGGTGAGGTGCTGCCCGGCGACGAGGTGCTGGTGCGCCCCGGCGAGCGCGTGCCCACCGACGGCGTGGTGATCGAAGGCCGCAGCCACCTGGACGAATCGCTGCTGACGGGTGAAAGCCTGCCGGTGGCACGCCAGCCCGGTGATGCCGTGACCGGCGGCGCCATCAACGGCGAGGGCCTGCTGGTCGTGCGCACTACCGCGGTGGGCGCGGCCAGCATGCTGTCGCAGATCGTGCAGATGGTCGAGTCGGCGCAGGCCAGCAAGGCGCCGATCCAGCAGACGGTGGACCGGGTGGCGGCGGTGTTTGTACCGGTGGTGTTCGGTGTGGCGCTGCTGACCTTGCTGGGCTGGGGCCTGTTCAGCCCGGCGCGCGGTGACTGGGCCACCGCGCTGATCCACGCCGTCTCGGTGCTGGTGATCGCCTGCCCCTGCGCGCTGGGCCTGGCCACCCCGGCCACGCTGATGGTGGGCACCGGTCTGGCGGCGCGGCGCGGCATCCTGGTGCGCGACGCCCAGGCGCTGGAGCTGATGCGCACGGTCACCGTGGTGGCGTTCGACAAGACCGGCACCCTGACCGAGGGCCGGCCCCAACTGGTCGAGGCCCGCGCCAGCGCCGCGCTGCCGGGCGGTCGGGCCGAGTTGCTGGCCTTGTCGGCCGCATTGCAGACCGCCAGTGAGCACCCGCTGGCGCGTGCCGTGCTGGCGGCCGCCAAAGCCGAGGCGGTGGTGGTGCCCCAGGCCGACACCCCCCAGGCTGTGGCCGGGCGCGGCATCGAGGGCACGGTCAACGGCCGCTCGCTCAAGCTGGGCAGCAGCCTGTGGATGGCCGAGCTGGGCGTGGTCGATGCAGCGCTGGCGCAGCAGGCCCAGGCCTGGGCGGCGCAAGGCCGCAGCGTGTCCTGGCTGGCCGAGGTGGCGCCGCCCGCCGCGCTGGGCCTGCTGGCCTTTGGCGACCATGCCAAGCCCGGCGCGGCCCAGGCAGTGGCCGCGTTGCAGCACGAAGGCCTGCGCGTGGTGCTGGTCAGCGGCGACAACGCCGGCGCGGCCAACGCGCTGGCCGCCGAGGTCGGCATCACCGAGGTGCGGGCCGAAGTGCTGCCCGCCGACAAGGCGCGGGTGATCCAGGACTTGCGCACCGGTCTGGCCCCCGGCCAACGGGTGGCGATGGTGGGCGACGGCGTCAACGACGCGCCGGCGCTGGCCGCCGCCGATGTCGGCCTGGCGATGACCCACGCCGACGGCGGTGGCACCGACGTGGCGATGCAGACCGCCGGCCTGACCTTGCTGCGGGGTGACCCGCTGCTGGTGGTCGAGGCGCTGCAGCTGTCGCGGGCCATCACCCGGCGTATCCGGCAAAACCTGTTCTGGGCCTTTGCCTACAACGTCGTGGGCATCCCGCTGGCGGCCTTTGGCCTGCTCAGCCCGGTGGTGGCCGGTGCAGCGATGGCGCTTTCGTCAGTCAGCGTGATCAGCAATGCGCTGCTGTTGGCGCGCTTCAAGCCCCGCATCGACGCCTGAGCATCAGGCGCTGGCGGACGCTGCCACCGCCACGCTGGCGCGGGCCAAGAAGGCCTACTTGCTGCGCTTGATCACGTCCTCACCCGCCCACAGCGCGTCGAGGTGCGGAAAGTTCCAGCGTCCCGTCGGCTCGCGATCGACGATGCGGTCCAGACCGGCTTGCGCCAGGTCCAGCAACTGCGGCGTCAGCGCCTGGCCTGTGACCGTCGAGAAAAAGACCTTGACGATCGGCGCGGTCAGCGCGTGCGCGTTCTGCTCCATCACCACCCCCAGCCGGCCCGACGCCAGCCGCACCAGCGAGCCGTTCGGGTAGATGCCCAGGCTGCGCACGAAGTGGCGGAAGACCGTCTCGTCGAACTGGCCCTGCCACGACGCCATGCGCGAGATCGACTCGGCCGGGTCCCAGCCCACCTTGTAGGGTCGGTTCGAGGTGATCGCGTCGTACACATCGCAAACCGCACCCATGCGGGCGAAGGGGGTCAGCTGCTCGCCCGGCAACTTGTGCGGGTAGCCGCGGCCGTCGATGCGCTCATGGTGGTGCAGGCAGACGTCCATCGCGATCTCGGTCGCGCCCTTGCCGTCCTGCAGCATCTGCCAGCCGCGCTCCGGGTGGGTGCGGATGATCGCGAACTCTTGCTCCGTCAACTTGCCCGGCTTGTTCAGGATGTCCAGCGGCATAGCCGCCTTGCCCAGGTCGTGCAGCAAGCCGGCCAGGCCGGCATCGCGGCAGGCCGCGTCGTCCAGCCCCATCTGCTGGCTCAGCGACACCATCAACGCGCACACCGCCACCGAGTGCATGTACGAGTAATCGTCCTGGGTCTTGAGCCGGGCCAGGCTGACCAGCGCGCCCGGGTTGCGGAACACCGATTGCGCGATGTCGTCAACCAGCGGCAGGCAACGCTCGGCCTCCAGCGCACGGCCCAGCCGCGCCTCGTTGAACATCGAGCTGACCGCCCCGCGAGAGCGCTGGCACAACTGGGCGGCCTGATGCAATTCCTCGGCCATCGCCGTGCGGGCCGGACGGGCCTGTCGGGCCGGGGGCGCAGGCAACGATGCCGAAGCAAGGTCGGGAGGCAGCCTTTCGAGAAGAACCGGTTCGGCAGCGGTAACCACGGCGGCGGCGGACGGCCCATCGTCGGTGGTTGCGACCGGCGGCGGCGCCAGCACGTCCAGGCCCTGGTCGGTGTCGATCCAGCACTCGCGCACCGGGCTGTCCATCACGCGGCGCAGGTCGCCGCTGTCCTTGAGCAAAAACCGGCTCTTCCAGAACGGGTGGTCCAGCCACCGGCCCTCGAAAGCATGCAAATGCATGCCCAGGCGCAACTGGGCGGTCGGTATCTTTTTCAGGTTGCGCTCGCCCATGGTCTGATGGGGTATCGGCGCTGCAAGCGGCCAGCTTGAGCGGTACACACCAACAAAAACCGCTGCACAAGGCAGCGGAGTTCAGGGGCGGTACGGCGGCCTCAGCGGAACCGGCTTTGCGGCACCACTTTCAGGTCGCCAGGCAGCGAGGCCAGGTAGGCCGCGACCTGCTTCAACTCGGGGTTGCTGAAGGTGAGCTTTTTCTTGCCGTCCACCTCTTGCACCACCTGGCTGCGCATGGTGGCGTTGCTGCGGCCCACCAGCGTGTTGCCGTCGGTGTGGTAGGCCTTGAGCGCGGCGTACAGGTAGTCGGCATGCTGGCCAGCCAGCCGCGGGTAAGTCGCGTCGATCGGGCTGCTGAAGTTGGGGCCGTGGCAGGCCACGCAGACCGCCATGCGGTCTTTCAGTGCCTCGGGCACCGGCGAGGCCAGCGCGGTCGGCGCCGGTGTGCCACCAGCGGCCTTGCCCTGCGTCTCGTAAAAGGCGCCCAGGTCAGCCATGTCCTGCTCGGTCAGCGTCGCGGCAATGCCCCGCATCGTCGGGTGCTTGCGGTCGCCCTTATGGTAGGCGGTCAGTGCCGAGACGATGTACTTGGCACCCTGGCCTGAAATCATCGGCACCTTGTACACCTCGGGGAAGCTGGCCTGGTAGCCGACGATGCCGTGGCAGCCGATGCACATGGCGGCCTTGGTCGCACCCAGGGCGGCGTCACCGGCCTTGGCCTCCTGGGCACGGGAGGCGGCACTGAACCCGGCCAGGGCCAGCACCAGGGGAAGCAGGAATAGCGCTTTTTTCATCGTCAGGCAGGTGAGGTGTCAGGGGGAATCGGTGGGCTGCCCAGCGTGCGACGCTGCGCAAATACCCGTTGCGAGGGGCCAGCGCGGCGCTGTCTCCAAGGCATCCCAAGATTATAGAGGCCACCCTTATACTGATTTGGCGAGCAATTGCTGCCCTATCCACCCTCATCAACGGCCGTCCGCCGCGGCCTGCCAAGCCATGAAGTTTCAAGGAACTGACAACTACGTCGCCACCCAGGATCTGATGCTGGCGGTCAATGCGGCGATCACGCTGCAGCGCCCGCTGCTGGTCAAGGGCGAGCCCGGCACCGGCAAGACCATGCTGGCCGAAGAGGTGGCGGCAGCACTCGGTATGCCGCTGCTGCAATGGCACGTCAAGAGCACCACCAAGGCCCAGCAAGGCCTGTACGAATACGACGCCGTGAGCCGGCTGCGCGACAGCCAGTTGTCCGATGTCGAGGGCTCGCAAAAAGTGCGCGATATCGCCAACTACATCGTCAAGGGTGTGCTGTGGCAGGCGTTTACCGCCGACAAGCCGGTGGCGCTGCTGATCGACGAGATCGACAAGGCCGACATCGAGTTTCCGAACGACCTGCTGCGCGAGATCGACCGCATGGAGTTCTACGTCTACGAGACGCGTGAGCTGGTACGCGCCAAGCACCGGCCGCTAGTCTTCATCACCTCCAACAACGAGAAAGAGCTGCCGGACGCCTTCTTGCGCCGCTGCTTCTTTCACTACATCAAGTTCCCCGATGCCGAGACCATGCAGCGCATCGTCGATGTGCACTTCCCGGGGCTCAAGAAAGAGCTGTTGTCGGCGGCGATGAAAACGTTCTACGACGTGCGCAACCTGCCCGGCCTGAAGAAAAAGCCCAGCACCAGCGAGTTGCTGGACTGGCTCAAGCTGCTGGTGGCCGAGGACATTCCGCTCGAAGCGCTGCAAAGCCAGGACAACAA
>JBBRZR010000343.1:0-5640 GCA_038236495.1 Burkholderiales bacterium
AAGACCGGCAGCAGCATTGCGCAGGTTTTCACCGGCACCCAGATCGACGACGCGCTGTACGAGGAGCTGGAAGCCGCGCTCTTGATGGCCGATACCGGCGTGCGGGCGACCGAGTTCCTTTTGCAGGACCTCAAACGCCGCGTCAAGGACAGCAAGGCCAGCGACCCGGCACGGGTCAAGGGCCTGCTGGCCGATGCGCTGACCGAACTGCTGACGCCGCTGGAAAAGCCGCTGGAAGTGGGCCAGTTTCAGCCCACGGTGATGATGGTGGTGGGCGTCAACGGCGCCGGCAAGACCACCAGCATCGGCAAGTTGACCCGCCACCTGGCAGACGCCGAACAGACCGTGCTGCTGGCGGCGGCCGACACCTTCCGTGCTGCCGCCCGCGAACAGTTGGCGGTGTGGGCCGACCGCAACCGTGTCGAGATCGTCAGCAACGAGGGTGCCGATCCGGCCGCCGTGGCCTTTGATGCGGTGACCGCCGGCAAGGCGCGCCGGCGCGACGTGGTGATTGCGGACACCGCCGGCCGGCTGCCGACCCAGTTGCACCTGATGGAAGAGCTGCGAAAGATCAAACGCGTGATTGCCAAGGCCGACGCCGGTGCGCCGCACGAGGTCTTGCTGGTGGTGGACGGCAATACCGGCCAGAACGCCTTGTCCCAGGTAAAAGCCTTCGATGACGCGCTGGGCCTGACCGGCCTGATCGTCACCAAGCTCGACGGCACGGCCAAGGGCGGCGTGCTGGCCGCGATCGCCCGCGAGCGGCCGGTGCCGGTCTACTTCATCGGCGTGGGTGAAAAGCTGGAAGACCTGCAGACCTTCAACGCCCGCGAATTTGCGCAGGCCCTGCTGGCCTGATGGCGTGACCTGCCAACGGTTGGGCCGCGGTGCCCGTCAGTCGCAGGCCAACAACGCGACATAGCCGTTGAACTGGCCGACCCCGGCGTAGTGCACCTTGGGTGCGACCAGATTGCGCTGGTGCGCCGGCGATGCCCGCCACGCTGCCACCAGCGCCTCGGGCCGCAGCATGCCGGCGGCCAGGTTCTCCACGCAGATGTCGCGATCGGCGCGTGCAAACCGCTGGGCGAACCCGTCATGGCTGAGCTGTCCTTGCGCCGCCAAGGCCCGGCTGTGGTCTTTGGCGATGGCGGTCAGTGCCGGATCGACCTGCCACGCCGGCAGGCCCAGCGGCGTGCGCTGGGCGTTGATGAGGGCCAGCACCTGCAGGGCGAAATCCGGGCTGGGTTCGGGCCTGGCAGCGTTGGCGGTTTGCGCCGCTGCTGGCGTGCTGATCACGCTCAGCGCTGCCAACAGCGCGACCAGCACGCTGTCGCTGCCGATGCGGGGCGGGTTGGAGACGCGGTTGCGCATGCCCGATCTTCGCCTGCCGGCGGCCGGGTTGGCGCCGGATGGGTGGGCGGCGAGGTGTTTTTTGGGGTGCTTGTGTGGAAGTGCCTTGGGTTTTGGCGTTGCGGGCCGATAGCTGAAACAAGGTTTGGCATCCAGATCCGGCGTGGCCAACCCACCGCGCCCACTTTGGCTGTCGATCCGACCTGCCTGCTCCCGCTGTTTCTGGGCCCCGGCATCCGCTGTCCCTCACTGGCGTCTTGCCCTCCCACGTGCCTACCCCTGGCCCTCAGCGTTCGCATCGTCCAGACCGTGCTGCAGGAGGGCTGCGGCTGCGTCGCTGGGTGTGGTCGGCCGTGGCCTTGCTGGGCGGTGTGGGCTTGGCGGTTGCCGCGTCATTGCTGGTGCTGCAACTGGGCACCTTGCGGGCTGACCGGCTGGCCCATCCCGGCGGCGTGCACCGCCTGGCACCGGGCGAGCACTTCGACGGCGATCCGCTGCAGCCGGTCGCGGCGATCAGTCTGGCAAGCACGGCCCTGCCGGCGACCGATCCGCCGCTGGGCTTGCGCCAGAACTGTGTCTGGGGCAAGCCCGGCCGCAATCCCTATCAAGGCACGGTGGAGCAGGCGCTGGTGGCTGCCCGCTTGCCGACCGAGCTGGTGGCGCCGGTCGCGGCCCGCATCCGTGCCCGGCAGCCCACGGACCGGGTCAGCATCAGCACGGCGATGATCCGGTCGGAGCGGGGTGGGCGCGAGTTCAGCCCGCGCGGCCTGGGCTTGAGTTTTGGCCACACGATGTGCCTGAACTCGCGCGTCAACTTTGCGCCCGGCCATGTCGAAAAAGCCGATCTTTACGAGGTGGTGGACGCCGCAGGCCGCCAGCGGGCGGTGATGGTGCCCGATGTGTGCGGCAATGTGTCGGTGCTCAGTGCTGGCGCTGAACGGGCACGGCTGCCGCACTGGGTGACCGCACCGGTAGCCCGACTGGTCACGGCGCTGGGCGGCGATGGGGGCGATGGTGCCGATGGCGCTGGTGAGGCCGTCCAGGGCGGGTTTGGCTTGCGCCACGCGGTGGCGGTCGATGGGGCCGTGCGGGAAGTGCCCGAACCGGACACCCTGGCTTGTGTGCTGGTGGGCCTGGCAGCGGCCTGGTGGGCCGGCCGGCGGCGCTGACCGCAACCCGCTTTCCGGCGGTTTGCGCGCGGTCTCAGCCCAGCATGCCCTTCATGCCGTTCATGCCACCCATGCGTTTCATCATCTTCATCAGGCCGCCGCCCTTCATCTTTTTCATCATGCCCTGCATCTGCTCGAACTGGTTGAGCAGGCGGTTCACTTCCTGAATCTGCACGCCGGCACCGGCGGCAATGCGGCGTTTGCGGCTGGCCTTGGACTTGCCGTCCATCAGCAAGGCGGGACGGGCGCGCTCCTTGGCGGTCATCGAGCGAAGAATGCCCTCCATGCGCTTGACGTCGCGCTCGGCCTTGTCCATGTCGACGTTGCCGGCCTTGGCGGTCATGGCGCTGGGCAGCTTGTCCATCAGGCCTGACAAGCCGCCCATCTTCGACATCTGGGTGATCTGCGACAGGTAGTCGTTCAAATCAAACGCGTCGCCGGCCTTGACCTTGTCGGCCAGGGCCTGCGCCGCGCCCATGTCCACGCCGGCCGTCACCTGCTCGACCAGCGCCAGGATGTCGCCCATGCCCAGCACCCGGCCGGCGTGGCGATCGGCGTCGAACACCTCGAGGCCGTCGATCTTCTCGGACACACCGGCAAACTTGATCGGCGCACCGGTGATGGCGCGCACCGACAGCGCCGCGCCGCCGCGGGAGTCGCCGTCCAGCTTGGTCAGCACGATGCCGGTCAGCGGCAAGGCCTCCTTGAAGGCTTTGGCGGTGTTGATCGCGTCCTGGCCCTGCATGGCATCGACGACAAACAGCGTTTCGATCGGCTTGAGCGTCGCGTGCAGGTCACGGATCTCGGCCATCAAGGCCTCGTCGATCGCCAGCCGGCCCGCGGTATCGACCAGCAGCACATCGAAGTAATGGCGCTTGGCATGGTCGAGCGCGGCCAGCACGATGTCGTGCGGCTTCTGATCTGGGGTGGACGGGAACCATTCGGCACCCGCCTGGCGTGTCACCGTCTTGAGCTGCTCGATCGCGGCCGGACGGTAGACGTCGGCCGAGACCGTCAGCACCTTCTTCTTGCGCTTCTCGATCAGGTGCTTGGCCAACTTGGCGGTGGTGGTGGTCTTGCCTGCGCCCTGCAGGCCGGCCATCAAGATCACCGCCGGGGGCTGGGTGGCCAGGTTCAGGTCGGCCACCCCCTCACCCATGGTGGCCGCCAGCTCCTTGTGCACCACGCCGACCAGCGCCTGGCCGGGGTTGAGCGAGCCGACGACCTCGGTGCCGAGTGCTTTTTCCTTCACGCGGGCGATGAAATCGCGCACCACCGGCAGCGCGACGTCGGCCTCCAGCAAGGCCATGCGCACCTCGCGCAGCATGTCGGCCACGTTGCTGTCGGTGATACGGGCCTGGCCACGCATCGTCTTGACGAGGCGTGACAGTCGGTCTGAAAGAGTGGATGCCATCGTCGTGGCGGGCACCGCGTTGGGTGGTGGCCGCGAAAGTACACTGTCAATGATGATTCTACCGTTCGCCCCCGTCGCCAACCTCGGTGCGGCGCCCCTGGCGCTGGCGCTGTTGGCGGTGCTGGCCTACGGGGTGGCGGCGATGCCGGGCGCATCACCGTCGGGCTTGCCGTCACGCTGGCCGGCGCCGGCGCTGGTCGCGGGGTGGTTGCTGCATGGGCTGTTGCTGGGACTGGACGTGGGCGGCTGGGGGCGGGTCGAGTCCGGTGCCCGGCTGGGCTTTGGCCCGGTGTTGTCGCTCACGACGTGGTTGGTGTTGGCGGTGCACGAGGTCGAGAGCCGCTTTGTGCCGCTGCCCGCAGTGCGCCGGGCGCTGGCGATCAGCGGAGCGGTGACGGTGCTGCTGGCTTGGGCTTTTCCGGGTGAAGTCAAACCCACCGCCAGTGCCTGGATGCCCCTGCACTGGGCCTTGGGCGTGGCCTCGTACGCCCTGCTGGGTGCCGCGGTGCTGCACGCCACGATGCTGGATTCGGCCGAGCGCAAACTGCGCACCCGGTCCGCCGTGCAAGCTGCGGCGGGCGCTGGCAGCACCGCCGGGCCGATGGGCATGCCCTTGTTGCGGCTGGAGCGCCTGACCTTTCGGTTTGTCGAGGCCGGTTTTGTGGTGCTGACAGCAGCCCTGCTGCTGGGCACGGCCACCACGCCGCAATGGCGCTGGGACCACAAAACCGTGTTCTCGCTGCTGGGCTGGGCCGTGTTTGCGGCCTTGCTGGCCGGTCGCCAATGGCAGGGCTGGCGCGGCCGGCGTGCCACCGGCTGGCTGTATGTCGGCGCGGCACTGCTGTTGCTGGGCTATGTCGGCTCTCGCTTCGTGTTTGAAGTGGTGCTGGGCCGGCCTGCTGTTTGATGGCCGGTCTGCGGTGTGTCTTGGGTTGCTTGTGGTGGGATGACGCGTGAAATACCTGTTGGTGCTGTTGGTGGTGGGCTTTGGGCTGTGGTCGTTGGTGTCGCGCCTGCGCGGCGGCGGTGTGTCGCGCCGTACCGCCGCTGATCCGGCCAAGCCAGCCACACCGGTGGCGATGGTGCAGTGCGCGCACTGCGGCCTGCACCTGCCCGCGACCGACGCGGTGCCCCAGGGCTCGCGCCTGTACTGCAGCGACGCGCACCGCCTGCTCGGGCCGGCCAGCCCGCCGGCATGAGTCCTGCCAGCCGCCCGCGGTCCGCAGTGAAAGATTTCGCAGGTCAACCGCCGGAGCTTGCCGGGTGAGTCTGGTGCCGGAGCGGCGTGGCCAGGACCGGCGCCGGGGCGAGCGGCGGCACCCGCCCCGATCGACACCCGATGACACCTGGCTCGGCGCCTGGGGCCGCCCATCCGAGCCGGCAGGCCGAGGCCCGGTCGCCGCTGGCAGTGCAACCGGCGATGCCGACCTGGAGTCGGGCAGCGACAGCAGCTTCATCGCCCGCGAGGCCAAACGTTTGGTGTCGACCGAGGGCGCCGCCTTGCCGCGCATCCTGCGCACCTACATCGCTGCACGTGCCGCCCTGGGTCTGGCGTTGGTGCTGGCGCCCTGGCTGGCATCGATGATCGGTGGCCGAACAGCCCTGCCGTTGATGGCCCTGTGCCTGGCCTACGCGGGCCAGGCGCTGTCGATGTGGCTGCTGCACGACCCGGCCGACGACGACCCATTGACCGACCGCCTGCTGCCC
>JBBRZR010000344.1:0-5623 GCA_038236495.1 Burkholderiales bacterium
CCGGGCAAAACTCAGGTCGATTTTTTCCATCACCTGCACCTGGTTAAGCCCGGGCAGGCGGTACTCGATCGGGTCTTCGACCGTGATGATCTTGCGCTCGCTGTCGTTCAGCGCATTGAGCGCGGCGTACAGCGTGGTGGTTTTGCCGCTGCCGGTGGGGCCGGTGACCACGACCATGCCGCTGGGCCGCTTGAGCGTGCGGGCCAGCGCCTGCGCCACGGCATCCGGCAGGCCCAGGTTGTCCAGCGACAGCAGGCCGGCGCTCTGGTTGAGCAGCCGCATCACCACCGACTCACCATGCTGGGTGGGCAGGGTGGAGATGCGTACGTCCACCGCGCTGGCCTTCAGCTTGACGTGGAAGCGGCCATCTTGCGGCAGGCGCTTTTCACTGATGTCCAGGCCGCTCATCAACTTCAAGCGCAGCGCCACCGCGCCAGCGATCTTGGCGTCGGCCTCGGTCTGCACATGCAGCACGCCGTCGATGCGGAAGCGGATGCGCAGGTTGCGCTCCTGCGGCTCGATGTGGATGTCCGACGCCCGGGTGCGCAGCGCCTGCTCGAACATCATCGACAGCAGGCGCACCACCGGCGCGTCTTCGGTGGTGACATTGCCCAGGCCCAGCAGGTCGCCGATCTCGTCCTGGACGGTGGTGATGTCGTTGGTCAGCTCACGCGCCAGGCCGGCAATCTCGTCGCCACCGCGGTAGACCCGGTCGAGTGCGGCCAACAACTGGCTCTCGGCCACCACCGCCAGGTCGATCTCGCGCCGGGTCAGCCGGGCCAGCTCGTCGTAGGCGTTGATGTCGGTCGGGTCGGCCATCGCCACCCGCAGCGGCCCGCCGGGGCCGGCGCTGTCCTCGATCGGCAGCGCGCGCAGGCGCCGGGCGTGGGTCTCGGGCAGCAGTGCGGCCACTTCGCGCCGCAGGTTGCGGGTGGACAGGTCGATGAAGGGCGCGCGCAGCTGGCGCGCGACGGCCTTGGCGATCTGCACCTCGGTGACCCACTGCCGGTCGATGAAGATGCGGCCCAGCTTGCGGCCGCTCTTTTTTTGCTCGATCAGCGCCTCGTCGAGCTGGGCGGCGGTGAGCAGCGACTCCTGGATCAGCAGGTCGCCAAGGCGGATGCGTTCGGGGCGGGCCATGGATGGGGTCTGCGGCGGTGGGCAGTCAGCGGGCGGGCGCAGGCGCCGCACCGGCCGGGCCGCCAAAGGTCGGCGCGTCGGGCCAGGCGCCGTCCTCCTGGATCACGGTGGGCTTGAGCATGATCACCAGCTCACGCTTGCTGGTGATGGTGTTGGTCTGGCGGAACAGGCCGCCCACCACCGGCGCGTCGGACAACACCGGCAGGCCGGTGCGCTCATCGCGCATCTCGGTCTTCATCAGGCCGCCGATGGCCACGATCTGGCCGTCGCGCACCCGTACGATGGAATCTGTCTCGTTGACCGCACTCGCCGCCAGCGGCAGCTTGAACGAGCCCAGCGAGCCCAGGTCGATGTTCTTGTTCTTCTCGGTCACGTTGCTGACGGTCGGGTGGATATGCAGCATCACGTTGCCGGCGTCGTCGATCTGCGGCGTCACGTCCAGCGAGATGCCTGAGAAAAACGGCTGCAAGGTCAGCGTCGGCGTGGTCACCGAGTTGGTGCCGCTGCTGGTCACGCTGCTCGACACACCGGTGACGTAGAGCTCGTCGCTGCCCACCTTGAGCACCGCTTTCTGGTTGTTCAGCGTGGCGATGCGCGGGCTGGACAGCACCTGCACATCACCCTGGGTCTGCAAGAAGTTGAGCAGCGCGGCAAAGTTGGCCGCCTGGAAGGCCAGGCCGTAAAAGCCCCGGCCCAGCGAGCTGGCGTTGAGGTCGGCGCCCGGGGTGATCACATTGCCGTCGCTGCGCAGCGCGCCAGTGGGGCCCAGCGTGCTGCCGGGCGCGGCGCTGCCCAGCGTCAGCAGGCCGTTGCCCAGCTTGCCGAAGCCGGCCCAGTTGATGCCGGTCTGGGCATCCTTGCTGAGGCTGACCTCGACGATCTTGGCCTCCAGCATGACCTGGCGCTCGATCGAGACCTGCACCGCCTTGAGGTACTGCTCGACCTGGCGCAACTCGGCCGGCGTGGCCTTGACCACCACCACGCCGGCTGCCGGATTCAACACCACGTTGCGCCCACCCAGCGTGCCCACCAGGGCCGACAGCGAGGCCTGCACCTCGCGCCAGAAGTCGGCGTCCGACGAGGTACGCACATGGGCGTTGTCGTCCGGCCGGTTGCCCATGTTGCCGTTGCTGCCGCCGCTGTTGTTGTTGCTGTTACCGCTGTTGCTGCTGTTGCCGCCGCCGGCGTTGGTGCCGGTGGCCGTCATCGCGCTGGAGCTGACGCGGATGTCGCTGGCGCCCTGGCGCCGACCGGGCAGGTAGTTGATGCGGTAGAGCCGGGTCTGCACCGTGTTGGGGTAGACGAAGACCCGGTTGCCGGTGATGCGGTATTCAAAGCCGAACAGCTCGCGCAGCGTGTCCATCGCCTCGGGCAGGGTGGTGTCCTTGAGGGTGATCGACAGCGTGCCGCTGACCTCGGGCGAGACCAGCATGTTGTAGTGCGTGCCGCTGGCCAGTTGCAGATAGACCTGCGCAGCCGGCGCGTTGTTGATCGCCAGGTCGAAGCGCGCCTCGGGTGTGGTGGTGGCGGCCGGGCTGCGTGCACTGACGACGGCCAGCAGCTGCGGGTTGGCAGCGGCCACCTGCGCATTGGCCAGTGCGGGGGCCTGTGCCTGCGGGTGCGCGGGGACCGATGCGGGTATCGGGATCGGGATCGGTGTCGGTGTCGGTGTCGGTGTCGGTGTCGGTGTCGGTGTCGGTGTCGGTGTCGGTGCCGGGACCGGCGCGGCCGCCATCAGTACTTCAGGCGCTGCCTGCAGGGCGGGCGCTGCAGGCGGCGCGGCTGCCGCCACCCCTTTGGGCGACAGGGCGGCCAGTTGCAGCGGGCCGCGGTTGTCGCTGACCGCGCTGGCCCGGCGGCTTTGCGGCCGCAGCAAGGCGCCCAGGTCCTGCAGGGCGGCGCTGCTGATGCGGCTGAGGTCGGGCGCGTCGGTGCCGGCGTGGGCGGTCTGCGCCAGCAGCAGCGGTGCGGCCAGGGCCAGCGCCAGGCTGCTGCGCAGGCCGGTGGCCCGCAGCGTTCGGTTCATGGCTTGATCCTTCCGACCAGTGACAGGGTGCTGCCGTTTGGCGGCTGAGGCACCCCGGCGGGATGGCGCTCGGTGGGGGCGAGGGGGGCGGCGTCCAGCGCCGGCGCCGCGACAAAACTGGCGGTGCTGGCGGTGGTGATGCTGCCGGGCGCCTGCTTGGCGCTGCCCGCCAACAGCGACAAGCGTTCGGTGCCGCCGCTGTTGCCGCGCAGCACCAGCCCCTGGCTGTCGATGCTCAGCACCGTGCGTGTGCCCACCGTGTCGCCCGTCTTGACCAGCCGGCCATCGACCATCGCCACGGCCGGGCCGCGCAGCGGCAGCTGCACCGACTGCAACACGCTGGCCGCCAGCACCGCCGGGACGGCGACGGCCAGGCCACGTGTGCCGGTGGCTGCGGTTGCCGCAGCACTCGCCGGCAACGCGGTGGCTGCGCCGCGCAGGGGCGCCGGGGTCATCAGTGCGGCGGGCGGACGTGTCGGGTCGGCCAAGGCGGCGCCGGTGGTGGCACCGGGTGGGCCGGCCCATGCGATGGCGCTGCAGCCCAGCAGCAAGGCTGCCAGCTTGCGCCGGGCCAGCGCGGTGCCGGCGGATGAGGTGGTGTGCTGCACGGTCAAATCTCCAACCAGTGCCGGTCGCGGCTGATGGTGTAGACGCGCAGCGTCAGCACCGACTTGGGGTGTTGTTCCACCTTGAGGCTGACGCTGCCCCACAGCACGCGCTGCGGCAGGGCCTCCACGGCGCGCAGGTACTGCAGCAGGTCGGCAAAGCCGCCTTCCAGCACCAGCTCCACGCCGTGGCGGTAAAGGCTGGGCGCTGCCGGATCGGCCGCCGCGGCAGCACCGGCCGCCGTGCTGGCGCGAAACGCCTTGTCGGGCTCGGCCGGTGCGCCGGGCACGCCGGGATTGAGCAGATCGGTGCGGCCCAATGACCGCAACGCCCGCACCCGAACCTGGCCCTGCCGCGCCAGCAGTTGTTCGAGCAGGCTCACCATGCGGTCCGGGCCGACCAGGGTCTCCTCATGGCGGCGCAAGGCGCTGTCACCGTCGCGCACCCGCTGGCGCCAGGCGGCCAGGTCGGCCTGCTGCGTGCGGGCCTGGGTGCTGCCCAGGTTCTGCAAGGCCAGTGCGTCGGCCTGCAGGCTGGCCAGCGCGGTACGGGCTGTCGTCTGTTGGGTCTGCGCCAGCTTGAACGCCGCCAGCGCCGGGCTCAGCCACAGCCGGTCGGCCAGCATCAAGGTCAGCGCCAGCGCGGCGCCGATCATCAGCAAGCGCTCGCGCTGCGCGAGTTGGTCGAAGCGGCGCAGCAGCGCGCGCCAGCGGGTGTTGGCGCTGGCGTTGCGCCAGCGGTCTAGCCACCCGGCCAGGCTGAGGCCGGCCACCGTGCTGGCTGGGCGCTGGGTCGGGGGTGTGGGAGTGGCCGTTGTCATGGCGGGTTGCCTGCGCTTGGTGACTGGGCCGATGACGCGACCGACCGCAAGGCAAATTCGGTGTAAGAGCCGCTGCTGCCGTCCACCGCCTTCAGGCTGAGTTGTGCAAACGGCCGGCCTTTGAAGCGCGGCTCGGCGTTGAGGCTGCGCAGGTAGTCGCTGAGCACGGCGGCATCGGTCATGCGGCCTTCCAGTTCTATCGCGGCGCCGTCTTCGGACACGGCAAAGCCGGTGATCCACAGCGACGCCGAGGCACGTCGCGCCAGCGCCACCAGGTAGTCGGCATGGCCCTCGTGGGCGCCGGCCAGGCCGGACGCCAGCGCCGCCCCGATGCGGCGTTGGCCGGCCTCCAGCGCCTGCAACTGGGCCAGCTCGCTGGCAGCACCGCCCGTGCTGCTGGCCGCCAGCGCCTGGACCTGGGCGCGCAGCGGCAGCATCTGGGCGTCGGTCGTCTGGCTGTCGGCGGTGGCGCGGCGGCTGGCCCATCCCAGCGCCTGCGCCGTCAGTGCACTGCCGGCCAGCATGGCCACTACCAGCAGCAGGCCGTGGCGGGCCGAGAAGCGCAGCGACTGCGGCGCAAACCGGGCATCGAACAGGTTGAGTTGCTGGGCCATGGTCAGTGCCTGTCCGGCCGGGCACAGCGCACGGGCAGGGGCTTGCCTGGGCGGCAACCGGCTGAGCGGGGGTGTGCCGTCATGCTAGGCCTCACGCAAGGCAGCGCCGATGGCGCAGAGCTGGCGGTTCAGCAGGCTGGCATCGGTCAGCAGTTCGGGCACATCGCTGAAGTCCAGCACCGTGTCGAGCTGCAGCGGTGCCACCGGCACGTACAGCAACGGGCCCAGGTGCTCGCAGAGCGCGGCTGCGCCCGGCATGGGCGTGATCAGCAGCCGGGCCAGCGTGACCTGGCCAAAGGCGCGCTCGATGCCGTCCAGCGTGCGCTGCAATTCCAGCCCGGCATGGTCGTAGGCCTGGGCGCGGATGGCGTCGTCGGCGTCCGCCGGCAGCAGCAGTGCCAGGTCCATCTGGCGGGC
>JBBRZR010000345.1:0-5616 GCA_038236495.1 Burkholderiales bacterium
CCGAAGGTTTCGGCCGTGATGCCGGTGCCGTCGGAGACAAAGAACACGCTGCGATTGGGCATTTGGGGTCCGTTTGCGGCCGAAGTTGGACGCCTGGTCAGGAATGATAGGGGCATCATCCGTAGAATCCCGCGACAGCCGACCGACGAGATGCGCCGCCGCCCCACGCCCCCAACCGATGGCCCCCTCTTGCAGCCCACTTGATGAGTCAAGCGCACGAGCGGATGTGCCCGGGAGGGCCTGCGTCTGGGCCGCCGCCCGCCGGACAGCACCGATTCCCCACCATCCCGGAGCTTTCCCATGTCATCTTCCCCTCTGGCGGCCACCGCCCTGGCGATCCCGTTTGAACACCTGAGAATGAGCGACGTCGAGGTGGTTGGCGGCAAAAACGCCAGCCTCGGCGAAATGATCAGCCAGCTTGCCGCCAGCGGTGTGCGGGTGCCAGGTGGTTTTGCCACCACGGCGTTGGCGTTTCGGCGGTTTCTGGCCTATGGCGGCCTGACCGACAAGATCAACGCCCGCCTGAGTGCGCTGGATACCGACGATGTCAACGCGCTGGCCCGGGCCGGTGCAGAGATCCGCCAGTGGGTGAATGACGCGCCGTTTCCGCCCGACTTTGACGCGGCGGTGCGCGCCTCGTTTGCGCTGCTGACTGCCGACAACCCCGGCGCCAGCTTTGCGGTGCGCTCGTCGGCCACTGCCGAGGACTTGCCCGACGCCTCGTTTGCCGGCCAGCAGGAGACCTTCCTCAATGTGCACGGTATTGACGATGTGCTGCACAAGATGAAGGAGGTTTTTGCCTCGCTCTACAACGACCGCGCCATCAGCTACCGGGTGCACAAGGGATTTGCCCATGCCGACGTGGCCTTGTCGGCCGGCGTGCAGCGCATGGTGCGCTCGGACCTGGGCGCGGCCGGCGTGATGTTCACGATCGACACCGAGTCGGGTTTCGAGGACGTGGTTTTCATCACCTCCAGCTACGGCCTGGGCGAGACGGTGGTGCAGGGCGCTGTGAACCCCGATGAGTTCTACGTTCACAAGCCGGCGCTGCGGGCCGGCAAGCTGGCGGTGATCCGACGCAATCTGGGCAGCAAGTTGATCCGCATGGAGTTCGCTTCCACCCAAGAGCGTGAAGCCACCGGCCGGCTGGTGCGGACCGTGGACACGCCGCCCGAGCAGCGCAACCGCTACTCGCTGACCGATGCCGAGGTGACCGAGCTGGCCCAGTACGCGCTGATCATCGAGCAGCACTATGGCCGGGCGATGGACATCGAGTGGGGCAAGGACGGCGAGGACGGCAAGCTCTACATCCTGCAGGCCCGGCCCGAGACGGTCAAAAGCCAGGCTGCCGGCCAGGTGGAACACCGCTACAAGCTCAAAGGGGGGGCTTCTCACCGGAGCACGGTGTTGGTCGAGGGCCGCGCGATCGGCCAGAGGATCGGCACCGGCCCGGTGCGGCTGGTCTCGCACATCAGCGAGATGGACCGGGTGCAGCCCGGCGATGTGCTGGTGACCGACATGACCGACCCGAACTGGGAGCCGGTGATGAAACGGGCCTCGGCAATAGTCACCAACCGCGGCGGGCGCACCTGCCACGCCGCGATCATCGCGCGTGAGCTGGGCATCCCGGCGGTGGTGGGTTGTGGTGATGCGACCGAAAAGCTCACCGATGGCCAGCTGGTCACGGTGGTCTGCAGCGAGGGCGATACCGGCTTCATCTACGACGGCCTGCTCGACACCGAGGTCACCGAGGTCAAGCGCGGTGAGCTGCCGTACTGCCCGATCAAGATCATGATGAACGTGGGCAACCCGTCGCTGGCATTCGACTTTGCGCAGATACCCAACTCCGGCGTCGGCCTGGCGCGACTGGAGTTCATCATCAACACCAACATCGGGGTGCACCCCAAGGCGATCCTGGACTACCCCAATATCGACCCCGACCTGAAAAAGGCGGTCGAGTCGGTGGCTCGCGGCCACGCCTCGCCGCGGGCGTTTTACGTCGACAAGCTGGTCGAGGGCATCGCAACGATAGCGGCAGCCTTCTGGCCCAAGCCGGTGATCGTGCGCTTGTCGGACTTCAAGTCCAACGAGTACAAGAAGCTGATCGGTGGCTCACGCTACGAGCCGGACGAAGAAAACCCGATGCTGGGTTTCCGGGGGGCGTCGCGCTACATCAGCGGCGACTTTGCCGACGCGTTTGCGATGGAGTGCGAGGCACTCAAGCGGGTACGCAACGACATGGGCCTGTCCAACGTCGAGATCATGGTGCCGTTTGTGCGCACCGTGCGCCAGGCTGAACGTGTCGCCCAACTGCTGGCCGACCGCGGCCTGGCGCGCGGCCAGAACGGCCTGCGCCTGATCATGATGTGCGAGGTGCCCAGCAACGCCATCCTGGCCGACCAGTTCCTGGCGCATTTCGACGGCATGTCGATTGGCTCCAATGACCTGACCCAGCTCACTTTGGGCCTGGACCGCGATTCGGGCCTGCCACTGCTGGCGGCCGATTTCGACGAGCGTGACCCTGCTGTCAAGGCCTTGATCAGCCGCGCCATCGCCGCCTGCCGCGCCACCGGCAAGTACATCGGCATCTGCGGCCAGGGCCCCAGCGACCACCCCGACTTTGCCGACTGGCTGGCCGACGAGGGCATCGTCTCGATCTCGCTCAACCCGGACTCGGTGGTGGAGACCTGGACGCGGCTGGCGTCGCGTTGAAGGCGGCTGGCCTGCAGTGCAGCCTCAAGCCATGCTGACCCGTCGCCACGCGCCGCCGACGCCATGACTTTGTTCTGACGCTGCCCGGTCATGTCCAGCCTCTTCCCCCGCGGCGCCGACAGCTCGCCGCGCTTTGCCCGCCGGCTGCACCGGCGTTACGCCCTGTTCACGCTGGGGGTGGTGCTGTTCATCGGGGCCTTGGCGCTGCTGGAGCGCAACGGCTGGCCACGCGGCTGGATTGGCGGCAGTTTTCTGATCGCCACGGTGCTGGTCTACGCCGGCATCGGGCTGGCCAGCCGCACCACCGACGAGGCCGAGTACTACGTGGCCGGGCGTCGGGTGCCGGCGATCTACAACGGCATGGCGACTGCGGCCGACTGGATGTCGGCCGCGTCGTTCATCGGTACGGCGGGCGTTTTGTACTTGCAAGGCTTCGACGGACTGGCTTATGTGCTGGGCTGGACCGGCGGCTATTGCCTCGTGGCGGTGTTGCTGGCGCCCTACCTGCGGCGGTTCGGCCAGTTCACCATCCCGGATTTTCTGGGCGCCCGTTATGGCGGCAGCGCGCCGCGGCTGATCGGCGTGGTCGCCACCGTGCTGGTGTCGTTTGTCTATGTCGTGGTGCAGGTCTACGGCGTGGGCCTGGTCACCTCGCACCTGACGGGTTTCAGCTTCGAGATCGGCATCTTCGTCGGCCTGGGCGGGGTGCTGGTTTGCTCGTTCCTGGGCGGCATGCGGGCGGTTACCTGGACCCAGGTGGCGCAGTACATCGTGTTGATCATTGCCTACACCGTGCCGGTGATGTGGCTCAGCCTGCACCAGACCGGCTCGTGGTTGCCGGTGTTCACCTACAACCAGCAACTGGCGGTGGTCAGCCAGCGCGAGGCGCAATTGCTGGTCGATCCGGCCGAGCTCGAGGTGCGGCGCCTGCTGACCGAGCGTGCCGACAATGCCCAGCGCAAATTGCGCGATGTGCCGGCGGCGATGGCCAGCGACAGCGAGGCGATGGCCCGCGAGATCGAGCAGATGCGCACCGACAACGCACCGCTGGCGCGCATCCAGCAGGCCGAGCGCCGGCTCGACCGCATGCCGCGCAACGAGGCCGAGGCGCGTGTCGGCTACCAGCGCGACCAGGACCAGGCCCGCGCCCAGGCCGAGCCGCTGGCCGGGCTGGCGCCGCAGTCGGGCTTGGCGGGTGGCAACAGCAAGGCCGGCGGTGCAGCGCGGGCCAATTTCCTGGCGCTGGTGTTCTGCCTGATGCTGGGCACGGCGGCGATGCCCCATGTGCTGACCCGCTACTACACCACCACCACCGTGGCGGCGGCGCGCAGCTCGGTCGGCTGGTCGCTGCTGTTCATTGTGCTGCTCTACATCAGCGCACCGGCGCTGGCGGTGATGGTCAAATACCAGGTCTTCACCGAGCTGGTCGGCACCTCGTTTGGCAGCCTGCCGGACTGGATACGGCGCTGGAGCAAGCTCGACCCGTCGCTGGTCTCGGTGCAGGACATCAACGGCGACGGCACCCTGCAGTTTGCCGAGCTGCGCCTGGGCGCCGACATGATCGTGCTGGCCGCACCCGAGCTGGGCGGGCTGCCGGCAGTGGTCACCTACCTGGTGGCCGCGGGTGGTCTGGCGGCCGCGCTGTCCACCGCCGATGGCCTGCTGCTGACGATCTCCAACGCGCTGTCGCACGACTTCATCTTCCGGGTGGTCCGGCCGCGCACCTCGGCGATCAAGCGCGTGATGCTGAGCAAGATGATGGTGCTGCTCACAGCGGTGCTGGCAGCCTGGGTGGCGTCGCTGCGCCTGGCCAATATCCTGCCGTTCGTGACGGCGGCGTTTTCGGTGGCGGCGGCGACGTTTTTTCCAGCGTTGGTGATCGGCATCTTCTGGCGCCGCGCCAACCGCGCAGGTGCAGTGGCCGGCATGCTGGCCGGTGCCGGCCTGTGCCTCTGGTACATGGCGCGCAATCTGGCCGGGCCACGGGCCTGGTTCGGCCTGGGCGAGGCGGCAGCCGATTTGCGCTGGTTCGGTATCGACCCGGTGGCGGCCGGTGTTTTTGGCGTACCTGTGGGCTGCGCCGTGCTGGTGCTGGTGAGCTGGCTGACACCGCCGCCAGGCGAGGCCGAACTCGCGATGGTCGACAACCTGAGGCGGCCCACGCCGGTGCCGGGCAGCGCGAGCCGGTCAGGCCCGCCGTCCGCGCTATAATCACAGGCTTTCCCTTTGCTGCACCGACGTCAACGACGTCCGCAAGATAGGTTTCTTGTGGACGACCTTGGCGACGCTGTCGGGCAGCTTCCGAATCCCGGAAACCACAAGGAGTGTCCATGCGTCATTACGAGATCGTGCTGTTGATCCACCCGGATCAGAGCGAACAGGTTCCAGCCATGCTGGAACGCATCAAGACCACCGTCACCACCGCCGAGGGCAAGGTACACCGGGTCGAGGACTGGGGTCGGCGGCAGCTGGCCTACCAGATCCAGAAGCTCGGCAAGGCACATTACGTGTGCCTGAACATCGAGTGCAGCAAGGAGACCCTGGCTGAAATCGAGACCGGCTTCAAGTTCAACGACGCCGTGCTGCGCCACCTGACGGTGTCCAAGGCCAAGGCCGAGACCACCCCGTCGATCATGATGAAGGCGGTCGAGAAGGAAGAGTCCCGCAAGACGTCGCACCAGACCGAGGCCAGCGCCTGATTGAAAAAACCGCCGCGTTGGTGCCCGATGTCGGGTCCGATGCGCCGCTGAACCGTCTGGTTTTGTCGGCACAGCTGCTTGAACGAGGCGCCGTGCGCTACACCCCCGCTGGTCTTCCGGCCATTGACTGCCGACTGCAACACGAATCGGTGCTCACGGAAGACGGGCAGGCACGCAAGGTCTCCCTGGAGATCCGGGCGCTGGC
>JBBRZR010000346.1:0-5611 GCA_038236495.1 Burkholderiales bacterium
CCGGCTCCGTGACTGTCCTCCGACGCCGTCCTGCCGGACGACGTCTCCCCCTTTATGTCACTGCGCCGGTCACCCAACGCCCTTGGCCGCCGCCACCGTTGCCGCGTGCGTTGGCTGGAAAACTCAGCAGACACCACTGGCGGAGTAGCGCCGTGTCGGGCTGGCGTGTCCCGCGCAGGTAAAGAAGGGAGGGCCGGTGGTTTTCCGGCCCGGAATGACACGGAGCGGGGCACGCCAGCCCGGCGCGGTGCGGTCACACAGCACCCACGAACGGCAAGTCTCAGACGCAAAAGCCAAAGTCAGCAACGAGCCGGTAGCTGCCGATGGCCGCAGGCGTTGAGCGCGTGCTGTTACGGCGCGTCTTGCAGCCCGAGGAGATCGCCCATCTGGCGGTTTTTCCGGGCGCAGCCGAATCCGCCGGCATGACCGGCCAGACCGTGCAGCTGGACGGTGGCATGCTGATGGTGTGAGGCACTGAACGCGCCGCTGGCGGCTCAGGCGCCCCAGGTGATTTACGCAGCTGAAATCAGCTCGACCGGGATCACATGGTTCTGCCCACCCCGCTGCGCGATTTTGATCGCGCCCACCTGGTTGCCCAGCGCCACGCAGCGCGCCAGCGGCCAGCCCAGCGACAAGCCGTGCAGCAGCGCACCGCGGAAGGCGTCGCCGCAACCGGTCGGGTCCAGTACCTCGGTGGCGGCCACGCCCGGCACGTGGGTGCACTCGCCGGCCAGCCACAGGTCGCAGCCCTGGGCGCCCAGCGTGACGATCACGCCCTGAAGGTGCGGCTCGCGTGACAACGATTCCAGCGTGGTGCCCAGGCGCTCGCACAGCATCGCAGCCTCGTAGTCGTTGACGGCGACCCAGGTGGCTTGTGCCACGAAGGCGCGCAGCTCATCGCCGTCGAACATCGGCAGGCCCTGGCCCGGGTCGAACACGAACGGGATCTTGGCGGCCGCCAGCTGCGCGGCATGGCTGAGCATCGCATCGCGGCCGTCGGGCGCGATGATGCCCAGCGTGATGTCACCGCGTTCGATTGGCACGGCAGTGTTGTGCGCCAGTTGCATCGCGCCCGGGTGAAAGGCGGTGATCTGGTTGTTGTCCTGGTCGGTAATGATCATGCACTGGGCGGTGTAGGTGTCGTCCGCTTGCAGCACCTGCGAGGTGTCCAGCCCCCAGCCTTGCAGGCGTTTGAGGTAGTCGCCGCCGTCATTGCCCAGCGCCGCCATCACCAGCGGCGCACCGCCCAGCAGTTGCAGCGTGTAGGCGATGTTGCCGGCGCAGCCGCCAAACTCGCGCCGCATCGTCGGCACCAGAAACGACACGTTCAGGATGTGCATCTTGTCCGGCATGATCTGCTGCGAGAAGCGGCCGGGGAAGTTGGTGATGGTGTCGAAGGCAAGCGAGCCGCAGATCAGGACTGACATGGTGGGGGGATGCCGGCGCAAGCCGGTCCGAAGTTGAAATGAGGGAGTGGGCGGCCGGTCAGGGGTAGAACAGTTCGACGGTATAACCCTCGACCCGCCGCTCGCCCGTGGCCATCAAGACCTTGATCGGCAATTCCTGGCCGGCCTGTAGCACCGATTGCGGCATGCCCAGGTCGGCCAGCGCCAGCACGCGCCGGGCCACCAGCTTGCCTTGCGCGTCAGTCAGCGACAGATCGAGCGCCGGTGCCAGCACCGCGGTATCAGCTCGGTTGTGCAGCACCAGTTGCAGCCGGTAGAGCGTGGAGCCCTCCAGGCGGTTCAGGCCCGAGCTGTCCACTGCCAGGGCGTCGATCCGGCGCAGCGGCTGCACTTGGCAACCGACCAGGCGGCACAGCGCACGCAGCGCGGGCCCGCTGGCAGGCAGGCGGGCGGCCAGCGTGTCGCGCCAGAGCAGGGCAGCTTGAAGCAGCACACCTGCGGCCAGCAGCAGCACGGCGATGCCCAGCGTGGTGCGCACCGCCGGACGGCGCCACAGCGCCGCATGGTCGGCGGCACGCAGGAACGACGGCAGCGGTGGCGCCAGCGTGACGTCGGCCAGCTCGGCCGGGCGGCTGGGTGAGGGCCGTGAGGTGGGCGACCGGGGCGATGGCAGCGCGCCAGGCGGCTGCGCCGAGCGGTCGATGACATCGAGGCCCGGATCCTGCGGGGTAGACGGCAAGGACGCTGCGCGCAGAAGAGGTTCTTCCCGCTGGGCGAAGCGATCGGGGTTGCCGCCCGTCCAGGGCGCTTCAGGCGGGTCGAACATCGGGTCGGCACGCGATGGCGCCGACCAGGCCGGGGCGGCGCTGAAGCCCGGCTCCTGACGCCCCAGCGGGTCGGACGCCGGTTGCCCGACTGTGGTTTCGTCCTGCGTGGTTGCTGGCGGTGGCGCTGGTGCTGGTGGCGGTGGTGCGGTCCAGTCGGTGACGGTCGGCTCTGACCCGGTGTCGGCAGCGTCCGGCGGCGCGGGCTCGGCATCCAGCTCGATATGCACCGGCGCACCGTTGTCGATGTCGAACAGCACCTCGGCGGCATTGAACACGCTGTTGCAGCGGCCGCAGCGCACCCAGCCTTCGGACACCCGCAGCTGGTCCTGGACGACACGAAAAACCGTGCCGCAGGACGGGCAGCGTGTGGCCAGGTTCATGGGGGTGTGGCCCGGCTCAGGCCGGCCGTTGCGCCGTCATCAGGATCCAGCCGTCCTCGCTGTCGCTGACCTCCAGCGCCAGCCAAGGCGCGTAGGCGGCCTTGAGCTCGTCGGCTTGCCTCGCCAGGATGCCGGCCAGCACCAGGTGGCCGCCCGGCGCCACATGGCCGGCCAGCAGCGGCGCCAGCAGCTTGAGCGGCGTGGCCAGGATGTTGGCCAACACCAGCGCGTAGGCGCCGGTGGCAGCATCGGGCAAGCCGGGGTGCAATGTCACGCCGTTGGCTTCGGCATTGGCGGTGGTGGCCGTCACGGCCGCCCCGTCGATATCGACAGCATCGATGCCCTTCGCGCCATGCAGTGCCGCGCCAATCGCCAGGATGCCCGAGCCACAGCCGTAGTCCAGCACCCGGGTCCAGCGGCCGGACAGTGCCGGTGCCTGCTGCGCCGTCCAGCGCAGGCACATGCGGGTGGTGGGGTGGGTGCCGGTGCCAAAGGCCAGGCCCGGGTCGAGCCGGATCACGGTGGTGGCAGCGGCAGGCGCCTGGTGCCAGCTGGGCACGATCCAGAAGCTGGGCGTCACCTCGACCGGCGCGAACTGGGATTGCGTCAACCGCACCCAGTCCTGGTCTTCGACCGCGCGCAGCGCCAGCACGGCCAGCTCGGTGGCCCAGTCCTGCGCCCGCAGCAGCGTGGCGGCCGCGGTGGCCTCGGCCTCGGTGGCAAACAGCGCGGTGAGGTCCGAGCGCTGCCAGCCCGCCTTGGGTGCGGGCATGCCGGGCTCTCCGAACAAGGCCTGCTCGGCCGCGGTGCCGGCATCGGCATCGGTCACCGAGACACTTAGCGCGTCCAACTCGTCGACCAGCGCCTCAGAGACCGCTTCGACCAGCGACTCGGGCAGCCGGATCACCAGTTCATGCATCTTGGCGGGCGCGGTCATGGCGTCCGAGGCCATCAGCGCTTGTGGCGCTCGAGCCAGCCTTCGAGGTAGTGGATGCTGGTGCCGCCTTCGATGAACTTGGCGTCGGCCATCAGTTCGCGGTGCAGCGGGATGTTGGTGTGGATGCCCTCGACCACGGTCTCCGACAGCGCGATACGCATGCGCGCCAGCGCCTGGTCGCGGGTGTCGCCGTGCACGATGATCTTGCCGATCATCGAGTCGTAGTTGGGCGGCACGGTGTAGTTGGTGTAGACGTGGGAGTCGACCCGCACACCCGGACCACCCGGCGCGTGCCACACCGTGATGCGGCCGGGCGAGGGCGTGAACTTGTACGGGTCCTCGGCGTTGATCCGGCACTCGATGGCGTGGCCACGCATCTGGATCTGGCGCTGGGTGAACGGCAGTTTTTCACCCGCCGCCACCCGGATCTGCATCTGTACGATGTCCACACCAGTCACCAGTTCGGTCACCGGATGCTCGACCTGGATGCGGGTGTTCATCTCGATGAAATAGAACTCACCGTTCTCGTACAAGAACTCGAAGGTGCCGGCACCGCGGTAGCTGATCTTCTTGCAGGCCGCAGCGCAGCGGTCGCCGATACGCTCGATGGCGCGGCGCGGGATGCCGGGCGCCGGTGCTTCTTCGATGATCTTCTGGTGGCGGCGCTGCATGGAGCAGTCGCGCTCGCCCAGCCAGACCGCGTTGCGGTGCTGGTCGGCCAGGATCTGGATCTCGATGTGGCGTGGGTTCTGGAGAAACTTCTCCATATAGACCGCCGGGTTGCCAAAGGCAGCACCCGCCTCGGCCCGGGTGGTAGCCACGGCGTTGAGCAGCGCGGCCTCGGTGTGCACCACCCGCATGCCGCGCCCGCCACCGCCGCCCGAGGCCTTGATGATCACCGGATAGCCGATCGCACGCGCCTCCTGCACGGTGGCTTTGGGGTCGTCGTTGAGCGCACCCTCCGAGCCCGGCACGCAGGGCACACCCGACCGGATCATGGCCTGCTTGGCCGACACCTTGTCGCCCATCACGCGGATCGATTCGGAAGTGGGCCCGATGAAGGTGAACCCGCTTTTTTCGACCCGTTCGGCAAAGTCGGCGTTTTCGGCCAGAAAGCCGTAGCCGGGGTGGATCGCCTCGGCGTCGGTGACCTCGGCGGTGGCGATGATCGCCGGCATGTTGAGGTAGCTCTGCGCCGATGGCGCCGGACCGATGCAGACCGCCTCGTCGGCGAGCTTGACGTACTTGGCTTCGCGGTCGGCCTCGGAATAAACCACCACCGACTTGATGCCCATCTCGCGGCAGGCGCGCTGGATGCGCAGCGCGATCTCGCCCCGGTTGGCGATCAGAATTTTCTTGAACATCTTGCTTCCAACAAGCGGTGTCATTCGACGATGAACAGCGGCTGACCGAACTCGACCGCCTGGCCGTTTTCGACCAGCACCTTGGTCACGGTGCCGCTCTTGTCGGCCTCGATCTCGTTCATGATCTTCATCGCCTCGATGATGCAGATCGACTCGCCCTCCTTGATGGGCTGACCGATCTCGGCCAGGGCCTTGGCGCCGGGGCTGCTGGCGCGGTAGAAGGTGCCGACCATCGGCGACTTGACCACATGTCCCGTCTCTTCGGGCTCGGCGACAGGCGCCGGTGCAGCCGCGGCCAGCGGACTGGCGGCCATCGCCGAGGCGGGTGCGGGCGCCATCATCATCATCGGCGCCTGGGCCGCGGCGGCACTGGCCTTGACGATACGGACCTTGCCTTCGGCTTCGGTGATTTCGAGTTCGGAGATGTTCGATTCGGACACCAGGTCGATCAACGTCTTGAGCTTGCGCAAGTCCATGGGGGGCACTCCTCGGGTCTGGGTAGCAGGTTGTACCGGGCAGTGGCCTGTTTGCCACCGATGCCGTGATTGGTTGATAACCCGCTGCCGGGCTGGATGAAATGGCGGCCTTCAGCCGGCAAACTGCGTGAATTGTGTCACAGCCATTGCGCCGCAACCCATTTTCGGCTAAATCAAGCTGCGGCGGGTGTTCTGGCCTCGATCACGGATGATCGGTGAGA
>JBBRZR010000347.1:0-5580 GCA_038236495.1 Burkholderiales bacterium
CGCGGCCGCCGGCGCGCTCGCCCTGCTGGGCTCGCTGCCGCTGTGGTGCGGACCGGCAGCAGAGCTGCTCGCCGCACGCCATGCCTGGATCGTCGATACCGTTGTCGGCATCAGCCCGCTGACCCACCTGGCCGTGGCCAGTCACAACGATCTGCTGCGCAACCAGTGGTTCTATCAACACGCCAACCTGGCCGGTCTGCAGGTCTCGTATCCCGGCTTGGACGTGCTGGCGTGGTGCTACGGCATGGCCTGTCTGGTGCTGGCGCTCATCGCGCTGGTGTTGCTGCGGTCGCGTCGTGTCATCGATCACTTTGCCCGCGCTTAATTGTCCGCGCTCAATTGCCCGCGCTCAATTGCCCGCGCTTAACCCACCCAGGAGAAATGAATGAACAGAAGGCACTTGCTGGCGTTGGCGTCCAGTGTTTTGCTGGCCATGCCGTCGGCGCGGGCCGCAGACGCGATGGATCCGGCGTTGCGCGAGAAGGCACGGCGCGCGGTCGACGCGGGGCTGAACTACATGCGCAGCCAGCAGGCTGCCGACGGCTCGGTGGCCCGATCGGTCGGCATCACCGCCCTGTCGCTGCGCGGGTTTCTCGAGAGCCATCGCGGCTACAACGAGGGCGACGGCGCCTTTATCACGCGGCAGGTCGAGTTCTTGCTGTCCAAGGCAAAGAGCGACGGCTCGATCAGCGAGTCGCAGCAGAACACCAGCTACAACACGGCCGTGGCCATGGTGGCACTCGCGGCAACGAAGAATCCGAAGTACAGCGGCGTGATAGCGGGCGCGCAAAAGTTTCTGATCGGGCACCAGATCGACGAGGGCGAAGGCTACAAGCCCGATCACCGCTACTACGGCGGTATCGGCTACGGCGGCGACGAGCGCCCCGACTTGTCGAACGTCTACCTCGCGGTGGAGGGCCTGAAGGCAGCGTCGACCGACCCGAAGGACCCCGTCTGGCAGAAGGCGCTGGTGTTTGTCAGCCGCTCGCAGAACCGCAGCGAGAGCAACGATCAGAAGGGCGCCGGCAATGATGGTGGCTTCGTCTACATGCCGCTGTGGAACCCGCCTGAGTTCGAGAACGGCACCGGGTCCTACGGCGGTATGACGGCCGCCGGCCTGCTCAGCCTGCTGTTTGCCGGCGTGGACAAGAGCGATCCGCGGGTGCAGGCCGCCTACAAATGGATGACTGCCAACTACACGCTCGAACTCAATCCGGGCACGACCAAGAAACACGGCCTCTACTACTTCTACAACGCCTTCGCGAAGGTGATGTCCGCCTATGGCGAGGACACATTCACCGACGCCAAGGGGCAGCAGCACAACTGGAAGAGCGAGCTCGCGCAAAAGCTGGTCAGCCTGCAGGCGGCGGATGGCACCTGGTCGAACCCGGATTCAAAAGCCTGGTGGGAGGACAAGCCGCAACTCGTCACCGCCTGGTCGGTGATCGCGCTCGAGCATGCGCTCAGGTGACACCGTCTGGCAACGCCTGCTGCTGTTGTTGCCAGGGCTCGCGCTGTGCGGCATCGCGCAGGCGGCAGCGCCGCCGCGCATCGAGCTGACGGCGACACCCGCCTGGCAGGGCTGGTCACGGCCCGGCCGCTCGACTGAAATCGACATCCGCGTGAGTACCGACACGGCGGTGTTGGCGACGATTGAGGTGATGGCCGGGCGCCAAACCGTGCACAGCGACCTCGAGCTGCAGCCCGGCCGGGTGTCGCGGCTGCACATTCCGGTGGGCTCGGCCGGCACTGGCGCGGTGACGGTCATGCTGACGGTTACGCCGGATGCAGGGTCGCCAGCCGGGCCGCCCAAGCGGCGTGAGCTCGTCATCGCGCAATCCGAATCGCCGCTGCTCGGGGTGGGCCTGGCGACGGGTGGTCCGGTTGGGCAAGTCGGGCTTGAAGGCTTTCACAGCGTCGCCCTTGCTGCCCAAGACCTGCCGCGCAACGCGTCGGCCTATTCGAGCATCGATGCGTTGATCCTCGACGCGCCGACCTTGGGCGCGCTGGATCAACGCCAACTCGCGGCGCTGCTCGCGCACGTTGCGGCCTGTGGCCGTATCGTGCTGCTGAACGCGGACTCTGCCGTACGCCAGGCGCTGGGGGCCGCGGGGGGCTGTGGCGGCCACACGCTGATGGCGGCGGCGTCGCTGAGCGATGCCCGGCAACTGCTCAGCTCGTCGCTGGCCGCAAGCCTGCCCATGGCAATCGCGGCGCCAAGCCTCGCCGATTTGTCGCGGCCGGCTCAGGTCACCTGGAACCGGCTGGCCGTGGCCCTGACCGTGTATTTCGCTGCGGCGCTGCTGGCGCTGATGTTCTTCGTTTCCTGGCCGGTGACGCTGGGGGTGCCGGCGCTCGCCGCATTGGCCGTGCTGGCGCTGCTGCACACCTTGCAGCCGCCGTCGCAGCTGCGCGTGTGGAGCGAGGGCGAGTCGGGTGCCCAGGTTGCACGCTACCAGGCCTGGCAGCAGTTCCCTGGCCAGCTTCGCGAACGCCTGCGTGTGCCGATTCCGCCGCAGTTGGCGGCCGGCGCGCAAGCCTGCGATCCGACCGAGTCGATGCGCTTCGATTTCGATGGCGCTCGCGGGCAGGTGGTCTCTGCCGAGTTCGAGACGCGGCTGTTTCGCCAGGTCAGGCTGTGCTACTCGGGCAGCTTTCCGATGACCAGGGCCTTGACCACCGAGCTGCGCGACGATGGCTTGCGCACGGTGCGCAATGCGGGGCCGGCAGCCTGGCCCGCTGGCCTGCTGCTGGCGCAAGGCAAGGTCCATGCGCTGCCTGCCGTCGCCGCCGGTGCCCACATGGTCATCGGCGCCGCAGCAGGCCTGCCGCCCGACCAGGCCGTGGCGCGGACCGCCATGGCCCGCATCCGGCCCGATCCCGATGGCGTGGCTGCGCTTTGGCCGCTCGAACTCGCCGGCGTCGCCGACCTGTCGATCGAATCCAAGGGCTGGTTGTTGGTGTCGGTGGTGCCGCGATGAACCCGGCGCTGGCCCGTCGCCTGGACGCGATCGGCGGTCTGGCGCTGGCCGCGGCCGCCGCGCTGTGGTGGCTGGGCAGTACCCGCTTGGCGCTCGACGCTGGATCCGATGCGGGCCACAGGGCGGCCGACGTGCTGGTCGCGCTGTGGCTCGTGCGCGGCATGGCGCTGGCGCTGCTGAGTTTGCGCGCCGGTGTTTTGCGCGGCTGGCGTGCCGGCGCCGCCCAGGCCTTGGGTTTGATCGCGCCGTCGTGGCCGCTGGTGGTGTTGGCCTGGAGCGCGAGCACCGCTGCAGTGACGCAGGTGGCACTGGCGGAGGGCCTGCTGCTGGTCGCAGGCGCAGCGCTGCCGCTGCTCGGGCAGGGCCTGCGTCGCCTGTTGCGGTGGGCAGATCTGGCCGAAGTCGCGGCCACGATGCTCGGCGTGGGGCTGGCGGCGGCCCTGTGGTATTTGCGCGGCCCTGGGTCGCTGCCGCTGGCCTGAGACCCCGATGCCAAGCTCCCAAGTTCAGGGCCTGCTGGGCGCGGTGCGGCGCCGCTTGTGGCGCGGGCAGTGTGTCGCGGCGCTTCGCCAGGCGCTGTGGGGCTCGGCCGGGTTGATGCTGCTTGCCGTGGTGGTGCACCTGGCCGCACGCCAGGTGCCCACCGGTGCCGTGCTGATGGCCACCGCCGCGCTGTGGGTGTCGATGCTGGCCTGGACCGTCACGCGGCGTCCGAGCGACGCGTCCTGCGCGCTCTGGGCCGACCGTCACCTTGGCGGCGCATCCGCGTTCACCACCTTGCTGGAAACCGGCACCGGCACGCAGGCCGCCCTGAACCCGCAGGCCGTGCAGTGGCTGGAAGCTTGGGCCACGGCACGGGTGCCGGACGGCCTTCGCCGCCTGTCCGAACGGCGCGAGCCTGCGCTTCTGTCCAGGCCGTTGCTGGCCACGCTGGTGTGTGCTGCGGTGACGGCAGGGGTGCTGTCGCTGCCGGACCTCGCACCCGACCTGCGTCAGCAAGCCGCCGCGCCCTCGCCGTCCGGCTTAGGTGATCAAACGACAACGCAGGCTGAACCCGCTGCCGCGCCAGGGGTTGACCAGCTTGCCGCAGCGCTTCGATCCGCGTCATTGCAACAGCCGCCTGAAGCGAGCCAGGCGCGGCGCGAAGCCGGCCAGGCTCAGGCGGCAGCGCCCGACAAGGTCGATGGCGCGACACCGGCTGCGCAGGCCGCGGACAAGCCGGCCGGTGAGCCGGCCACACGCAGCAATTCGTCGTCCGGCACGGCGGCCGACGCGACCGCCGCAGCCACCACACTGCAGGCTTCCGGCACCGGCGACGGCTCCGGCACTGGCAATGAGGCCGGCGACAGCCGCGACGCGCGTGGCGGCACGGGCGTGTCGCCAGCCCCGCGGGGTAGGATCGTTGTGCCCGGATCCAGGTCAACGCCGTGGCCGGTGTCGGCCGACAGACAGGCGGACATGGGCCGCTTGGGCAGCTACGACGACGAGCCCTCGATGCCTGGCGCGGGGTCAATGCCTGCGCTGGCCGCTGCGGCTGCAGCAACACCGCCCGCGGCGAGTGAAACCACACGGCTGAGCCCGGCCGAGACGAGCTATGTACAAGCATGGATGAAGGCCAACGCGCAACGCCGATGAGCACCGATCCCGCCACCGATCCCGCCACCGACAACGACTACGCCGACGCCCACCGTCAGCTGCAGGCTTTGCGCACGCTGCTCGAGCGCGTGATCGTCGGGCAAGCATCGCTGATCACCCACCTGATCACTGCCGTCTTCGCTGGCGGCCATGTGCTGATCGAAGGGCTGCCGGGTCTGGGCAAAACCCACCTGGCCAAGGCGCTGGCCGCGGCGCTGGGGCTGCAGTGGGCGCGTGTGCAATGCACGCCCGACCTGATGCCTGCGGACATCACTGGCGGAGAAATCTACGTCACTGCGGCCGGGGGCGCATCGAGTTTCGAGTTTCGACCCGGACCGGTCTTCGCCCAGTTCGTGCTGGTCGACGAGATCAACCGGGCGACGCCGCGCACCCAGGCCGCGCTGCTCGAAGCCATGCAGGAGCGGCAGGTCACGCATGCGCTGGTCAGCCACCGCCTGCCCAGCCCGTTCTGCGTGCTGGCGACACAAAACCCGATCGAACTCGAAGGCACCTACCCGCTGCCCGAAGCGCAGCTGGACCGTTTCATGTTCAAGCTCACGGTGCCGTTTCCGGACCGGGCCGCGCTGCGCGAGATGCTGGACGTGTCGCTGGACGGCGAACCTGCCGACACGCTGCACAGCGTTGCCGGCCCGGCCGATGTGCTGCGCATCACGCAGCTGTGCCGCACGGTGTTGCTGGCCGAGCGCTGCAAGGACGCGGCGGTCGGGCTGATCCTTGCCACCCAGCCGGACGCTGGCGGCGCCGACTCGCCGCTGCGGCGGCACATTCGCTATGGCGCCAGCCCGCGGGCCTTGCAAGCTGTCGTTCGGGCGGCGCGTGTGCGCGCGTTGATGGCCGGGCGCGCGCATGTCGATGTCGACGACCTCGAAGCGCTGGCCCTGCCGGTGCTGCGCCACCGCATCCTGCTGCGGCTGGAGAGCGAGCTCGACGGCATGGACGCGGA
>JBBRZR010000348.1:0-5580 GCA_038236495.1 Burkholderiales bacterium
GTGACGGGCGGGCGCGGTGGCGCGGCAAAGGGTGCCGCTGCAGGTGTGGGCGCAGGTGCGGGTGCAGGCCAGCCCGACGCGGCGGTGGATGTCGACGCCAGCCCGCCCCAAGGCGCAGCCGCGGCTGGCGCAGGTGTTGCCGTCCAGGGTGTTGCTGCCGGCTTGGGCACCAGGGCCGGCCCCGCCAGACCTTGGGCGCCATCGCCGAACAGGTCATCAAAGGCGCCGGCCGTGCCGGTGCTGGCCGGCACCGCCTGCGTCACTTTGAGCAGGTAGCCGCCGATCTGCAGCTGATCACCGGCTTGCAGCGGCTGCTCACGCCCGCTGGGCACCTCGTTGCCGTTGACGGCAATCGGGTTGCTGCCGTTGTCGACAATGGCGTATTGGCCGCTGCGGAACACCACTTTGGCGTGCAGCCGCGAGATGCTGCGTTCGGGGTCCGGCAGCACCAGTTGGTTGCCTTCGGCGCGGCCAATGCTGCCGCCCAGTTCATCAAAACTCGCCGACAGCCCGTCGGCCGGTTGGCCGCTGTAGCTGAGCACGGTCAGCACGATCATGCAGTCGCTCCTGAAATCATGGGATATCGGGCAGAGGCACCGGCCTCAGCGCAGCACATAAAACCGGCCCTCTACCGCGGCAATGCGCAGCGGCCAAACCACCGTGCCGCCACCTGCCACCGGGCTTTGCAGCAGCGCCTGGCCATCGGGGGCCAGGCACTCCACCAGCCGGCCACCCGCCACCGACCGCAGCCGGATGTTGCCCACTGCCGGCAGCGCGGGTTGAAGCGGCTGGGCGGCATGCAGGGTCTGGATGTGTTGCCGCAACCGCGCCACGTCGTCGGCCAGGTTGCGCTGGTAGGCCTGCGCCAGCTCGTCGAGCCGCAGCCTCGAGGCCTGGATCAGCGGCTCGGCGTCGCCCTTGGCCAGGCCAACGGCGATCGGCAGCAGATAGGCGGCCAGGTCTTTGAGCAGCGTCGGGCTGTCGGCGATCACCGGCGCATCCAGCCAGCGCCAGCGCGGAAAGGCGATCGGAAGGTCGACCGACTGGTACACACTGGCCGGTGCGTCGAACACGATGCCGGCCGCTGGCGCCCAATCCAGTTGTGCCAGCGTGCGGGCGCTGGCCGGGCTGGCCACACTGTCCACCCTGGGCAGCAGCAGGCGCAGGCTGGCGCCGGACTGGCCATCGGACAGCATCGGCGCGGGTTGCACGATGGCGCCCGGCGCTGCCGGGTGAACGACCAGTTCGAGCGTGTTGTTGCCGAGGACCGTGAACTCGTGCACCGGCAAGGTGATCACGGTCTGCGCGCCGCCCACACGTGCCACTGGCACGCCGTTGAGCACGGCCTCGGCCGTGCAGCCCAGCGCCTCCAGGCGCAGCACCAGCAAACGTTCCATCAGCCCAGGCTCCAGTTGACCAGGGTCAGTGCCGGCAACAAGGGCTGCAGCAGCTGTTGCTGGCCCAGCAGCGGGTCGGTGATCTGCAAGGGCACGGCAACCGGCTCCAGGCGTAAACCCACAAACCATTCCCAGCCGCTGCAACCCTTGGTGCAAGGGCGCAGACCGGCCTCACCGACCAGTGCCCCGGTGGCAGGGCCGGTCAGCTGCAACACGCTGCCCGCACCGTTGGCCAGGGGTTCCAGCGTCAGCTCGATGGGGAAGCGCCAGCGTGTCACGACGGCGAGCAGCACCTCGCTCAAGGGCGGGGTCGGGGTGTCGTGTTGAACCGTCTGGCGCAGCGCAGCCTGGCCGGCCAAGCGCACGGTCAGGCGGCTGCGTGTGCCCAGCAGGGCCAGCTCGCCGCCCAGTTGAAGGTCAGCCAGGCAGCCGTTGAGATCGAGTTGCGCGACAACCCGCATCAGGGCCGGACCGTCCAACCCGCCGGGGCCATAGGCCCAGCCCCAGGTCATGCTGGCCTTGCCCACGAGCAGGCCGAGCAGGGCGTCCATCCGAACCGAGGTCAGGCCGGGCAGGGACTCCCAGGCGGCGGCTAGCGCCTGCAACCCCACCGCCGCGGCGCCATCCAGCCCGGTTTCAAACTGTTGCTGCAGCGCTGCGCCCTCCTGCACCACGCCGTCGCGCTCGATGCGGCAGCGGCTGCGGCTGGCTTGCCAGGCGCGGGGCCCGGGCAGCACGGGCTGGGTTTCGGGTGCCGCACGTTGAAGGTCCAGCCACCACTGGGCGACCGGCCAGACCGACACCAGCGCCTGCACCGGGCCGATGGGCTCACCTTCGTCGCGCAGACCACAGACTTCGATCTCCAGCCGCTGCAGTTCGGGCGAGGTTTCTTCGGCAATGGCGCTGCCCGGTCCGGCCCGCGGCAGCGGCTGATCGCGGGCCGCCACGGGCCAGCTCGCGGCTTTGGACTCGTGGCCGGTCCAGACCCAGCGGCCATGTGGCCCTGAAAAACCCAGCACGGGATGCACATCGCCATGGCACAGCGCCATGGCCCGCACCCGCACCTGCAGGCGTGCCTGCGGGCCTTGTCCGGCCGGGTTCGACAGCATCGCGACCAGTTTGGGCACCGGCCGGCTGGCGTCGATGCGCAGGGCCGGCGGCGTTGCGATGGCGCTGCGCTGCCAATCGCCCGCCGTGGCGCCTTGACCCAGCCGGTATTGCATGAGCGCGATGTCGTCGAGCACCCGAATGTCGGCGGCCTCCAGATCGCAGGCCGCGTGTGGCGCAGGCGGGGGTTCTGTCGGGTGCATCCGGCCCTGGCTGCCGAGGCCAGCAAAGGCCGCCATCACCTGGGTATCGGCATCGGCCAGGGCCTGGGGCTCGATGCGGGCGCCAGGCAGGCGCTGCAACTCGGTCAGCGAGCGTTGCACCAGTTGGTGAACCGTGAGCCAGTCGCGCGACGCTGCCGCCGCTGTGCCGCCGCCGGCTGCCAGGATGGCCAGCGCCCACTCGAAGCCCGGGCGCTCGTGGTAGGCAGGGCCCCAGACGAACCACAGGTTGACAAACCGGGCCACGCTGGCGACACGTGTCAAACCCTGCTCGCCGGCTTGCTGCACCGCCAGATCGATGAAAGCGGGGTAGCGGTCGCCCAGCCGTTCAGGCATCGCCGGCCAAAGGCCTGCCAGCAGGTCGGCCAGCCGTTTGACAAACGTCCGCCAGGCGGCGTCTTCCAGGGTGGCAGCGTCGTCCGGGCGCATGGTGTGCGCCTCAGCGGTGCGTCAAGGGGTCTTCGGGCAAGTCCGGCGCCTCCGGCGCATCGGGCTTGGTCGGGGCCACCGGTGAGGCACCACTGCCCGAGCCCGGTGATCCGCCCGAATTGATCTTGACCATCATGCCGGTGATCGACACGCCGTCCGGGCCGAGCACGATCGACGAGCCGCCAGCCTTGATGCTGATCTGCATGCCGCCCTCGATCACGACGTTCATGCCGCCCTTGATGTGCACATTCTGGCCACCTTCGGCGCCCAGGTTGGTGCCGATCTTCAGGTGCATGGCCGTGGCCGACTTGAGCGAGATCGAGGCGCCGGATTCGGCGGTGATGTCCTTGGCCGCCTTCAGGCTGAACAGCCCGCCGCCGTCGAACAAGATGTCCTTGCCGGCTTCGACGTTGAACTTGCCGTCGAACTTCTGCTTGACGTCCTGGGTTACGGACAAATGGTGTTCGCCCTCGACTTTTTCCTTGCGGTTGCCCTTGACGCTGCGGTGTTCGTCCTTGCCAATTTTGCTTTTCAGGGTTTCCTCGATGAAATCGAGCCTGTCCTTCTGGGCGTGGAACAGCACGTATTCCTTGCCCGCCTTGTCCTCGAAACGCAACTCGTTGAAGGCGTCGGTGGCGCCCTTGATGCTGCGGCTCTTGACGGTGCTGACGCTGGCGTTGTCCGGCAAGGCGTAGGGGGGCATCTGGGCGGCGTTGTAGACCCGGCCCGTGATCAGCGGCTGGTCGGGGTCGCCTTCGAGGAAGTCGACCACCACCTCTTGACCCAGCCGCGGCAGCGAGATCATCCCGAAGCCGTTGCCGGCCCAGGGCGACGCCACCCGCACCCAGCAAGAGCTGGTGTTGTCCTTCTTGCCCAGCCGGTCCCAATGGAACTGCAACTTCACCCGGCCGTACTTGTCGGTGAAGATGTCTCCGGCGTCGCCGGTGCCGACCACCACCGCCGTCTGCGGCCCGGCCACGGTGGGTTTGCGGGTGGTGCGGGCGGGTCGGAACGGTTCATCCCATCGCTGTACGGTGAAACTGCACAGGAACCCGCCTTCTTGCTCTCCGCCGGATTCGTAGGTGGCTTGCTTCATGTCGATCCGGGTGGCCAGCACCGTGTAGGCGGTGTTTTGGTCAGCGCGGGGATGCTCTTTGAGCGAGAACTTGGCGCCTGCCGCCAGCCCGGGCGTGTTGCCCTCGCCGGTGTAGCGGCCGTAGCGGGCCGCCGCTTCGTCCAGTCGGATGGCGGCCAGGTCGTCGCCCGTGGCCTTGTCGATGTAGCGGCCGGGGTAGTCGTAGACCTCGTGCTTGGCTTCGGCGTGGCTGCGCTTGCTGGTCACCTGCTGGGCCAGCAGGTCGGTGCCGGGTTTCTCGAAATCGTAGTCGCGCAAGCTGAACTTGCCTGATTCGATCTCGTGGCGCATGCGCCACTGAAAAATCACCTGCTGCTCGGCCAGCGCGTTGCGCTGGTCAACCCGGTACGGGGTGGTTTCAAACCCGGGCATGGGCGCGTGCGCACCGGCGTTATCGGCCAGCACCAGGTCGTGTTTGTCTTCGGCGTGCGCAAACCAGTAGAAGATGCCTTCTTCTTCAAGCAAGCGGCTGACGAAGTTGAAGTCGGTCTCGCGGTATTGCACGCAATAGCCGCGTGGTTTGGGGCTGCCGGTGGTCTTGTCGATCACGCTGCCGCTGTACTTGGCAAAGATCTCCTTGACGATGGCGATCGCCGACTTGTCCTGGAACACCCGCAGATCGGCCGACCGTGTCAGCAGCCACAGCCAGGGCCGTGCGGTGATGCGGTAGGTGGCATGCCGGCCGTCGCCGCCCTCGATGCCAAAGGACGCCACGATGCCGTTGAACCAGCGCTTGGCGCCAGAGCCCAGGTCGATCGACACGGCCACCGGCTTGCCGAGCAGGCTGTCGGGTGTGACGGTGAGGTCGTCCGATACGGCAATGATCTGGTACTCAAAAAGGCGCGAGACTTCCTCTAGAGCCGACATCGACAAGAAGCCCAGCTTGTCGCCGGCGCCGGACTTGAGCGTCATCTGCATCGGCTTGAACGGCTGCGCCATAGATCCTCGATTCGGTTCAGTGCGGGCTGGTGGCACGGGCTGCAACCAGCCAACCTTCGACCGGCTTGCCACACTCAGTGCGCAAGATCACGGCTTGGGCCTCGACATCGCCCCAACCTGCACCCCGCAACGCGGCCAAGACATAGCCCCTGCTTTGACTATAACGGCCGTGTCTGCGCAAGACATAGTCGGGCAAGTCGGGCAAGTCGGCATCTCGGGCGACACTGTCGCTCTCGGTGGCGTGCTGTGCATGCGTTGCACCGCCTTGCGCCGCCGGCGCCATCGCTTGTTCGGGCGCTGCCGCGGCGCCGTGCGCTTCAACGGTGAACACCAGGCTGCCGCCGTCTCGAAC
>JBBRZR010000349.1:0-5569 GCA_038236495.1 Burkholderiales bacterium
GCCAATGTGCTGGCTTGCGCGCGGGCGGGCGTCAACGTGGTGCAGCTCAACCTGGAAGAAGGCCTGGCGCTGTTCGAGGACCGCAGCTTTGACGTGGTGCTGCAACTGCAGACCCTGCAGCACCTGCGCAATACCGAGAAGATGCTGCGCGAGACGGCGCGGGTGGGCCGCATCGGCATCGTCAGCTTCCCGAACTTTGCGCACTGGCCCAACCGCTGGTCGGTGCTGCAGGGGCGCATGCCGGTCACGCGGGCTCTGCCCTACGAGTGGTACGACACGCCCAATATCCGGGTCGGCACCTTTGCCGATTTCGAGGTGCTGGCACGGCGCAACGGCCTCAACATCCTGGACAGTTTTGGCCTGCAGGCCGGCCGCGCGGTGCGCCGCTGGCCCAACCTGATGGCCAGCGTGGCGGTGTTCAAGTTTGATAGGGGCTAGTCCGGGATGGGGACAAGGACGGGCGCCGGTCAGCGGGCGGGACTAGGGATGACCGGGCTGGGCAAGCCGGGCGGCTGGCGGTAAAACTGGCGCTCCAACCCAACCGGAGTCAAGAAATGATCGGCTACGTCACCATCGGCACCAACGACCTGCCTCGCGCGATGAAGTTCTATGACGACTTGTTGGCCCCGCTGGGCATCCAGCGCATCATGGATTTCGGCCGGGGATACGCCTGGGGCACCACGATGGACAAGCCCGCGCTCGGGGTGATGGTCCCGTTCGACAAGCAGCTTGCCACGCCCGGTAACGGCACGATGGCGGCCATCCTGGTGGACAGCCCCGCCAAGGTCGATGCAACCCATGCGCTGGCACTGACCCTGGGTGGCGCCGACGAAGGCCCGGCCGGGCCGCGCGGGCCGGGCTTTTACGCCGGCTACTTTCGGGATCTGGACGGCAACAAGCTCAATGTTTTCTGCATGGGTTGAGAACCGTTGCGTCCTGCCGCATAGGGATGGCACCGGCGCCGGATCGGCCTAAAGTGCAGCGCAGGGTCCAGGGTCTCTGGCAGGAAGGACGCAGCCCATGGCTGACCGGCTCGGTGGCAACAGCATTCCGTGGGGTTCGCTCGCGGTGGTGGCGGCGTTTGTGTCAAGCACCCTGCTGGTCCAGCACGCCTTCCAGCCGCTGCGGCCCAGCGAAAAAGGCAGCGCATTGCCGCAGGTCGGCGCCGAACTGGAGGTCGAGGCCCGGTTGTGGGAGGACCCGTTCATGGCGTCCCGCCGCTTTGAGTCCGAGCGAATCGCCCGCTGTGACAAGCTGGCCGCCAGCCAGCGCAACCTGCCCGCGCCGCCCGGCGGGCTCACGCCCGAGGCCACTGATCGGCCCAAGGATTGCGACACGGCCCACCTCGTGCGCCGCCGCGACCCGGCCAGCCTGATCAGCAACCTGGACCACCAGGGCGACCATGACCTGGCCGACGCGCTGGTGATGCTGGTGATGGTGCCGGGCAATGCCTTTGTCGGCGCCGAGGAGGGGCGGCGGCGCACCCGCTATGCGGTGCTGGCCGGCCTGCAGGCGCAGGGCTATGTGCCCGACGATGCCGAGCACTTCGGCCTGCTGGAGGCCAGGCGCTTGCTGCCGGTCAGCGCGCACACCGAGCCCTGGATGCTGCGCCTGCCCTACGAGATGCTGTCGCAGCGGCCGGCCCTGCGCGGTGCCGCGGCCAACGCGGTGGGTGCCGGCAGCTACAAGCGGGTGGCGGTGCTGTGGGTGGACGAAACCGCACTGCCGCAGCCCAAGCTCGATGCCATGGCCGCGGTGCTGGGCACGCTGATGAAGCGCCCGGCCGGCTGGCCCGACATGCTGCAGCGCTCATCGGGCCCGGTTGTCAACCTGCCGCATCTGGCGCTGATCGGGCCGTCCAGCTCCGACGGCCTGCGCACCGCGCTGGTCGATCTTCAACGCACCGCTGACCGCTGCCAACCGCCCGCCGGCAGCGCGCCCGACACCCCGCGCTGCGCCGCCATGCCCGAGGTGGTGCGCCAGGGCTATGTCCAGCTGGCCCGCGCCCAGCTGTTCAACGCCACCGCCACCGCGCCGCTGGCCGCGCTGCCGATCCCGCAGCAGGCCCCCAAGCTCGATACCGGGGCCTTCGTCAGCCAACAACTCGCCCGCATCAACGGCCTGCCCGCCGGCAGCGTGGTGGACTACCGCAGCACCATCGCGTCCGACGATGCCGTGCTGGGCAGCCTGGTCACCGAGCTCAAACTGCGCCTGCCCAAGCGCGACAAGCAGCGGGTGGTGCTGGTGGCCGAGCGGGATTCGCTGTACGCGCAATCGCTGGTGGCTGAGCTGCAGTTCCGGCTGCAGGGCACGCCGGGCGACGCGTCGCGTGGCAAGCTGATCTTCGAGCCGCACTACTTCTTTCGCGGGCTGGACGGCGCCACCACGCTGGACGCCGGCACCGACAAGCCAACTTCCGGCAAGGACAAGGACAGCAGCAGTGGCCCGCCGGTCGAATGGCCTGAGGCCCGCGACCAGCTGGACTACCTGCGCCGGCTGGCGATCGAGTTGAAGGCCAGCGAGGCCAGCACCAGCAAGAAGGACGGGCCGATTGCCGCCATCGGCATCCTGGCCAACGACGTGCACGACAAGCTGCTGGTGATGCAGGCGCTGCACGACAGCTTTCCGGACAAGGTGTTTTTCACGACCGACCAGGACGCGCGCTACGTGCACCCCCGCACGCTGGGCTACACCCGCAACCTGGTGGTGGCGTCCAGCCTGCCGCTGGCCTTTGCCGACATCGACATCCAACAGGGCACACCGCCGTTCCGCGATGTCTACCAGACCTCCTTGTTCCTGGCCGCGCAGCTGGCCGGCTGCCGTCGCGAACAGGATTGCAAGGCGCTGCGCGAGGGCAGCGACGCGGCGCTGAAGAGCCCGTCGGTCTACGAGATCGGCCGGCGCCAGGCGGTGCCGGTGGCCGGCTACGACTACGGCGCGCGGGTGCTGGACCAGCATTGGGCCCGCACCGGCACCGCGCTGCCGATCTGGCTGCTGCTGGCCGGCGCGCTGCTGGTCTGGCCCACGGTGCCGGCGCTGCGGGCCATGCGCGCCTGGCTGCAAGGTACACCGCTGCCGCCGCCCGGTGGTGTAGGCCGGGCCCCCTGGCTGGCCACGGCCACGTTGGCCGTGATGCACCTCGCAGTGCTGGCGTTTGCGCTGGGCACCACGATCGAGTTCTGCACGCCGGGCCGGCTGGGGCTGAGCGGCATCCTGCTGCTCACCGCTGGGGTGGCGGGTGGCGCCGTGTTGTTGTTTGCACTGCGGCGTTGGCTGCGCTTCGGGCCGCAACGGGGCAAATGGCGGGCGCCACCCTGGCTGGCACGCGGTATCACAGGGCTGCCGATCGGGGCGGCGGCGGTCTGGGTCGCCTGGGTGCCGGCAAGCAACGCACCCTGCACCGACTGCGAGCCCGCCGCCTGGCTGGAGGGCGTCAGCGCCTGGCCGTCGCAGATGCTGCACCTGCTGGCGCTGGTGGCGCTGGTCTGCATCCTGGACCTGCAGTGGAACCGGGTGCGCGACCGGTTCGAGCGCGATACGCGCTGGCTGGCGCTGCCGGTGGGCGGGGCTGTGGCCAGCAGCGTGTTCAGGCCTGGCTGGCTGCGGCGCCACACGATGTCGGGCTGGCGGCGCAGTGCCAGCCAGACCGACACCGACACGATCGAGGTCGCCACGCTCTGGGGCGAGACCGCGCAGCGCGCCCAAACCAGCGCCCGCATGCTGCGCACGCTGACCGCCTATGTCGTCACGCTGGGCGTGATGGTGCTGCTGTTCACCTCGCTCAGCGCCAACCAGGTGCCCGAGGTGCCGGTGCGCGGCCTGGACCACCGCGCTCTGGTACGGCTCACGCTGTACCTTGTGCTGCTGCTGTTGCCGCTGCTGATGGTGGCGGTGGCCGACGCCACCTTGCTGACGCACCGCTTCATCGGCCACCTCGACCGGGCGCGCAGCCAGTACCCCGATGACACGCTGAAGCGCTTTGCCAATGCGCTGGGCAGTGTCGAGGTGGCCGACCAGTGGCAGCGCAAGTTCGCGGCGCTGCCCTGGCGCCGGGCCGACCCGCAGGCGCCCAAGGATCACACGCTGCTGGACAACTGGATCGACGTGCGGCTGATCGGCCGCCGTACCGCTGCGGTGGGGCCGCTGATCGTCGGGCCGCTGGTGATCGTGGCCTTGCTGGTGGTGGCCCGCAGCCGCCTGCTCGACAACTGGGCCATCACCTTGCCGGTGGCGCTGGCCATCTGCGCCTACCTGAGCTGGCTGGTGGTGCTGGCGCTGCTGCTCAAGAGTGCTGCAGAACGGGCCCGCGACAAGGCGCTGCGCCTGATGCAGGCCGACCTGCTGTGGCTGATGGGCACCGGTGACTACGGCCGTGCGCTGGTCGAGCCCTTCAAGCGCCTGATCGACGAGGTGCGCAACAGCCAGCACGGCGCGTTTGCGCCGCTGTTCGAGCAGCCGCTGTTCCGCGGCCTGATGGTGCCGCTGGGCGGCATCGGCAGCACGCAGCTGTTCGACTACTTTCTGCTGGCGCACTGACCGGGCGGCCCAGCAGGGCCAGACATAGACTGGCCGGCATGACCACGCTCACCACTGCCGACGGCCTGCCACTGCACCTGCACCCGGGGCCCTTGCCCACCGCGCCGGTCCATGGCAGCGTGCTGATCGTGCACGGCCTGGGCGAGCACGGCGGCCGCTACGCCCATGTGGCGGCGCACCTGGCCCAGGCCGGCTGGGCCGTGGCCGGCTATGACCAGCGTGGCCACGGCCGGTCCGGCGGCCCGCAAGGCGGCATTGCCCATGCCGACAGCCTGCTGGCCGACCTGGGGCTGCTCATCCGCCACACCCGGCAAACCTTGCCGGGCCCGCTGGTGCTGCTGGGCCACAGCATGGGCGGGTTGGTGGCAGGCCGCTTCGTGGCCGAGGGCCTGGCCGCGCAACCGGCGCCCTGGTGGCAGCCGGTGGACGCGCTGGTGATGTCGTCGCCCGCGCTAGACCCCGGCATGGGGCTTGCACAGCAAGTGCTGCTGGCGCTGGCCGCGCCGCTGCTGCCCACCCTGGCGCTGGGCAACGGCCTGAAACCTGAGTGGGTCTGCAATGACCCGGCGGTGGTGCGGGCCTATGTCGCCGATCCGCTGAACCACGACCGGGTCACGCCCCGGCTGGTGCGCTTCATCGTCGATGCCGGTGCGCAGGTGCGCCAGTTGGCTGCACGCTGGACCGTGCCCACGCTGCTGCTCTACGCCGGTGCCGACCGCTGCGTCGCACCCCGGGGCAGCGCGGCATTTACCGCGGCCGCGCCGCGCGCCGTGGTGCAAAGCCGGTGTTACGACGGCCTGGCGCACGAGATCTTCAACGAGCCCGAGCAGGCCCGGGTCTTGGCCGACCTGACTGCAGGGTTGTCGGCCCTGCTGCCGACGCCGGCCTAAACTGGCGGGGCCGGTCCACCACGGGATCGCACCACTGAAAGACGCCCCATGAACGCACGCGATCCCCTGCTGCCGCTGCAGCCCGATGAAGCCAGCGCACTCGGCGCTTTTGCCGACCGCCGCTGGGACGAGGCCATCGTGCC
>JBBRZR010000350.1:0-5559 GCA_038236495.1 Burkholderiales bacterium
AAGAACTTCTCGCGTGAGCGCATGCCCTCGGGGTCCTTGTTGACCACCTTGCGCCAATCGTCCACCCAGCCCACCGCGCCGAAGCCGAAGGTCACCAACATCACGACCCAGACAAAGCGGTTGCTCCAGTCGAACCACAGCAGCGTGGCCACCCCGATGCCCAGCAGGATCAGCACCCCGCCCATCGTCGGCGTGCCGCGCTTGACCAGGTGCGATTGCAGGCCGTAGTCGCGGATCGGCTGGCCGATCTTGAGCTCGGTCAGCTTCTTGATCACCCACGGCCCCATCGACAAGCCGATCAGCAGCGCCGTCATCGCCGACATCACCGCCCGGAAGGTCAGGTACTGGAAGACCCGCAGAAAGCCCCACTCGGGAAACTGGACCAGCAACCACTGCGACAGGCTAAGCAGCATGGCGCCTCCACGGACTCGACAGGCTAAGCAGCATGCTGGCCCCCTTGCGGTTGGGTGGCGCTGCGCTGTTGGGTGGCGCTGCGCTGTTGCAGTGCAGCCACCACCGACTCCATCCGCATGAAGCGTGAGCCCTTGACCAGCAGTGAGCCGCAGGCCGGCAGCCCGGGCAGCGCTGCGATCAAATCAGTGGTCTGCTCGAAGTGGCGCGCACCGGCGCCGAAAGCGCGGGCCGCATGGTCGCACTGCGCACCGGTCGTCCATAACAGGTCGATGCCCGAGGTGCGGGCAAAAGCGCCCACCTCGGCGTGGAAGGCCGGCCCCTGGTCGCCGACCTCGCCCATGTCGCCCAGGATCAGACCGCGCGGCCCTGGCAGCGTGCGCAGCAGCGAGATCGCCGCGCGCACCGAGTCGGGGTTGGCGTTGTAGCTGTCGTCGACCAGCGTCACCGGCCGGCCGTCGAGCAGCAAACGGCGGGTCTGCGAGCGGCCCGACACCGGCCGGAAGGCCTGCAGCCCGGCGGCGATGGCGGCCAGTGGTGCACCTGCAGCCTGCGCGGCGGCGGCTGCGGCCAACGCATTGCGCACGTTGTGCGCGCCGGCGGCGTAGAGCTTGCATGCCTGCGTGCCGGCGGGCGTGTGCAGCTGCAGCACCCAGTGCCCGCCGTCCTGCGCGGCGTCCGGGCCCAGATCGGCGCTGTCCAGCCACTGTGCATCGCCAAAAACATCGGCCGGCGCCTGTGCGCCAAAGCGCAGCTGAGCACGCGGGCCGGCCAGTGCCTGCCAGACCGGCGCGTAGTCGTCGTCGCCCGGATACACCGCCGTGCCGTTGGCCGGCAGCGCGCTGATGACGGCGCCGTTTTCCTCGGCCACGGCCTGCACGCTGGCCATGAACTCCTGGTGCTCGCGCTGGGCGTTGTTGACCAGCGCCACGGTCGGCTGGGCGATCTGCGCCAGCAGCGCGATCTCGCCCGGGTGGTTCATGCCCAGTTCCAGCACCGCCGCGCGGTGGTGGCAGATGCGGTCCTGGCGCAGGCGCAGCACGGTCAGCGGCACGCCAATATGGTTGTTGTAATTGCCGAGGGTCGCCAGCGCGGCGTTGCCCAGCCAGGCGCGCAGTATTGCCGCGACCATCTGGGTGACGGTGGTCTTGCCGTTGCTGCCGGTCACCGCAATCAACGGCAGGTCCAGCCTGGCGCGCCAGGCGGTGGCCAGTTGCTGCAGCGCCAACAGGGTGTCGGGCACCAGCAGGCCCGGCAGTCCGGCTGCGCCAGCCTCGTCAAGCCCCAAGCCGCGCTCGGCCAGCGCGGCGGCGGCGCCAGCGGCGCGGGCCTGCGGCAGGTAGTCGTGGGCATCAAACCATTCACCGCGCAGTGCCACGAACAGGTCACCCGGTTGCAGGCTGCGGCTGTCGCTGTGCACCCGCAGGATGGGCGTAGCACCGTCGCCCACCCGCACCGAGCCCGGCAACAGGGCCTGGGCCTGGGCCAGGGTCATCAGCGCGCCGGTGTTGCCGTTGAGGCTCATCGCCCACCCCGCTGCGCCAGCGCTTCGGCGGCCACGGCGCTGTCCAGAAACGGCCGCTTGACGCCGCCGATCTCCTGCGTGTCTTCGTGGCCCTTGCCGGCCAGCAGCACCACGTCGCGGGCGTCGGCGCCCAGGACGGCGTGCAGGATGGCGGCGCGGCGGTCTTCGAACACATCGACCACGCCATTGCAGGTTTCCGCGTCCGCAATGCCAGCCAGGATCTGCGCCAGGATCGCCGCCGGTGCTTCGTCGCGCGGGTTGTCGCTGGTCAGTACCAGGTGGTCGGCGCTGCGGCGGGCAATGGCGCCCATCAGCGGGCGCTTGCTGGCATCGCGGTTGCCGCCGCAGCCAAAAACGCACCACAGCCGGCCACCGCGCGCAGCAGCCAAGGGCCGCAACGCGGCCAGCGCCTTGTCCAGCGCATCGGGCGTGTGGGCATAGTCCACCACCAGCTCGGGTTGTGGCCCCACACCGGGCAACGCCGGCACACGGTCCATCCGGCCGGGCACGGGTGTCAGCCCCGGCACCAAGGCCGCGGCCTGTGCCAGCGGTACACCCAGGGCCCGCAACGCACCCAGCACCGCCAGCAGGTTGCTGGCGTTGTAGTCGCCGATCAGGGCACTGCGCACCGCGACGCGGGCGTCGCCCTCGACCAGCGTGAAGGCCAGGCCGCCATTGATGTAGCCCAGGTCCGCTGCTTGCAGCCGCGCCGGGCCGGCGACCGAGGTGGTCCACAGGTCGATGCCGGCATCGCCGCGCGCAGGGGCCAACGTCAGCGCCAACTCGGCACCCTGGGCATCGTCGATGTTGATCACCGCGGCCTGCAATTCGGGCCAGCCGAACAGCGCCCGCTTGGCCGCCCAGTAGGCGGCCATGTCGCCGTGGTAATCGAGGTGGTCGCGGGTGAGGTTGGTGAACTGGGCCACCGAGATGGCCGTGCCGGCCAGGCGGTGCTCGGCCAGACCGATCGACGAGGCCTCGATCGCGCAGGCGACGAAGCCGGTGTCTGCCATCCGGCGCAAGGCCGCCTGCAAGGTCACCGGGTCGGGTGTGGTCAGGCCGGTGGACACGATGCTGGCCGGCACGTCGCGGCGCGGCGGCTCGCCAATACCCAGCGTGCCCACCAGACCACAGCGATGACCCAGCGCCGACAAGGCCTGCGCCGTCCACCAGGCGGTGCTGCTCTTGCCGTTGGTGCCGGTGACGGCAATGACTTGCAGGCGCTCGCTGGGCCGGTCGAACCAGCGGGCGGCGATCTCGCCGGTGGCCGCCTTCAGGCCGCGCAACGACGCGATGCGGGGGTCGCCTGCCGGCAGCAGGGCGGCGTCCAGGCCGTCGGCCTCGACCAGGCAGGCTGCGGCGCCGGCGGCCAGCGCCGCAGCGACAAACTGCCGGCCGTCGAGGGCATAGCCGGGCCAGGCGATGAAGGCATCACCCGGCTGCACCAGACGGCTGTCGGTGCGCAGCGTGCCGAAGCCGGCCGGGCGCAGCCGGTTCAGCAGCCAGGCGGTGGCGTCAGCGGCGTTGTGCAGGGGCTGCGCCATCAAAAGCTTTCCGGCTCGGCGGGCAGCGTCTTGGCCACCACGTTGGGCTTGATCTCGAGGTCCGGCGCCACGTTCATCATGCGCAAGGTCTGCTGCACCACCTGGCTGAACACCGGCGCGGCAACGTCACCGCCGTAGTACTTGCCGGCGGTGGGCTCATCGACCATCACCGCCACGATGACGCGCGGGTTGTCGATAGGCGCCATGCCGACAAACCACGAGCGGTACTTGTGGCTGGCGTAGCCGTGGCCCTCTTGCTTGTGCGCGGTGCCGCTTTTGCCCCCGACCGAATAACCGATGGTTTGCGCCTTGGTGCCGGTACCGCCGGGGCCGGCGGCCATCTGCAGCATGTGCCGCACCTCTTGCGCGGTGCCGGCCGAGAACACCCGGATGCCCGAGACCGGATGGTCCTGCTTGAGCAGGCTGACCGGGATCACCTCGCCGTCGCGGGCAATGCTGGTGTAGGCACGGGCCATCTGCAGCAGCGACGCCGACAGGCCGTAGCCGTAGGCCATCGTCGCCTGCTCGATCGGGCGCCAGGTCTTGAACGGCCGCAGCCGGCCGGTCACTGCGCCGGGGAAGTTGATCTGCGGTTTCTGGCCATAGCCCACGGCCGAGTACAGGTCCCACAGCTCGTGCGGCTGCATCATCATCGCCACCCGCACGATGCCGATGTTGCTGCTCTTCTGGATGATCTCGCGCGCTGACAATGACCCGTGCGGGTGCGCATCCTTGATCGGGATGCCGCTGACCACCACGCTGCCGGGCGCGGTGGTCAGCACCGTCTCGGGCTTGACCCGGCCGGTCTCCAGCGCCAGCGCCATCACCAGCGGCTTCATCGTCGAGCCGGGCTCGAAGATGTCGGTCAGCGCACGGTTGCGCAATTGCTCGCCACCGCGCCGGCCACGCTCGCCCGGGTCGTAGCTCGGGAAGTTGGCCAGCGCCAGCACCTCGCCGGTCTGCACGTCCAGCACCACCACGCTGCCGGCCTTGGCCTGGTGCAGGGCCACCGCGTCGCGGATCTGCTGGTAGGCGAAGAACTGCACTTTGGCGTCCATCGACAGCGCGATGTCGCTGCCGTCCGCCGGGTCGATATGGGTGCCGATGTCCTCGACCACCCGGCCCAGCCGGTCCTTGACCACGCCGCGTGCGCCGTTGTGGCCTTGCAGCTGCTTCTGGAAGGCCAGCTCGATGCCCTCCTGGCCCTGGTCTTCGAGGTTGGTGAAGCCGACCACGTGCGCGGCCGACTCACCCTCGGGGTAGCGGCGGCGGTATTCGCGGCTCTGGTAGATGCCCTTCATGCCGAGTGCCTGGATCTGGGTCCAGGTCTCGGTTTCGACCTGGCGGCGCAGCCAGGCAAAACTGGCGCTGCCGCTGCCCAGTCGGGCGTCGAGCTCGGCCGGCGTCATGCCCAGCAGCGTGCCGAGCTGAGCCCGCTGGGCGGGCGTGGCCTGGAAATCCTTGGGGATGACCCAAACGCTGGGCACCGGCACGCTGGTGGCCAGCAACTGGCCAGCGCGGTCGACGATGCGCCCGCGGGTGGCTGGCACCTCCAGCGTGTGGGCGTAACGCTTTTCGCCCTCGCGCTGGAAAAACTCCGGCCCGATGATCTGGATGAAAGCCGCCCGGCCCAGCAGGCCGATGAAACCCAGGCCCACCGCGGCCAACAAAAACCGGCTGCGCCACTTGGGCGTCTTGCTGGCCAGCAACGGGCTGGTGGCGTAGTTGACACCCCGCACCGAGGTCGGGTTGAGCAGCTTTTTCATGGACGCGCTCCGGTCAGGCTGCGGCCAGGGCCAGTCACAGCAGCGGGCGCCGACGCGGCGCTCAGCACCGCCGCCACGCGGCCCTCGTACATCGTGACGGCCGGCGTTGCCGGCACCATCTTGAGCCGTTCGCGGGCGGTGCGCTCGACCCGCAGGTTGGTGGCCTGCAACTGGCGGTCAGCCTCCAGCCGCTGGTGGTCGCCGGCCAGGCGCAAGGCCTCGGTTTCAGCGCGGTGGATGTCGGTGAACAGCCGGCGGGCGTCGTAGGCGGTCTTGACCAGCACCAGCGCGCTGGCGATCACCGCCAGCAGCA
>JBBRZR010000351.1:0-5543 GCA_038236495.1 Burkholderiales bacterium
ACCTGCACCCGAACCAAGGGCAAGCGGATCATGTCGCCCACCTGCCAGCCGTAGATGGCCGCTGCCGGCTCGCTGATGAACACGCCCAACTCCTCGGCCTGGCCAGGCACGCGCGGGCTGGCCGGCCGCACCGCGCCCAGCATCGGCAGCGTGGCGGCGGGGTCAGCCCCCAGCGTCCGGGTCAGCAGCACGACGGCCGGCTGCGTCGGCCTCAACTGCAGCGGCACCTGGCGCGATGTGCTGACCCGGTCCACGCCGGGCAGCTGGGCGACCGCCTCGACAAACCCCGGCGGCAGAAAAGCCTGGTCGGCGGCCGCGGCGTTGGGGGTGCTGCGGGCGTACAGGTCGGCCGGCAGCGCGCTGTCCAGCCAGTCGATCACTGCACCGCGGAAACTGGCCACCATCACCGTGATCGCCACCGACAGGGCCAGGCTGGCCACCACACCGGACACCGTGGCGCTGGCGGTCTGGCGTGCAAAGCGGGCACGCCGCAAGGCCAGCAGCGTGACCGGGTGACGCGCGCCAGCCAGCAAACGGTCCAGCAGCGGGATCAGGGCCTGCACCCCGGCCGGCACCAGCACCACGCCGCCGGCCAGCAGTGCGGCCACTGCCGCATAGGCCGCCAGTGGCAGCCCGCCCACCGGCGGCAGCAAGGCCAGCGCGACGCCGCCCGCCAGCAGGATCAGACCCGGCCAGACCGGTGCGCGGCCGCTGTGCAGGCCGCCCAGGCCCTTCAGCGCCAGCGCGGGCGACAGGCGCTCGGCCTGGCGCGCCGGCCACCAGGCGCCCACAACCGCTGCGGCCAGGCCCAGCGCGCCGCACGCCGCCAGCGCGCCCACCGGCCAGGCCAGTGTGGGCGCACCGCCGGCAAAGTAGCCGCCCCCCAGGTCGCCGCCCAGCAGGCGCAGCGCCAGTGCGGCCAGCCCGGCGCCGGCAACCAGGCCCAGCACGCTGCCGAGGGCGCCGACCACGGCGCTTTCCGTCAGTACCAGCCGGCGACGGTCACGCGCCGCCAACCCCAGCACGCCCAGCAGCGCCAGTGACGGCGTGCGCTGCGCCACCGACAGCGACACCACCGAATAGACCAGAAAGCCGCCCACCAGCAGCGCCACCAGCGCCAGCACGCCCAGGTTGACGCGGTAGGCCCGCGACAGGTTGGACACGCGCTGCACCGCGTCGTCGGCCGCCGCCCAGCGCACGCCGGCGGGCAGGGCGCCGGCCTGGACAAAACTGGCCTGCCAGGCGCTGGCATCGGTGCCGGGCAACAGGCGCAGGTCGAGCCGGCTCAGCCGGCCGGCACGGCCGAAGCGCGCCTGCGCAGCGGCGATATCGATCACCGCCAGCGGTGCGCCGCCCGCTGCCACCGTGCCGGCCACCCGCATGCGCTGCCAGCCGTTGGCCGATTGCAGTTGCAGCGTATCGCCGGGCGCAACCCCCAGCGCGCCCAGCGCGGTCGGGTTGAGGAAGACGGTGTCCGGGTCCAGGAAGGACAGGCGTTCAAGGCTGCTGCCCAGCACCGCCGGGCGAGGCATAAGCCCCGGTGTGACCGTCGCGACCTTGAGCGCGTCGATGCCGGCAATGCGCAGAGCGCTGCGCGGACTGTCCGCCGGATGGCTTGAATCACGCCGGGCCTGGCTGTCGATCTCCAGCACCGGGCTGACCAGCGTTACCGCCCCGTCCAGCGCCAGCCGGGCGTAAAGCGCGTCGTCGAAGCCCTCGCGGCCGGCAGCTGCCAGCACCGCGTCGGGCTGGCCGTTGACCGATCGCAGCGCCTGCGAAAACTCGGCCAGCGCCGATGCGTTGATCAGCTGCACCGAGCTGGCCAGCGCCACGCCCAACGCCACGGCCAGCAAGGCCACGCCGTGGCGCCAGGGGTGGTGGCGCCATTCGGCCAGGGACAGGGACAACAGCGCACGCCACATCGGCGCATGTTACGGGGGCGCCTGGCGGCCAGCGGGCTGGCGGGTCAGACCGCCGACCCGCTCAGGTCAAACCGCCCGCCGGTTCAGCCCACACCAGCGGGCGATGAACAGCGCCAGCACCGCCGTCACCTGCTGCAGGCTGCTGATCGACACCCACTCGTCGATGCCGTGGATGTCGGCACCCACCGGCCCGTAGCAGGTGGACGGGATCTGGCCGTAGAGGTGGAAAAAGCGCACGTCGGTGGTGGCGGTGGACGCAAACTGCGCCGCGTCGGTACCCACGATGTCGCGGTGGCATTGCAGCAGTTGCCCAATCACCGGCTGGCCCATGTCCACCACCAGGCCCTCGGCCTGGAAGCCCTGGTAGCTGATCTCGTAGGTCAGGCTGCCAGCGTGCGGATGGCCGGCGTGGGCAGCCTTGAGCTGCGCCTCGACCTGGCGGCGTACATCGGCCGGCGCCGTGCCGGGGTAAAAGCCCAGCCGCATGTCCACCCGGCAGTGGGTGGGCACCGACGAGGTCCACTCGCCGCCCTGGATGCGGCCCAGGTTGAAGTTGACCGGGTGCTCGTGGTTGCAGTACAGCGGGTGGCGGGCGGCGGGCTGGTTCCAGGCAGTCTCCAATTCGCGCAGCGCATCGACGAGGTGGTTGGCAAAGGCGATGGCGGCCACGCCGGTGTGGGCGTAGGCCGCGTGCACCGGCAGGCCGTAGACGTCGATGGTCAGCCACATCACGCCCATCTGGCCGGTCATCACGCCGTCGCCCGGCTCGGGGATCAGCGCGGCGTCGGCGGTGTAGCCCTCCAGCAGGCAGGCCAGCGCGCCGTTGCCGGTGCATTCTTCCTCGACCACCGATTGCAGGTAGACCGGCGCGGCCGGCTCGTAGCCCAGCCGCTGCAGCGCCCGAAAGGCCAGGGTGTAGGCGACGATGCCGGCCTTCATGTCGGCGGCGCCGCGACCGTACAGCCGGTCGCCGTCCACCCGGGGCTCGAACGGCGGGTGCGACCAAAGCCGCTCCGCGCCCACCGGCACCACGTCGATGTGGCCGTTCAGGATCAGCGATTTGCCGCGCACCGGGCCGGCCGGGGTGTGGATGCCGACCACGTTATGGCGGCTGTCGTACGGGATGATCGACGGCGAGTAACCGGGGTGGTCGCGCAGCTTGGCCTCGTCGATTGCAAACTCGTGCACCCGCAGGCCGTTGCGCTCGAACTCGCGCCGCATCAGCGCCTGCGCACCCTGCTCGGCACCCAGCAGCGAGGGCTGGGCCACCAGTTCACACAGCAGCGCCACCGCCTCGTCACGCTGCGCGGTGACGGCGGCGACGATCTGGTCTTCGGTCAGCGGGTTCAGGGTCTGGGTGTCCATCGGGTCGCCTTTGCGGTTGGCTTTAGCCGAGGTGCTGGCCAAAGAAGCGCAGCGTGCGGTCCCAGGCGATCTGGGACCAGGCGGCGTCGTACTGGGTGATGGCGATGCGGTGCGGCCCGATCGCAGTCTCGTTGGCAAAACCGTGCTGCGCCAGGTAGCGGTGGAAGCTGAAACCCACTTTGGCGCCGCGCAGTTTGTCCTCCAGCGCGTCGATGGTGGCGATCGGAAAAGCGGCGTCCTGCGTTGCAAAGTGGCCCAGCAGCGGCGCCGTGATGCGGCTGGCGTCCAGGTATTCCAGCGGCGGGCAGCCGTACCAGACCACGCCGGCATCGACGCCGGGCACCATGCTGGCGGCCAGCAGCGTCAATGCGCCGCCCATGCAAAAGCCGGTGACACCGACCTTGGCACTGCCCGTCTTGAGGTAGGCCACCGCACCGGCGACATCTTGCGACGCGGCATCGCCAAAGTTCAGCGACGACATCAGGTGGTGGGCCTCTTCGGCCTCGGCGGTGGACTTGCCGCGGTACAGGTCGGGCACCAGCGCCCGGTAGCCGGCCAGCGCCAGCCGGTCGGCCACGCCGCGGATCTGGTCGTTCAGGCCCCACCACTCCTGGATTACCACCACCGCGGGTGCGCCCTGGGGCTGCGCCGGCTCGGCCAGGTAACCCTGCACGCTTTGCCCATCGGGGCGGTTGAAACTGACGGTGCTGCCCATGTGTTGACTCCTGAAGGATCGAAAGTGAGCCCGAAGTAGAGGGCAGGTCGGCGCCTGGCGTCAAGCGCCGGTGCGCCGGTGCGCAGCGCGCACTGCAGCACTGAGTCAACGCTGGGCCGCTCCGGGGTTGACTCCTCCCACTCGGAGGACGGCCGCGGGCTTTGGCCGCCGGCGGCGTGGGGCGCTCAGAAGCCCCAGGCTGCCATGAACCGCGGCAGGTTGGACGGCACGTCGAACATGCCGTGTGCCAGGGCTGCGAGTGCCAGGCTGCGGGTGCGCAACCACAGCACGCCAAACAGCAACCCGGCCAGACCCTGGGTCGCCACGGTGTAGGCCATGCAGGTCAGCAGCGACGGGCTGTCGCCCAGCCCGTCCGCTGCGCCGGCACCGCGCAGCCACATGCCCGGTGCATGGGCCAGGCCAAACACGATGGCACCCAGCAGCAGCCCCGCGACAGGCGAACCGCAAAATGCCTCCAGGCGGGTTTGCAGCCAGCGCCGGAAGAAAAACTCTTCGACCAGACCGGCCTCGAGGCTCATCCAGGCCCAGCACAAGGGCACGGCCAGCAGCCAGGTCGTGGCCGGCGTTGTGCTGACCAGACGGCGGAATTCACTGCCGATCAAGGCCTGCAGCGCCCAACCCAGCGCACTGACGGCCAGCAGGATGCGCAGCATCTGCCAGCGGTTGGCATGGCCTTGGGGTGGCACCGGCGACCCGGTGGCGCGCAGCACCAGCCAGGGCAGCACGACAAACAACGCCAACTTGTAGGCCAGGTTGAAGGCATCGCCCGCCGGTGTGCCGCGCTCGCCGAGACCCGATAGCAACTGCTGCTTGAGCGGGCTCAAGCCGACCAGCACCCAGACCAGCAAGCCGACGGCGATCCGTCCTTCATGGGCCATCCGCGGCGGTGGCGCAACCGAGGCCGGCACGCCGCGACAGGCCAGCCAGGTCACTGCCGGCAGCACCACGCCGAGCAGTACGGCGCGCGCTGCCAGGTCCGGCCACGCCATGCCGGCTTGGGCCAGCAGGGCCAGCGACAAGGCCAGCATCGCGGCACAAAAACCGACAACCGGATGGCGCCAGCCGGGGGGTGTGGCCGCAGGCAGGCGGCAGTCCAGGTGGGTGGTCATCGGTGTGTCCCCGGGCGTTGTTGGAAGCATCCAGCTTGCCCAATGACGACCCTGACCGCCTTCACCACCCGACAGGCGGTCGCTTGTGCCTGCCAGGCTGCCGCCGGCAGCGACCTGCCGGCCCGGCCTTGCCGCACGATTGCGGCTGCGAGATCAGGCTTGCACCGAATAGCCCCCGTCGACCGGGATGGCGGTGCCGGTGACAAAGTCCGACGCCGCGCTGGCCAGGAAGACGGCCGTGCCCGCCAGGTCCTCAGGCCTGCCCCAGCGGCCGGCGGGTGTGCGGGCCACGATGCGTTCGTCCAGCCCGGCCACCTGGTCCCGGGCCTTGACCGTCAGCGCGGTGTCTATCCAGCCCGGCAGGATGGCGTTGACCTGGATGTTGTCTGCCGCCCAGCCAGTGGCCAGCGC
>JBBRZR010000352.1:0-5535 GCA_038236495.1 Burkholderiales bacterium
ATCCGTCGTCCGCGTACGTCGTTGGATGCCAGACGCTGGGCGCGTTGCTGTCTGGACGCGCCGTCGCGCAAACGGTGGATGGCAAAGGCACTGCCGTAGTCGATCCAGACGACAGACTCGCCATTGCTGTTGCGTCCGGGCTCGGATGCAAATCGTCCAGCCGGCGTTGTCAGATCTTCTGCGCGCAAGCTCTGTCGTTGCGTACGCTCGCCCACGCCGGCAATGATTTCATCGCCCAACGTCTGACCAAGCAACACCGCCGATGTACCGGCCAATGTGCCGTCAGCTGCGTACAGCATGATGATTGCCGAACGCTTGTCCACGATGCCGAAAGGCAATCCCTGGTGGTCGCCACTGCCAATCACCCAGAGAGCAAACTGACGCCCGTCCTGCGGCGAAGCGGCGACGTCTGGAAGGGCTGCGGCTACCAACGGGACCGGCGGCCGGGGTTGCTGAGAAGCCTGGACCGCCGACGGCCGCATCGACGCGATCAGCAGACACAGCGTCACCCATCCCAGAGTCGCAACCCGCATACCGCACCCGACCTTTGCGAAACCTGCCATGAATTGACAGGTAACCAATGGTCGCTGCCGTCTCGCTCAAGAGCAGCCCGCGTCGGGCCGATTGGCAAAACGATATTAACGGCACGCCGGGCAGCGCATCCGGGGATGAACCCGCCTTAGACCGTTCATTTCGGGCCGGCATATGCCGACCTTGCTGTCAGTTTCGGTCGGCGCGTGGTGCGCGCTCGGTCATCATGTCGTCGGACATCCTGGTGTTGGAGGCGGTGGCCACCACGGTCGGAGGCGTTACCGTCGTCATGGGGTCGGCAGCGGCTACAGCCACCGGCTCGGGTGCGGGCGTGTAAATCACCACCGGGTCGGGTTGCTGAGCCATCGGCGCCACCGCAACCGGTGTCATCGGCGCTGTCATCTGCATGGCGCGGTCGTCGCGGTCACTGGCGCAGCCAGCCGCCAGAGCGATGCCGATGAAAACAGCAGAGAGTGAGGCAAATCTTGTAGCGTTCATGGTGAAACTCCTTCGGTGTGCCGTGCAATGCAACGCGGCGGATGTGGGCCGCAGCAGCGGCAGAGATTTAAGATTGATCCTTCTGGCAAGGGCGGTCTGTTCACCACCGCACGCTGGCGGGCAGATAGGCGCCGGGATCCCTTACCCGCCCTGCTTTGCGGCGGCTGTTTGCTGTCTGTCCAAGCCCGGGAAGACCGCGAGCAGCGGACGCTTGTCGGGCAAGATGTAGATGATGACCTTGGCATGGTTGGCCACCGGCGGGTAGACCAGCGTGTCGAAGAATCGGGCCGGTACATTGATGCAGCCGCTCGATATCCGCTTGTCTGCTGTGCCGGCCGAAGCCAGCCTTTCCAGGCGGCGCTCAGCAGGATTGGTGGTCAATACACGGTGCATGGACACGGCCGCGTCATAGTCCACCCACACCACCCCTTCGCCACGCAGGTTGCGGCCGCGTTCGGCAACGAAACGGCCCGCCGGCGTAGTGCGTTCTTCGGGCCGGATGTCGGCCAGTTCGCGCAAGCCTATGCCGGGCACCGAGTCATCGCCCAGCGCCAGGCCCAGCAGTACCGCGGCTGCCCCTTGCAGCCGGCCCTGACCGTCAAACACCAACAGGCGCGCCCGGGGCTTGTCGACGATGAAGAACGGCGCGCCAGCGTGGTCCGACGTGCGGACGATCCAGTTGGTCAGGCGGCGCAGGTCGGGCGAAGGCTGTTCCGGGCCGAAGTCGGCTTGTGCAGCAGCCGGTGCCTGGACAACGACGATCTCGGCAGCCGGGGGCTGGAGCTTGCTTGGAGTCAAGTATCCCGGATGACCCGTCAGTGCCCAAATCGCCGCGCCAGCGCCGACAGCAAGCACAGCGCCAATTGCGGCCCGGGCAATCCGAGACACTCTGTCTACAGGCCGCTTCATGGCACCTCCGGCAGTGGACGTTCCGCGGGCCACGCCAGCGCGCCCCGGTTCGAACTGATGGTCTCGGCGTTCATGTCAGTTCGTCCGACGTTTCGGTCAGGCCACCGCTGGCGTAGCGTTATGGCGGGTGTGACGCACTGCGTCATTCACGCAGGAACCTCAGCAGATCCTGGGTCAGCCGCGCTTTATGCGTGGCGAACAAGCCGTGCGGCGCGTCCTCGTATTCGATCAGCAACGAGCCGGCGATGCCTTTGGCTGCAGCGCGACCAGCCGCATCGATCGGCACCGTCTTGTCAGCGGTGCCGTGGATGATGAGCGTGGGCACCTTGAATGCCGCCATGTCCGCCCGGAAGTCGGTGGTCGCAAACGATTTGGCGCAGGCCAGCGTCGCGTTCAGCCCCGCCTGCATCGAGACATTGCAGGCCCATTGCAGCAACCCGTCACTCACCGGGTGCGACAGCATCCCGACGCCGAAAAAGTCCTTGAAAAAGCCGCCGAAGAACTCGGCGCGGTCCTCGGTCATGGCCTGCGTCATGGCGGCGAAGGTGGCGGCATCCGTGCCGCCGGAGTTGTCGACGGTCTTGGGCATGAAGGGCACGACAGACGACACCAACGCGGCCTTGACCACGCCCCTGCCGGCGTGACGCGACATGTAACGGGCCACCTCACCGCCGCCCATCGAGAAGCCGATGAGCGTGGCGTCCTGCGCCCCGGTCTGCTCGATCACCGCTGCCAGGTCGTCGGCCAGCGTGTCGTAGTCGTAGCCGCTCCAAGGTTGAGCGGACCGCCCAAATCCTCGGCGGTCGTAGGCGATGGCGCGATAACCTGCATCGGCAATGGCCATCGCCTGATCATCCCAACTGTCGGATGACAGTGGCCAGCCATGCAGCAAGATGACTGGGCGGCCCTGACCCCAGTCCTTGAAGTAGAGCTTTGTTTTGTCGGTGGTGGTGACGGAGGTCATGGTCTTGATGCTCAGGTGGTTTGGGGCGCGCCGGTCGGCGCGCCCTCGGTTCAGACCAGCGGGGTCGGCTCGACGCTGTCCTCTGGCGGGACCGCAAACGCGTCCTTGATCGTCAAGGGTTCTGACGATTCGTCGCTCGCCGCCAGCGTCAGGATGAAGCTGACGAATGCTGCGGCACTGAGACCCGCGCTGTCGGGCACTTCCTTGCTGGGCGTTGCGCCCGGCGGTGTGACAGCGACCGTGTCATCCTCGTCATCGCCCCAGCAGCCAGCCAGGGTCAGCACCAAGGCCGAAGCGCAGGCGGCCAAAAGCAGTCTCGTGGTTTTCATAGTGACCTCACGGGTAGACCGTGCCAGCGGCAGCGGTCGGGTTCAGGTTGCCCGGCAGCGGCGTGGTCAGGTACGGGAAGGTGAAGCCGTAGTTGGCCGCCGTCTTGCGCACGCCGTCGGTCAATGCCAGTCCGCCAGCCGGCGCATCGCCCGGCTTGCAGCCCACCTTCAGCGTGTCGGTGGCGCCCGTCAGCACGCACAGCGCGCCCATGGCCACGCGCAGCGACAGATCGACCACATCGTCGCCTGGACGCCGGCCGTTCGGGAAGCCTGCGTTGTCGCCAGCAGCCACGCCCAGCGGGTTTTGCGCCGCTGCGGCCGTCACCGCGGTTCCGGTGTTGAGCCGCAGCATTTCGGCCAAGACCGCCCCGGACGCCGGCGGGGTCGGCTGGTTCACGCCGCTGATGCCCTTGAGGAACACCGTGACCAAATCGGTCCGGGGAAAGTTGGTCGGCGCGACGGCCGCCGGGAACAGGGTTTGGATCAGTGCCGGCAGCACCGGGTTGGTGACGTAGTCGGCGAACTTGGCAGCGTCATCCTTGGGCTTGGAGGCGTTGAATTTGTCCTTGTCGTCAATACCGATGATCAGCTCGTTGACCAGCGGCATGCCGAGGCGCGACACCTGCGTCCAGGCGCCGCCACTGCGGGTGACCTTGCCCAGCCCGGTTGCCGGTGAGCCGTCCAGCAACCGGCCCTGCCGCAGGCTGGCGGTGGTGTAGGCGCCGATCACCGGCTCCGTGCCGGCTGTCAGGCAACTGATCGGCAACTCCATCGCCAGCGTGCTGACGTTCTTGCCCTCCAGGTCGTTGTTGTTGCCGCCCACTTCAGCGCCCAGCGGGTTCAGGTTGAAGAGGTCGAACGCCCGGCCCACGGCAATGTAGAACGGCTCCTTGCGCTGACCGACGAAAACCTTACCCGGCGTGCTGCAGCCCGGTATCGTCACGTCGTAGATGTGCTGGTTGGCATAGGTGGCATAACCGGTCGCGCTGCCGAAAACCTTGTCGCCGATGTTGTCCACCGGCTTGTCGAACACCGACGCCCCGCCGGCGGCGTTGGTCACGCTGCTGCGCGCCATGCGGCGCCCACCGCGGACGACGTCGATCGTGAAGGTCTCGCGCACGTTCAGCGCTGCCGGGTTCACACCCGCGATCGTGCCGCTGTTGATCAGCGGAATCTTCACCGATTTGCCACCCACGGTCAGCGCCGTGGCCTTGGAAGTGTTGGTGAAGCGGAATTGGAAAGTGATGTCCTCGACGGCATCGCCGTTGTTGTCGATATGGACCTCATACAGCCCATCGGGATTGAACATGTAGAAGTTCGGACCACCCTGGGGGTCCTGGAACGGCTGGTAATTGGCCAGGATGGTCACGAAGTTCTGACGTCCCGCCTCATAGCTGCGGAACATGTACAGGTCGGTGCCGTCGAGCTTGGCCTGACCACTGATGAAAGGCGCCTCGCGGTGGCTGGAGGCAAACGCCAATGGTGATGCCAGCAGCACTGCTGCGAGGCCGAGTCCCACCGAACCAATGGTCCGGCTCAACGGTGTGCGGGCAAAAGGACAGTACTTCATGAAATTCTCCAGGCAAAGTGGTTGGATGGCGCCTGGCGTTCATCTCCGGCGAGGGGGACAAACGTGACACCCTGTGGCCCCGCCGCGAGTGCGAACGAGTTCCGGTGAGGACCGTAACTTTTGGGGAAGGTCACTTTCTGTACGGCGGCGCACGAATCAGCGCGAATATCAGCGCCTCCATCCCAGTGCCACTTGCTGTCGAATCTGCGTCGTCAATGTCATACAGCGTACAGACCACACACCCGCAAAGGGTGATGGTGCAGAGCGTGATCAACCTCAGTTTCGACCTGACCCGCGTGTTCGCCTTCACGGTCTCACCACTCGAGATGGTGCTGCGCGGCACGCTGATGTACTGGTGCGGGCGCCGGTCTGAATCTGTCGTCTTTCCGCCGGTCTGAACGTGCGTTTTCTTCCTGATCCGTTTTCTTTCGATCACGGTCTCTGACGGTCTTCTTCGGGGCTGCCTTCGTCTTCTTCAGACTTGGGCTCCGGGGGACGTGAGGTCGGCTTGACCGTCGCGCGGAACCGGCTCCAGGAGGCGGTCCGATGGCGAAGGCGGGACAGCGTAAGTGCCTGTTTTGCGGGCTGTTTTTCGACCCTGACCCCCGCAGCGGTTCGCGCCAGCGCTACTGCTGCGCCGCAGAGTGCCGGCGCGCCAGCAAGGCCGCCAGCCAAGCCGCCTGGCTGGCCCAGGCACCCAACAAGAACTACTTCAGCAGCCCGGTGCACGTCGC
>JBBRZR010000353.1:0-5523 GCA_038236495.1 Burkholderiales bacterium
GATGTTGCCGTGTTCGCGGGCCACGATCTCGGCCAGGTCGCGGCAATCGGCGGGCACCTTCCAGCGGTCGGACACCGCTCGGGCCAACTTGGCGCTGCGCTGCTCGTGGCCGATGTGGCGTGGCAGCTCGTCGGCCGGTGTGCTGCCCTTGCCCAGGTCATGGCACAGGCAGGCGTAGCGCACCGCCAGCGGCACGCCCAGCCGGGCGGCGATCTGCAGCACCAGCATCAGGTGTACGCCCGTGTCGATCTCGGGGTGATGGGCCGCCGGCTGGGGCACGCCCCAGAGCCGGTCCACCTCGGGCAACAGGCGCGCCAGCGCGCCGCAGCTGCGCAGCACCTCAAACATCCGCTGCGGCTGGGTCTCCATCAGCCCACGCGACAGCTCCTGCCAGACCCGCTCGGGCACCAGGTGGTCGATCTCACCATCGGCCACCATCTGCGCCAGCAGGGCCTGGGTTTCAGGCGCCACGCTGAAGTCGGCAAAACGCGCCGCCAGCCGGGCCAAGCGCAGCAGCCGCACCGGATCTTCGACAAAGGCCGGGCCGACATGGCGCAGCACCCGCTGCTGCAGGTCGTGCTGGCCGCCGAAGGGGTCGGTCAGCGCGCCGCTGGCGGGGTCTTCGGCAATGGCGTTGATCGTCAGGTCACGCCGCGCCAGGTCTTGCTCCAGCGTGACCTCGGGCGCCGCGTGCACCACAAAACCCTGGTAGCCCCGGCCGGACTTGCGCTCGGTGCGGGCCAGCGCGTATTCCTCGTGGGTGCCGGGGTGCAAAAAGACCGGGAAGTCACGCCCCACCGGCGTGAACCCGGCGTCGACCATGGCCTCGGGCGTGCTGCCCACCACCACCCAGTCGCGGTCGTTGACGGGCAGGCCCAGCAGCCGGTCGCGCACCGCGCCGCCGACGACATACGACCTCATGGTCGGCGCGGGTCGGGCGGGCGGAAGTGTGCGGCCAGCGTGTCCAGCGACGCCGGGGTGATGCCCAGCGCGGCCAACCCGGGCAGGCTGTGGGCGCTGCCGCCACCGTCGCCACTGGCCACGTTGGGCACCCGCATCGACAACACGTTGTCGCGCGACATCAGCGGCTCACCCGGCATCAGGCCCATCACGGCGGCCTGCAGCAGGCCCAGCGCCTCAGGCAGCGCCAGCACCGGGCGCATACAGCCCGCCATGGCACCCACCCGCTGGACGATCTGCTTGAGCGTCAGCACCTCGGGGCCGGCGCATTCGATCACCACACCATCGGGCCGGGCGCCATACAGGCTGTTGACCACCGCCTGCGCCACGTCGCCCACCCAGACCGGCTGGAACCTGGCGTCCGCCCCCGCCAAGGGCAACAGCGGAAACACCCGCTGCAGCGACACAAACAGGTTGGTGAAGCGGTCCTCGGCGCCAAAGATCACCGACGGCCGCAGCAGCGTCAGATCCAGCGCATGCGGCGGTGCGTGCAACTGTGCCGCCTGGTGCCACACGGCCTCGCCAGCGGCCTTGCTGCGCAGATAGGCCGACGGTGCGTGCGGCGCCACGCCCAGCGCGCTGACATGCACCACCCGCTGCACGCCCGCCGCCGCGCAGGCCGCCGCCAGGTGGCGCGGCAGTTGCACATGCACCCGGTCGAAATCAGCCTCGCTGCCATGCAGGATGGCCACCAGGTGCACCAGCGCGTCGGCGCCGTGCAGCAGGCCGGGCAGGGCCGCCGGATCGTGCACATTGCACTCGACCAGATCAACCGTGGGCAGCAGCGCCACCTGCCGGCCATTGGCCAGGCGCCGGGTGGGCACCACCAGCCGGGTTTCGCTGTTGCGCTCGAACAGCCGCTCCAGCACATTGCGGCCGACAAAACCTGTGCCGCCGGTGATGACGATTTTTTTCATGTTGGGATGGCGGCAGCGCAGCGGCGGCTCAGGGCAGTTCGGTATTGGTGGTGGCGGCGGCCGCGTCACGCGGCCCGATGCCATTGCCCAGGCGCGGACGCAGCACGGGCGGCTTCTGGCTGTCGAGCAAGGCGCTGTAGACCGCGGCGTTGGACAGCACCTTCTTGACGTAGTCGCGGGTCTCGTTGAACGGGATGTTTTCGGCCCAGATCGCCGTCTCCAGCTGCGGGCCTTCGCGCCAGCGGCGCGGCCGGCCCGGCCCGGCGTTGTAGGCCGCCGCCGCCATCGCCTGCGAGCCGCCCAGGTCGTCGAGCACCAGTTTGAGGTAGCTGGTGCCCAGCCGCAGGTTGACCTGCGGGTCGCTGATCATCGCGGGGTTGCGCCAGTCCATGCCGATCTTCTTGGCCACCCAGCGGCCGGTGGCCGGCATCACCTGCATCAGGCCGGCGGCGCCCACACTGGATTTCAGCTGCGGCATGAAACGGGTCTCTTGCCGGATCAGACCAAACACCAGCGCCGGCTCCAGCCCGGCGGCGGTGGCGGCCTGGGTGATATCGGCGGCAAACGGCATCGGGTAGCGCAATGCGGTGTCGATCTCGCCGCGGGTCCGCTCGGCGGTGTTGATGCAGAGCTGCCAGTCGCTGCGGTCGCAGGCCAGCCGCGCGGCGGCCAACAGCTCGCGGTCGCCCATGCCGCGCAGCGTGAAGTTCCATTCGCGCCGGGCCTCATCGCGCAGGCCCAGGTCCACCAGCAACAGCGCACGGTTCAGGCCGGGGCTGGTCTTGGCGGCGTCGCGCTCGGCATTGCTGAGCGCGGCCGGGGCCGCGGGCAGCGCGGGGGTGCGGCCCAGGTCTTCGGTCGCCAACGAGGCGTAGAAGTTGACGCCGCCGGAGATCGAATCGAACAGGCGCCGTGCTTCGGCGCGATGGGCCTCGCCCTCGGCGCCATCACGCGCCTGCGCCTGCAGGGCGCGGGCCTTCCAGTAGGTCCAGACCGGCTCACGCTGCTCGGACGGGCTCATCGCCTCGACCAGGCGTTGCACCTGCGGCCAGCGCTGGGCCGGCGCGGCGGTGCGCAGGGTGGCGCGTACGCCCCAGGCCAGGGTGTCATCGGTCCAGCCGGGGTGGCGGGCCTCGTCGCCACGCAGCAAACCCAGCGCACGCTGGTAGTACGCCGCCGCGTCCGGCGCCAGCTTGAAGGCCGCCTGCCGGCCGGCATAGGCCCAGGCCCAGGCGCCTTGCGACGGGCTGAGGCCCAGCGCGCCGCCATCGAGCAAGCTGGCAGCACTGTCGAGCTCGGTCAGCGCCAGCCGCAGCAGCGCCAGCAGGCGCATCTCCTGCGCCAGCCGGGCGCTGCCGGCATTGCTGCCGCTGTTGCGGCGCAGGTAACGCGCCGGGTTGTCGATGGCATCCGTCACCTCGCGGGCGGCGGCATTGCCCAGCAGGCCGACCGCGGCCTTGGCAGCGCCCGGGCGCTGGGCCTCCAGCGCCAGCCTGGCCTTGCGCCAGACATCGCCTGCCGTGAATCGCTTGGCATCGACCATCGCGGTGGCCAGCAGGTTGCAGCCGTCGTCCAGCTCTTTCTGGTTGAACCAGGCCGTGCGGGCCGCCTCGTGCACGTCACGCCCGGCCAGGTGCTCGGTAAACAGCCACCAGCAGCTGACCTCGCGGTCGTCGTTCATGCGAAAGCGCGGGTAGTCGCGGGCCAACGCCGGCCAGTCGCGGCGCCGGCCCAGCTCCAGCAGCCAGTCGTTGCGCAGCCGGTCTTCGACGTAGCTGCCCGGCCAGCGGGCGTAAAAAGCCTCGACCTCGTCGGCCTGCACCTCGTTCAGGCGGGCGCTCAGGTCCCAGTATTCGACCCATTGGGTCAACGGGTGGCCACCGGCCTGCAGTGCGGCAAGGGCAGCCGCCAGGCGGGTGCGGTCGCGCTTGCGGGCGGCCTCGCGGGCCTCGACCACGGTGTTGTCCAGACCATTGGCCTGGGCGACGGCCGGTGCGGGCAGTGCCAAAGCGGTCAGGCTGGCGATGCCGATCAGGCTGGCCGGGGCGTACAGCGCACCCAAACCCAGCGCGACCAGGGTGGCCAGGCGGGCAAGCCGACGGCTGAGGTGCCTGGCCAGGCTTGGCCGGGTGCGGAAGGTGGAGGAGATCGGGCCGGTCATCAGACGATTGCAGGCACGCTTGCGCGGCCGGGGTGGGTGGCGGCACAGGGTGCGCCGCCCAATCCAATGTAACGCAGCCCCCACCCCGGCGCTGACCGGGTGCCCCGACCTTGTGCCGGCCGCGTGGGGATCAGCGGCTGCGGCGGTAGGGCTCTTCGAAGTCCAGGTACTGCTGCTCGGCCAGCGCGCCCTGCACCCAGGCGGCCACACCAGCGCTGGCCCAGAGCCGGTCCACATAGGCGGTCAGGTCCGCCGGCAGCGGCAGGCCGTAGCTGCGCAGCCGGGCGGCCACAGGTGCAAAGTAGGCGTCTGCGATCGAATAGCCGCCAAACAGGAAGGGGCCGCCGCTGGCCGTCAGCGCACCCTGCCACATCGCCACCAGCCGGTCCAGGTCGGCGGCCACCGCGGGCTGCTCGGCCAGCACCCGGGCGCCGACCTCGGGCAAAAAGGCCTCGATGTTCATCGGGCAGGCGTTGCGCAGCGCAGCAAAGCCGCTGTGCATCTCGGCGCACAGGCTGCGGGCGCGTGCCCGGGCCGCCTGGTCGCGCGGCCACAGCGCCAGCTCGGGGAAATGCTCGGCGGCGTACTCGGCCAGGTATTCGGCAATGGCCAGCGTGTCCCAGACCACCAGGTCACCGTGCAACAGCACCGGCACCTTGGCCACCGGCGACAGCTGGCCGGCCGCCTGCTTGAAGCGGGACCCGGGGCTGAATCCATCGAAGGGGATCATGATCTCCTCGAACGGCAGGTTGAACTGGCGCAGCAGCACCCAGGGCCGCATCGACCAGGACGAGTAGTTCTTGTTGCCGATGGCAAGCTTGAGCATGGCAGGACTCCGGTGATCGACGCGGCAGCGGCGGCGGTGGTGGTGGTGGTGGGCGAGGCGGCCAGGGCCGGCGCGGTCAGGCCACGATGCTAGGCCAGCCGCCGGGCGATCCGGCGTGAGCGATGGGCATGGCGTTGATGCCGGGCCCGCATCCATCGCCACGCCAAGGGTCAGACTTGCGGCGGCGGTTGATCTGGCGGCAAGCCCAGCGCCGCCCGGGTGATGGCCGCCTCGCCGCGTACCCAGGCGATGAAGGCCCGCAGCTCGGGCCGCAGGCGTGCGCCGGGCAGCGGCAGCAGCCAGTAGGCAGCGGGTGCGGCCAGGCGGCCGGCCCGCCCGAACGGCTCGACCAGCTCACCGCGCGCCAATTGGTCATGCACCAGCGCCAGGCGCGCCAACGCCACGCCCTGGCCGGCCAGCGCGCCCTGCACCTGTTGGTGGGTGTAATTGAGGTAGGTCCAGCGCCGTGGCTCCAGGGTGGGCTGGCCCATGTGGTCCAGCCAGCGGCGCCAGCTCAGGGTGCTGGCGCTGGGCCGGTGGTCATCCTCTTCCAGCAGCGCGTGGCCGGCCAGATCGGCGGCCGTGGCCAGCGGCGGCGCCTGGCCGCTGGCCGCCTGCCGTGTCAGAAAGGGGCTGGCCACCGGCGACAGCAACTCGCC
>JBBRZR010000354.1:0-5501 GCA_038236495.1 Burkholderiales bacterium
CCCTGGCTGGCATCGATGATCGGTGGCCGAACAGCCCTGCCGTTGATGGCCCTGTGCCTGGCCTACGCGGGCCAGGCGCTGTCGATGTGGCTGCTGCACGACCCGGCCGACGACGACCCATTGACCGACCGCCTGCTGCCCACGCAGTGGTTCTGGACTATTGGCGTGGACCTGGTGGCGTTTTCACTGCTGCGCCTGCTCGACCCGCAGGCCCAGCTCAACTATGCCGCGCTGCTGGTGCTGCCCGTGCTGATGTCGGGCGTGCTGACGCCGCGCCGGGTGGCGCTGGCCACCGCGGCCGGCGTGACCTTGATGCTGCTGCTGGGCGTCTGGCTGGCCGCGGCCGAGGGGGGTGACCTGCTGCTGCAACTGTCGCAGGCCGGGCTGGCGGGCGCCGGCATGTTCCTGATCGCCTTGCTGGCCAGCGAGCTTGCGCAGCGCCTGGCCCGCGAGGAGCGCACCGCCCGCAGCAGCCTGGAACTGGCCCGCCAGCAGACCCTGCTCAACCGCCTGGTGATCGAGGAGATGGCCGATGGCGTGCTGGTGGTGGACCGGCAAGGCCGTGTGCGGGCGATCAACCCGGCGGCGCGTAACTTGCTGGGGCCGGTCGGCCAGGCCATGACGCTGCCGTGTCCGCTGAGCGATCAGCCCGGGCTGGAGGTGCTGCAGCTGGCGCTGGACCAGGCGTATGTGCAGGGCAGCTGGCCGGCCTCGGCGCGCGAGCTGGTGCTGGCGCTGGACGACAACGGCGACCGGCACCTGCAGGTGCGGGCACGGTTCACCCGGCGCGGCGGCATTGCCGCAGACGACACGCCGCCCGAGGACATCTGCGTGCTGTTTCTGGAGGACTTGCGCGTCCTGCAGGCGAGAGCCCGGCAGGACAAGCTGGCCGCGATGGGCCGCATGTCCGCCGGCATCGCGCACGAGATCCGCAACCCGCTGGCGGCCATCTCTCAAGCCAACGCGCTGCTGCTGGAGGACGCGCTGCTGCCGCCGCACCGGCAACTGGCGCGCATCGTGTCCGACAACGTGCACCGGCTCAAGCGCATCGTCGATGACGTGCTGGCGGTGGCGCCCGGCACCGTGACGCCGGTCACCGCCATCGATGCGGCGGCCGAGCTGGCCCAGGTCTGCGGCGACTGGTGCCGTGCTGCGCCGCCTGAGCTGCACGCTGCCGAGCGTCTGCACTGCGACTGGCCCGAGGGTGCGGTGTGGGTGCTGTTCGACGCCGATCACCTGCGCCGTGTGCTGGTCAACCTGCTCGACAACGGCGCCCGCCATGCCAGCAGCCAGGCCGGCGCGCTGCAGCTGCGGCTGGTGCGCGGACCGCTGCCGGGCACGGTCCGGCTGACCCTGGCCAGCGATGGCGAAGCCATCCAGGCCGATGTCGAGCGCCACCTGTTCGAGCCCTTCTTCTCCACCCGCAGCCGGGGCAGTGGCCTGGGCCTGTATATTTGTCGAGAGCTGTGCGAGCGCTACGGCGCCAGCATCGACTTCAGCCTGGCGCCGGCAACGGCCCGGCACCGCAACGTCTTTGGCGTGACGATGCGCGCTGCGCCGGGGCTGTAAGCGTCCGATGCACGACGAGCCTGCCAGCGCCGTGCCCCCAACACCTCACTGCGCCTGCCGCACCACCCGTCCATGACCCCTAAGCTCAGCCTGTTGGTGGTCGATGACGAGCCCGACCTGCGCACGCTCTACGAGCTGACCCTGTTGCGTGAGGGCTATGACGTGGACAGCGCGGGGTCGGTCGAGGAGGCCTGGGCCCGTCTGGCCGAGCGCAGCTACAACGCCGTGATCACCGACATGCGGCTGCCCGATGGCAACGGGCTGGACCTGTTGCGGCGGCTGGAGGCGGCGCGGCGCCCCGAGAAAACCATCATGATCACCGCCTACGGCTCGGCCGAAAACGCGGTGGAGGCGCTCAAGGCGGGCGCCTTCGACTACCTCACCAAGCCGGTGGACTTGCGCCAGTTCCGCAGCGTGGTGGCCTCGGCGCTGGGCCGCGGTGCCGGCCTGGCGCCCGCACTGCCCAAACCCGCGGCCGCACCCACAGTCGAGCGCAGCGCCGCCAGCCAGCATCCGGCGATGTTACGCCTGGCCGGCGCTTCGTCCGTGATGCAACAGGTGCGGGCCTTGATCGAGCGGGTGGCACGCGGCATGGCCCCGGTGATGGTCCAGGGTGAGTCCGGCACCGGCAAGGAGCTGGTGGCCCGGGCGCTGCACGAGGTCAGCCCGCGTGCCGACCAGCCGTTTGTCGCTGTCAATTGCGGCGCCATCCCGGAGCAACTGCTGGAGGCGGAGTTCTTCGGCTACCGCAAGGGCGCCTTTACCGGCGCGACCGAGGACCGGGCCGGCTTTTTTCAGGCCGCGCAGGGTGGCACGCTGTTCCTCGATGAAATCGGTGACCTGCCGCTGGCGATGCAAAGCAAGTTGCTGCGGGCGATCCAGGAGCGCTCGGTGCGCCCGCTGGGCACCGCGATCGAGCAGCCGGTCAACGTGCGCATCGTCAGTGCCACCCACAAGGACTTGGCGGCCGAGGTGCACGAGGGCCGGTTCCGCCAGGACTTGTACTACCGGCTCAACGTGATCCAGATGCGCATCCCGCCGCTGCGCGAGCGGGTGGATGACCTGCCGCAAATCTGCAGTGCCGTGCTGCAGCGCATCGCACGCGATGCCGGCGTGTCGCCGCCGCCGCGCTTGTCGGATGGGGCACTGGACCACCTGTCGCGCTATGGGTTCCCTGGCAACGTGCGCGAGCTGGAGAACCTGTTGCACCGTGCGGTCACGCTGTCCGATGGCGAGCTGATCGACAGCGACGACCTCGGGCTGGGCGATGAGGCCTTTGCTGACAGCGAATGGCAGGCGCTGGACCCGCTGGCAGCCGAGCCGGCCGCAGCGGCGCCCGCCGTGGGCGACGTGGCGCTGCCAAACGATCTGGTGGCCCACCTCGACGCGGTCGAGCGCGACATCCTGCTGAGGTCCTTGGCGCTGCACCGCTTCAACCGCACCGCAGCGGGCAGCAGCCTGGGGCTGTCGCTGCGGCAGATGCGCTACCGCATGGCGCGCTTGGGCATCCAGGCCGGAGAGCATGGCGCTGACTGAGGAGGCTGCAGCCCAGCCGGGCCGATGGCGACTGGGTTGGTGGTCTGGGGCAGCCCGCCGTGCCTCGCCCAACTTCGGGCCGCGGCCTGCAGGCTTGCCGGTCGAACTGGTGGTGCTGCATTCGATCAGCCTGCCGCCCGGGGTCTATGGCGGCGATGCCATCGAGCGCTTGTTCAGCAACACGCTGGACGGCGCAGCCCACCCCTACTTTGCCCAGGTCTGCGGCTTGACGGTATCGGCGCACTTCCTGGTCCGGCGCGATGGCCAGCTGCTGCAGTTTGTATCCTGTGACCAGCGGGCCTGGCATGCCGGCTCATCGAGCTGGCAGGGCCGGGACAACTGCAACGACTGGTCGATCGGCATCGAACTGGAGGGGCTGGAGGGCGAGCCTTTCGAGGCCGCGCAGTATGGCGCGCTGGTCGGCGTGCTTCAGGCGGTGGCCCGCCGCTATCCGGTGCGTGAGGTGGTGGGACACGAACACGTGGCCCCCGGCCGCAAGCGCGACCCGGGAAGCGGCTTCGATTGGGCCCGCCTGCCCACGATGGCGGGCTTTCCGGCCGGACTAAAAGTCGTGGCTTGAGCTCCGGTCAATGCCTGATGGCCGTCATCCAAGGGCTTTGGCTCAGCTGCTGGCGGACAAGCCCCTGATAGGGTAAGCACGCTACCCGTAGTGCTTGAGGGGCAAGTAGACCCTAGATATAGTGGCTTCTCGTGTTATCCTTTTGACTCAGAAGCGCTACCCGCTGTGCAACAGCCAAATCCTGTTGCACCAGCTCCCCACACCTTGCCAAAGGCTGCGGACAGCCTTCACGCTGCCGGCCAAAGCCGCACCGCGTGACAGATGTCTGCCGCCGCCGCATTGAGGTGGCGGGTCCCTGACGGGGCGGGTGCAAGCGCCAATGGCTGATCGACTGACGCCGCTATTTTGAATTCACCGACTCGGCGGCCGCTGCCGCCCACTCTTGAGGGGACCCCATGCAATCCATCATCACCAGCAGCCTGTCGGACACCACGGCGCTGCGCACGCCGTCCGAGTTTGGCGGCGTCCCTGCCGCATCGGCTTATGCCGGCTACCAGATCATCCGGCGCAATGGCTCGGTGGTGTCGTTCGAGCCCAACAAGATTGCCGTCGCCCTGATGAAGGCATTTTTGGCGGTGCACGGCACCCAGGGCGCGGCATCGGCCAGCGTGCGCGAGACGGTGGATGCGTTGACCGAAAGCGTCGTCCGGGCCTTGCTGCGCTCACGGCCTGGCGGCGGCACCTTCCACATCGAGGATGTGCAAGACCAGGTCGAGCTGGGCCTGATGCGCGGCAGCCACCATGAAGTGGCGCGGGCCTATGTGCTGTACCGGGAGCGCCGCACTCAAGAGCGTTTGCGCCAGGTGCAGCCCGCCGTGCCCCAGCACCCGGTGCTGCATGTGATCGACCGAGGCCAGCGCCTGCCGCTGGACTTCAACGCCCTGCAAGCCTTGATCGAGTCGGCGTGCGCCGGCCTAGGCGCTGACGTCAAGGCCGAGCCTATCCTGGCCGAGACCCGCCGCAACCTGTACGACGGCGTGCCGATCGACGAGGTGCACAAGGCCAGCATCCTGGCGGCGCGAACCCTGATCGAGAAAGAGCCGGCCTACACCCGCGCCACTGCACGTTTGCTGCTGCACACCATCCGCAAAGAGGTGCTGGGCGAAGAGGTCAGCCAGGCCCAGATGGCCGAGCGCTACCCCGAGTACTTTCCGCAGTACATCAAGAAGGGCGTGGCGGCCGAACTGCTCGACCCGCGTCTGCAGCAATACGACCTGGCCCGGCTGGGCGCCGCGTTGCAGCCTGAGCGTGACTTCCAGTTCGACTACCTCGGCCTGCAGACCCTGTTCGATCGCTACTTCCTGCACATCGAGGAGCAGCGCATCGAGCTGCCGCAGGCGTTTTTCATGCGCGTGGCGATGGGCCTGGCGCTCAATGAGATCGACCGTGAGGCACGGGCCATCGAGTTTTACGGCGTGCTGTCCAGCTTTGATTTCATGTCCAGCACACCCACGCTGTTCAACGCCGGCTCACTGCGTTCACAGCTGTCGAGCTGCTACCTCACCACCGTGGCCGACGACCTGGAGGGCATCTACGAGGCCCTGAAAGAAAACGCCTTGCTCAGCAAGTTTGCCGGCGGTCTGGGCAACGACTGGACCCCGGTGCGCGCGCTGGGCAGCTACATCAAGGGCACCAACGGCAAGAGCCAGGGTGTGGTGCCGTTCCTCAAGGTGGTCAACGACACGGCGGTGGCGGTGAACCAGGGCGGCAAGCGCAAGGGTGCGGTCTGCGCCTACCTGGAGACCTGGCACCTCGACATCGAGGAGTTTCTGGAGCTGCGCAAGAACACCGGCGACGACCGCCGGCGCACGCACGA
>JBBRZR010000355.1:0-5483 GCA_038236495.1 Burkholderiales bacterium
AAGAAGTCCGTCTTCGCCCGGTTCAGCGCGGCCAGCGCTTCGGCCCGCTTGATTTCTTCCTCGTGGGCGCGGGCGTTGGCCACTGCGGAGGTGACCGCCGCCCCCACCAGCTCATAAAAATCACGGTACTTGTCGTCCAGCGACAGGCGCGGGCTGATCCCGGCGACGATCACGGCCACCGGGAGGTCCATGCCGGGCGGTGTGACCGGCAGCAACAGCGCTGAGTGCACCGTTTCGGGATAGGCCGTGCAGCACACCGCACCGAAGCGCTGCTGCAGGTCATCGACCTGAAGCGCCATGCCCGACAGCGCCACCTCGCCCAGCGGCCAGGACGATTCGCCCGGCGCGAGCAGGTCAACCACCGGGGGGCAGGCACCGCTCGCGGCGGTCAGCCCGGTCGGCGCGACCAGGCGGGCTTGCTGGGCCGCGCGGTCGAGCAGATAAATGAGGACGAAAGGAAGGTCGAGCTGGGAGGGCGCCAGTGACTGGCTGCTGAGGGCGATCGCTTCTTCGATCGACTTGGCCCTGCCCGCATGGGCGGCCACGTCGCGCAGCGTGCGCGTGCGGCGCTCGCCCAGTACTTTGGCGGTCATCTCGATCACCGGATGGAAAAGCCCACCGATATGCCCGCCCTCGCTGCGGATGGGGCTGAACGAAAGCGTGAAAAAGCACTCTTCGTTGTACCCGTGGCGTTCTAGGAAGATGTGCTAATCCTCCAGGAACGCGGTGTCGCCGGCGAGCGCGGAATCATGCGCCTTGCCGATGACGGGCCAGGCCTCACTCCAGCACTGCGGAAAGTTCTGGCCCATCGATTGGGGGTGCTTGCCACCGCAAATCACCCGGTAACCGTCGTTGTAGATTTGGACCAGCCCCGGCCCCCAGATGATGCAGATGGGCAGGTCCGAGGCCAGGCAGATGTTGACCGTCGTGCGCAGGCTCTGCGGCCAGGAGTCGATGGGTCCCAGGGAGGTCAGCGACCAGTCCATCGACCGGACCAGCTTGCCCATCTCCCCGCCGCCCACGACCCAGTCCCGGATTGTCTCTTCAAAAGCTGGTTGCACAGTCAATGAGCTGCTCCCTGTGGAACGTAACGGTGAGGCGATGGCGTGGCAACAAATCATTTTCCACGGGATTCGATCGGCGCCGGTCCACCACAGAAAATTCGGATGAGAAGTGCTTCCTGCCCCGATATGGACGTGGCAACGCCGCAATTCGGCGCACAGCCAAGCTGCCTTACGACAACGACAGCTTCGGGTCGGTTGCCGGCATTGGCGAACAGCGGCTTGCCGTCCTTTCGCAGTTCAGCCCGGGCGCCGGCTCATGCCGCGAGATTTTCATGATGGACATGCCCGTCGATGTGCACATCGGCATACGGACACAACACGCCACCCGCGTCGTCGCGTTCGACCAAGCCCAGTTCGGTCAGCACCTTCACATCTTCGTGCACCCGCTTGACGTCGCGGCTAGCTCGCCGTTCCAGTTCGCGCACCGCCAGCGTACCCTGCCCCAGCAAGGCGGTTACCAGAGCCCAGCGGCGTTCAGTCAGCCTGCCAAAAAATCGCTCCCTGCCGCTCGAAGTTCTATGTCTCGCCCTGGTAACTGTCGGCCTGTTCCGACTTGCCCGTTCGCCGCAAGGCGAAGCGCCAGTCGGGCAACAAGGTGACGGTGAGCGGGCGTCGCGTCGTCAGGGCGTTGTCCCTGCCGCACCCACGGCGGCGATGACATCCTCAACCAAAGCGCTGACCGTGGTGAATGTGTACGGCAGCTCCCGCCCATGCAGATGGCAGTGATCGCCTTTTCCCCGTCCGTTGTCGAATCGGATCACACGCGCACCGCCCAGGGCTTAGACCGCCCGATATTCGCCACCCTACGCCGAGGGTGGCGCCGGTCGCGCTACCGACCAGACCACCAACGCCATCACGCCGCCATCTACGGCAACGCTTTTGAAGCGGGCGATCAGCACGGTCTTCCAGTTGGTAATCTTGCCAACAGGCGTGTTGGCAGGTTCGCCAACGTCTGTCGGGCGCGGTGCGCAAGAGCTCGTCAACGGTGAGGGTTGGCAGGGGCGCCTGTCAACAAATGACTTTTCCAATCCGGCATTCGCCAGAAGTCGCCCGACGATAATTCTGCGGTACCTGACGGCCGACTTCTTCTGGCCCGCGGCGACATGCCGGCAAGTCATCGATGCAAAAAGACAATTCACCAGCCAACCCAAAGAACACCGACCTCTCCGCCCACACCCCGACCTGACGGGACCCTTGGGCTTACGTTGATTGCTGAAACAGGTACAGCAGAGCCGCCTGCATGCAGGTCGCTGGACCGAAAAGTCCGCCAAAGCAACGAAGACAATGCCCGGCCCTTTGAACTTGATTTCGAATTGAACCGGCATGTCGGCCAAGAAGCCCACCCCAACCTGGAGCGCCGTCAATACCAGGTTATCGAACGTCGACCATGCAGGCTTGATCTGTCTTGTGCAGGACCTCTATGCAGCCAGCAAGGACACGCGAACCTCTCTGCACGCCCGGCTCCGCCTGGGCGGCGACGCACTCGCGCCCTACAAGGCCACCATAGACCGCGGGCTGTGGCCGGACGCGCTGCAGCAGCAGGGCACCTCAGTGGCCAAGGCCAAGAAAGCCATCGCAGACTACAAAATGGGCGTCGGGCACGGCCGATGGGCTGGCTGAGCTGATGGTGTTCTATCGCGAACAGGCCGAAGGGTTTGGCAGAGATGTCAGCATGGGCGATGAAGGCTACTTTGAAGCGCTGGTACGGATGTTTGGCCAGGCACTGAAGGCCATCGACACCCTGCCGCAGACGCAGCGCCCGGCACTGCTGGCGCGCGTGAATGCGGCTCGCCAGGTCAGCCACGACTTCGGCTACGGCGTGGGTGAGGACATGGACAGTTTGCTGGAAGAGCATGGCGGCTATGGCTGAGTCCAATGCGGTCGCGGCGCTGCAAACTGAGAACGCTAGGCTGGCTGCGCTGCTGGATGCTCACGGGATCGAATGGCGCCTGCTGCCATCTTTGGCGTCGCAGCTTGTTCCGGCACTTCCAGCATGCAAGCAGGATCCCGAATCGCCGCGTTCCAGCCTGTCCACCGTCGAGAAGGTGGCGTTGTTTCGACGGCTGTTCCGTGGCCGCACGGATGTCTATCCCGTGCGTTGGGAAGGCAAGACCTCGGGCAAGTCGGGCTACGCCCCAGCCTGCGCCAACGAGTGGCGGGCCGGCGTCTGCGAGAAGCCGCGCCTCAAGTGCGGCGATTGCAGCCACAGGCTGCTGGTCCCGCTATCGGATGCGGTGATCTACAACCACTTGGCTGGCGAGCACACCGTGGGGGTCTATCCGCTGCTCGAGGATGACACCTGCCACTTCCTGGCGGTCGATTTTGACGAATCCGAGTGGCAACAGGACGCCCAGGCGTTCATGCAGTCGTGCACCGAGTTGGGCGTGCCGGCGGCGTTGGAGATTTCGCGCTCAGGCCGTGGTGCGCATGTCTGGGTGTTCTTCGCCGGGCGGCTGTCAGAACGGGATGCGCGGCGCCTGGGAACGGCCGTCATCAGCCACACCTGTGCGCGCACTCGCCAGCTCAAACTGGCGTCCTACGACCGGCTGTTTCCCAACCAGGACACGATGCCCAAAGGGGGCTTCGGCAACCTGATCGCCTTGCCCCTACAGAAGTACCGGCGCGCGTCAATGGGGTTGTCGCCTCACTCATGCAGCCAGCGGCTGTTTAGTTGGCGCCTCCGCGTAAGCTGCAACGATGGATTCACGCTCTGGATTGAGTGTGACTGGGCCGACGGGCGACCAATTGCGAGTGGCGCCAGACCAGCGCGCTGGGTGCAGGTCGCGGGCCTTGAGGAACAGCTCGTGGCGGGCGGCGAGGATGGCTACATCCTCACCCGCGTGGCGCTGGGCTGGAGTGACGTACCGGATGCCGCTGTGGCGATGCTCGGTGTTGTACCAAGCCACAAAATGGTCTGCCCAAGCGCGGGCCGCGTCGAGATCGGCGAAGCCCTTGGCAGGGAACTCGGGGCGGTATTTGGCGGTCCGAAACAGCGACTCGGCGTAGGCGTTGTCATCGCTGACGCGGGGTCGCGAGTACGAGGGGGCAACCCCAAGCCGCTGCAGTGTGGCGAGCACCGTCAAGGCCTTGAGAGTGGCGCCGTTGTCGCCGTGCAGCACCGGCTTGACGGTCAGTTCGGCAATGCCCTCAGCCAGTGCGGTGCGGCGCACCAGTAGCACGGCATGGTCGGAGTGGTCGGTGTCATGCACCTCCCAGCCGACGATCTTGCGGCTGTAGAGGTCGAGGATCAAGTACAGGTGGAACCAACGGCCCACCACCTCTGCGGGCAGGTAGGTCATGTCCCAGCACCACACCTGGCGAGGTCCGGTGGCGATGTGGGTGGTCGGCGGGCGGGATTTCTTGGGCGCCTTGGCGCGACCGCGGCGGGTCGTCTGCCCGTGCTCGCGCAGCACGCGACTGAAGGTGGACTCGCTGGCCACGTAGACGCCCTCGTCAGCGAGCATGGGCACGATGCGCGCCGGTGGCACATCGGCAAAACGCGGCTCGTTGGCTACCGACAGCACCGCTGCACGCTCGTCTGCGCTCAAGGCGTGGCTAGGCGTCGGGCGCAGGGCCTCAGGCCTGCCATCGCCCAATAAGAGGCCCTCGTGGGCCTTCCAGCGCTGCAGCGTGCGCACGTCGATGCCGGCGATCTCGCAGGCCTGCTCCTGGCGAGCGCCGGCTGCGCACGCGATGTCGATGTCTCGGGATAGGGTTATGCGATCTTCGAGAACGATCATTCGTCCTCTCCCTTGTTGAAGATCGCATCGACTTTTTTTGACAGCACCAGCAGCGCCAACGTCTCGGCCAGCGCCCGGTCCTTGCGCAGCAGATTGCGCTCGAGCTCCTTGATGCGTCGGCCATCTTGCGGTTTGGCCTGCGGGCGAACGATTGCCTTCGACGGATCGGCCAGCGACGCGGTGGCGCTGGCCAGCCACTGGGCCAGTTCAGCCGCGTACACGCCTTGCTCCCGGCACCAGGCGTTCTTGGCCGCCTCGTTCATCGACGCAGTGGTGATCACCGCCTCCAGCCGAGTCGCCGCTGTCTGGGCCCGCCCTCGGGCGGGCCCAGACAGCAACTCGGCCTGCCAGCGCTCTAGCGTTGCCGCGCCAACACCCACCTGAAGCGCCACCAACTCCACCGCCGCGCTCTCCGGCGGCAGCAACCGCGCCACCGCTTTGCTCTTGAATGATTGTCCGTACCTTGCCACTGTCTTCCCTTTTCGCTGCCCCCTTACTTCTGAATTTATAGAGGTGACAACCATTGTGACGCGGGGGGAAATGTCACTTGGTTACTTTGCTCATTCCCCTCGGGGGCGGACGAGGTAGGTCGTCGGCCTGGGGGCGCCCTCAAGCAAGCTCTGGACGGGCTTCCACCTATCAAACCAAAAACTCCTCAAGTCAGGTGGAAATTCCTTAG
>JBBRZR010000356.1:0-5463 GCA_038236495.1 Burkholderiales bacterium
GTGGACGCCACCACCTTCACACCCGACCCCGACGCCGCCCCCGGCATGCTGGACGCGCTGGGCCGGCGCAACAGCGTGGGCCGGGCCGCCGTGGCCACGCCGGGCAACCTGATGGCCTGGTGCGAGATGCTGGCGCGCCACGGCCGCTTGTCACTGGCCGATGTGGTCGAGCCGGCGATCCGCCATGCCACACGCGGCTTTGCCGCCACCCGTTACCTGGCCGATTGCGTGGCCGATTGCGCCGCCGACCTGGCGCTGGACCCGGAGATCGCCCGCGTCTTTCTGCCCGGCGGCAGGCCGCTGGCGCACGGTGACCGGGTGACCAACCCGGCCTGTGCCGACAGCCTGCGCCTGGTGGTGCAACACGGGCCGGGCGCGCTGTACGGTGGCGCGCTGGGCACGCGGCTGACCGACGACATGCAGCAGCACGGCGGCTACCTGGCCCCCGCCGATCTGCAGGGCTACCGCACCCATGACATGGCGGTGCTGCGCAGCTTTTACCGCGGCTTCGAGATCACCGGCCCGCCGCCACCCTGCGCCGGCCCGCTGCACATCGGGCAGATGCTCAACATCCTGGAGGGTTTTGATCTGGCCGCGGCCGGTTTTGGCACGGCCGAGAGTGCGCACCTGCTGGCCGAGGTGTTGAAAATCGCCTTTGCCGACCGCGCGGCCTGCACCGGCGACCCGGACTTTGTGGCGGTGCCGGTAGACAGGCTGTTGTCGGCCGACTACGCCGCGCAGCGCCGCGCCCAGATCGACCCGCAGCGCGCCCAACAGTGGCAGGCCGGCATCACGGCGGGCCAGGCCGCTGGCAGCGCCGCCGCAGAAAGCAACAACACCACCCACATCACCGTGGCCGACCGCGACGGCCTGGTGGTCTGCGCCACCCAAACCCTCAATTCGCTTTTCGGTGCGCGCTACATGGTGCCGGGCACCGGCCTGATCCCCAACAACTACCTCTACGTCTTCAACCCCCGGCCCGGGCTGGCCAACTCGCTGGCGCCCGGCAAACGGGTGACCTCGTCGATGGCACCGCTGATCGTGCTGAAAGACGGCCAACTGCGCTTTGCGCTGGGCCTGCCGGGCGGGCTGCGCATCTTTCCGTCGGCAATGCAGGCGCTGGTCAACCTGATCGACCACGGCATGGGGCTGCAGCAGGCGATCGAAGCGCCGCGCCTCTGGACCCAGGGCTTCGGGCTGGAGTTGGAGCCGCATTTTGCGGACACGCTGGCCGACGCTTTGCAGCAACGCGGCCACACGATCGAGCGCGTACCCAACGTCGGCGGCGGCCTGTGCGCCATCCGTTTTGAGGACAACGGCGATATGGAGGGCGCCGCCTGCTGGCGTGCCGACGGCACCGCCATCGGCCTGGGTGGCGGCCTGGCGCGCGGCGGCGTGCGCTTCTTGCCCGAGGCGCGGCGCGGCTGAACAGCCGCGTCGTTCTGATCCTCAGCCGCCCAGACCCAGGCTCGGATTGACCAGCAGCTTGGTGCCGGTGGCGCGCTGGTTGTAGACCGCGATCACCTCGGGCTGCAGCATCTGCGCCAGCGAGATCACCTGGGTGTAATGGCTGGCAAAGGTGGTCTTCAGCTCAGCCGCCACCCGCTGGCGCAGCGCGCCGGCGGCTGCCGAGCCGATCTTGCCCAGGAACGGAAACAGCAACCAGCCACCCATGCTCCAGGCCATGCCGAAGTTGCGGTTGAACTCGGTGGCGCTGGTGTCCAGGCCGCCGTACAGGTAGACCTGCTTGTGGGTGGTCGAGCCGTAGCGGCTGTACTCTTTGGCGGTGCGGTTCAGCGCGGCCTCCATGCAGCCCAGGATCTGGCCACCCAGCTTGCCGCCGCCGGTGGCGTCGAACGCGATGGTGGCGCCGGTGTCCACCAGGGCCTGGGTCAGGTCTTCGAGAAAGCTGGGCGACGACGTGTCGCAGACATATTGCGCGCCGATGCCGCGCAGCAGCGCCGCCTGCTCGGGTTTGCGCACGATGTTGACCAGCTTGATGCCGTCGGCCAGGCAGATCTTGTTCAGCATCTGGCCCAGGTTGGACGCGGCGGCGGTGTGCACCAGCGCGGTATGGCCCTCACGCTTCATGGTATCGACCATGCCGAGTGAGGTCAGCGGGTTGACAAAGCAGGACGCACCTTCGGCCGCCGTGGTGCCCTCGGGCAGCACCAGGCACTGGGCGGCGGCCATGCAGCGGTACTGGGCGTACATCGCGCCGCCGATCAGCGCCACCGTCTTGCCCAGCAGGGCCTGGGCGGCGGGCGATGCACCGGCCGCAATCACCACCCCGGCGCCCTCGTTGCCAGCGGCCAGGGATTGGCCCAGACGGCCGGCCATGGCCTTCATCGCACGCTCGGGGATGGCAGCGCTCATCACCAGGCTGGCGGGCTGGGCCGGGTCACCGGCCAGCTTGGCAGTGGCCATGTCGGCCGCGCCGAAGAGCAGCCCGATGTCGGACGGGTTGATCGGCGTGGCCTCGACCCGGATCAACACCTCGTCGTCACCGGGCGCGGGCACATCCACCGTGGCCAGCGACATTTCAAGCGCGCCACCGGGCTTGACAAGGGTGCGCAGCTGCAGGCCTGTGCTGGGGGTGGGGGTGGGGGTTGAGCTCATGCGGTGTCTCCTGGGGGTGGGGGATGGGCCGGCGCGTCGAGGTGGGCGCCGTGGGACATTGACGGCCGACCGCGAGGTCGATCGTAATTGGGGCGGAAGGGCATGGGAGTCGAACCCACCAGACACGCTGGGCGCGTCTCTCCGGTTTTGAAGACCGGGCGCTCCACCGGGAAACGCTGCCCTTCCAGGGGCTGAAAACCGTATTCGTTCACCTTAGCATGCAGCACCGCTCAGGCCTGCGGCCGGTGCCGGGTGCCATCAAAACGGGTGAGGCCTTCCCGGGCCAGAAACTCCAGCACCTGCACGGTCAGGTTGCGGCCGATGCCGCTGCGGTCTCGGAACGCCGCGGCGTCCAGGCTGCCGTCGGGGTGCTCGGCGGCCAGCGTGCGGGCCAGCGCCAGCAGATCGCTGACGGTATCGGGCAGAAAGTAGCGGTTGGGCGCCACCCGCGCCAGCAGGCCCAGCCGGGCCGCCCGGCCCAGAAAATCCAGCAGCCCGGGCAGCGGCAGGGCCAGCGTGCTGGCCAGCTCGCCGACGATGGGCGGGCGCAGGCCGGCCGGACGAATGGCGCTGGCCACGCGGTCCAGCAAAGCGCGGTCGGCGTCGGCCAGCACCGGCTGGTGCTCAGGCAGGCGGTGGCGCAAGCCCTCGCGCAGCAGCAGGCCGTCAGCCACCAGCGCGGCCAGCGCGGCACGTTGCACAGCGCGGGTATGGGCGGACAAACCTTGCGCGTTGGCGGCCGGCGCGCTGTTTGGACCAGGGTTTGCTGCGCTGTTCGACGCGCTGTTCGACGCGCTGTTCGACGCGTTGTTCGGCGCGATGTCCGGCGCGCTGTTTGGTACGTTGTCCGGCGCGCTGCTTGGCACAGTGTCCGGCACGCTGCCCGCCGATGCGCACAGTGCCAGCGCACGCAGTGCGGCCAGGCTGGCGCGCAGCGCCGCGTCGTCCGGCCCCAGGCTGTCCGGCTGCTGCGCGTGGCAGCGGGCGGTTGCCGCCAGCAACTGATCCCGCCAGGTTTGCCAGTGCTGTGCGGTCAAGGCCAGCGGGCCGTCCGGGCCGGCGACCACCCGCAGCGCCAGTGCGTGCACCAGCGCATAGGCCATGCCGTCGCCCAGACCACGTGCCAGTGCAAAACGCTGCAGGTCCACGCCCTCAGGAGCCTGCGCGGACACGCTGGCCAGCAGGCCGGTCAGCGCCTCGGCCGGGTCGGCACAGGCCATGGCCGCCAGCTGACGCTGCCGCGCCATCCGCGACCGGCCACGCACCGCACCAAACGGGTCGATCACCCAACCGCCGCCCAGCGTCAGGTTGGCCGTCGGGTCACGCAAGATGAAGTGGTCGCCGTGCAGCGCGGCCAGCGGGCGGTCCAGCACCAGCTGGGCCAGGCCGGTGCTGCCGGGGGCCAGCGCGGCGCCAGCCCCGGCCGCAGCGCCAGTCTGGGCGGCAACGCCAGCCATCAAGGCCGCCACCCGCACGCCGACCACCGCCGCCCCCAGGTGCAATTGCAACGTGTGGCGCTGCGACAGCGGCCGCGCGGCGCTGTGCAGCACGGTCAGCATCACGTCGAGCCGGTCGGTCGGCGCCTGCAGTGCCGGTGCAATCACCCAATCGCCACGCACCGGCTCGGCGCGCTTGAGCCCGGCGCCCGCCAGGTTCAAGGCGCAGCGCTGGCCGGCGCTGACCTGGTCAGCCGCCCGGTTGTGCACCTGGATGGACCGCACCCGGGCCGGCGTGCCGGCGGGCGACACCCGCACCTCGTCGCCCACCCGCAGCTGGCCCGCCAGCACCGCGCCGGTGACGATGCGGCCGGCGCCGGCCAGCGCAAAACTGCGGTCCACCACCAGCCGGAAAGCGCCCGTCACGCTGGGCGCGGCGCGCTGCACGGCCCGATCGGCCAGGTGCTGGCGCAAGGCCGGCATGCCGGCGCCGGATGCCCCGGCGTTGGCCACCACCGGGAACAGCGGCGCGCCGGCGTAGATCGCCGGGCGCGCCCCAACCTGCGCCCCACCCTTCACTCCAGACAGCGGCTCCGCCATCTCGCCAGACAACGTCCCTGACGGCACCCCGGTTCGCGCCCCGGTTTGCGGCGTTCCGGCCAGCAGGTCAGCGATCTCGCGCGCCACCTGCTGCTGGCGTTCGGGCGTGACCCGGTCGATCTTGGTCAGCGCCACCACGCAGCGCGGTACGCCCAGCAGGCCCAGGATCGCCAGGTGCTCACGGGTTTGCGGCATGGGGCCGTCGTCGGCGGCCACCACCAGCAAGGCCAGGTCCACACAGGCGACTCCGGCCAGCATGTTGCGCACAAAACGCTCATGCCCCGGCACATCGACAAAGCCCAGCGTGCCGGCCGACGGGTCAGTGGCAGACAGCGCGGTGCTGGCAAAACCCAGGTCGATCGTCATGCCGCGGCGCTGCTCCTCGGCCAGGCTGTCGGTCTGCACGCCCGTCAGCGCCATCACCAGGCTGGTCTTGCCATGGTCGACATGGCCGGCGGTGGCGATGATCATGGGCGCGCCGAACCGGACGACGGGTGAGGGCCGGCCGGACGCTGCGGCGCCGCAAACAGCGCGGCAAAGCCGGGCTCGTCTTCCAGACAGCGCAGGTCCAGCAGCAAGGCGCCGTCAGCGATGCGGCCGATCACGGGCACTGCCAATTGCCGCAGTTGCCCGGCCAGCGCGTCCAGCACACGGCCAGACCCGCGCTTGGCGCCAGCCGGCGTGAAGCGCAGCGCGTGGCTGGGCAAGCGGTCCACCGGCAAGGCGCCGCTGCCGATCTGGCTGAACACCGGCACCACCTCGACCCCACCGGGCGCAACGCCGGCCCCCGCCGCCCACCACGCCGCCA
>JBBRZR010000357.1:0-5453 GCA_038236495.1 Burkholderiales bacterium
AGCGCCGATCGGGGCACACCGGGCAGCAGGTCGGACGGGCTGACGGTGATGCCGGTTTCCTCCGCCACCTCACGAATGCAGGTTTCGATGAGCGGCTCGTCGGCAAAGTCCTTGCTGCCGGTCACGCTTTGCCAAAAACCGGGCTGGTCAGCGCGCTCGATCAGCAGCACGTCGAGTGCCGGGGTGTAGATCACCACCAGCACGCTCTCGGGGATCTTGGCCGGACGCGGGGTTTCGGTCATGACCTGGCCCTGCGCTGGCGCACGGCGTCGGCCAGGCCTTGCAGCAGCGGCACGGTGTCGGTCCAGCCGATGCAGGCATCGGTGATGGACAGACCAGGCTGCAGCGGCACGCCGTCTATCAAATCTTGCCGGCCTTCTTGCAGGTGGCTTTCAACCATCAGGCCGATGATGCGGCGCTCACCGCCGGCCAACTGTGCGGCCACGTCAACCGCCACCGCGATCTGGCGGCGGTGCTGCTTGGCCGAGTTGGCATGGGAGCAGTCCACCATCACCTGCTCTCGCAGACCGGCCTTCTTCAAGGCGGCACAGGCCGCCGCCACATGCGCCGCGTCGTAGTTGGGCGTCTTGCCGCCGCGCAGGATGACGTGACCGTCGCCGTTACCGCGGGTCTCGAAGATCGCCGCCACGCCCATCTTGGTCATGCCCATGAAGGCGTGCGGTGCAGCGGCCGAGACCAGCGCGTCGGCCGCCACCTGCACCCCGCCGTCCGTGCCGTTCTTGAACCCGACCGGGCACGACAGGCCCGAGGCGAGTTGGCGGTGGCTGGGGCTCTCAGTCGTGCGGGCGCCGATCGCGCCCCAGGCGATCAGGTCGCTCTGGTACTGCGGGCTGAGCAGATCGAGAAACTCGGTGCCGGCGGGCAGGCCCAGCGCATTGATCTCCAGCAGCAACTCACGCGCCCGGCGCAAGCCCTCGTTGATGCGGAAGCTGCCGTCCAGCCGCGGGTCGTTGATGTAGCCCTTCCAGCCGACTGTGGTGCGGGGTTTTTCAAAATAGACCCGCATCACGACGATCAACTCACGGGCCATCGTGTCGGCCAGCGGCTTGAGCAAGCGGGCGTACTGCATCGCCTGGTCGTGGTCGTGGATGGAGCACGGGCCGACCACCACCACCAGCCGGTCGTCGCTGCCACGCAGCACCGCGCCTATGGCGTCACGGGTGGTTTCGACCAGCGCCTCGATCGCGGCGGTGACGGGCAATTCTTCGAGCAGAACGGCGGGTGAGACCAGCGCCCGCACCGCCTTGATCCGGGTGTCGTCGATGCGGGTGGTGTCGAGCGTGGCGTCTGCCGAGCCGGCTTCGCGGTCGTGTTGGGGCTGGTCAAGTTGATTCATGTTGGACATAGATGGGGTCAGCGCTCGGCAATGCGATCACGCAGCCAGGCGGCAAAGGTGGCCTCATCGATCTCACCGGACGCCAGTCCGAACATCGCCACCGTGGCCTCGGCTTGCGACGCCGTAAGCCGGTAGCCGTTGAGACCCAGAAACAGGCCTACCGACAGGAAGGCCGCTCGTTTGTTGCCATCCACAAAGGGATGGTTCTGCGCCAGCCCCGAGGCGCAGCTGGCGGCCAAGGCAGCCAGATCAGGCTCGCCGTAGGCCACCAGATTCAAGGGGCGCGCCAGTGCAGAGTCGAGCAGCCCTGCATCGCGCAAGCCCGACGCGCCGCCATGCATGGCCAGACTCTCGTCGTGCAGCAGCACGAGCAGGCGCCGGTCGATCCAGCGCCAGCTCATTTGGCCAAGGCCCGAAACGTGTCGCGGTACTCGCGCATGAACTCGCGGCCTAGCTCCAGCTGCTGCTCGAAATTGGGGTCCAGCGGGGTCAGCGCAAAACCGTCAGGCGTCTCGGTGACATAGACCGTGTCGCCTTTTTCCAGCTTCAGCCGGGCCAGCACCTCCTTGGGCAGGATGACGCCAACCGAATTGCCGATCTGGGTGAGTTTGAGGGCGTGCATGAGAGGGCTCCAGCAAAGTTATAACGAATGTTATACCTCGCTGGCGCACAACACAATATCCACAGCACAACCAGCGGCCGTGCTGCGGACGCAAACGGCCTTCGCAGGCAGCTTGCGGTCCGCAACCTCTCAAGTGGTCACGCCACCCGGGTTGCGCAGCCGGATATGCAACTCGCGCAGCTGCGCTTCGTCCACCAAGCTGGGTGCACCGGTCAGCAGGCACTGGGCGCGCTGGGTCTTGGGGAAGGCGATCACGTCGCGGATCGACTCGGCCTTGGTCATCAGCGTGGCGATGCGGTCCAGGCCAAAGGCCAGGCCACCGTGCGGCGGCGCGCCGTATTTCAGCGCATCCAGCAAAAAGCCGAACTTGAGCTGCTGCTCTTCGGGCGAGATGTTGAGCGCAGCAAACACCTTGGCCTGCACGTCGGCGCGGTGGATACGCACCGAGCCGCCGCCGATCTCCCAGCCGTTGAGCACCATGTCGTAGGCCTTGGCGATGCAGGCGCCGGGGTCCGTGTCCATCAGGTTCTCGTGGCCATCCTTGGGCGCGGTGAACGGATGGTGCACCGCGTTCCAGCGGCCGGCCGCCTCGTCGTGCTCGAACATCGGGAAGTCGACCACCCACATCGGCGCCCAGACATCGTTGAACAGGCCGTGCTCGCGGCCAAACTCGCTGTGGCCGATCTTGACGCGCAGCGCGCCCAGTGCGTCGTTGACCACCTTGGTCTTGTCGGCACCAAAAAAGATCAGGTCGCCGGTGCAGGCGCCGGTGCGGGCGATGATCTCGGCCACCGCCGTATCGTGCAGGTTCTTGACGATGGGCGATTGCAGGCCGTCCCGGCCCTTTCCGGCATCGTTGACCTTGATCCAGGCCAGACCGCGCGCGCCATAGATCTTGACAAACTCGGTGTAGGCGTCGATCTCGCCCCGGCTCATCTCGGCACCGCCCGGGATGCGCAGCGCCGCCACCCGGCCACCTTTGCTGGTGGCCGGCACGCTGAAGACCTTGAAGTCCACATCGCGCATCACGTCGGTCAGCTCGGTGAATTCGAGCATGACGCGCAGGTCGGGCTTGTCCGAGCCGTAGCGGTGCATCGCCTCGGCATAGGTCATCTCGACGTAGACCGGCAACTCCACCCCCAGCGTCTTGCGGAAGACGGTGCGGATCATCGCCTCGGTGATGGCGCGGATCTCGGCCTCGCCCAAAAACGAGGTCTCGATATCGATCTGGGTGAACTCGGGCTGGCGGTCGGCCCGCAGGTCTTCGTCGCGGAAGCACTTGACGATCTGGTAGTAGCGATCAAAGCCCGCCACCATCAGCAACTGCTTGAACAGCTGGGGGCTTTGCGGCAGCGCAAAGAAGGCACCGTCATGCACCCGGCTGGGCACCAGGTAGTCGCGTGCACCCTCGGGTGTGCTCTTGGTCAGCATCGGGGTTTCGATGTCGATAAAGCCCTGCTCGTCCAGGAACTTGCGCACTTCGATCGCCACGCGGTAGCGCAGGATCAGGTTTTTCTGCATGGCGGGCCGGCGCAGGTCGAGCACACGGTGGGTCAGGCGCGTGGTCTCGCTCAGGTTGTCGTCGTCCATCTGGAAGGGCGGCGTCACGCTGGGGTTCAGCACCTCCAGCTCCAGCGCCAGCACCTCGATCTTGCCGGACACCAGGTTGGCGTTTTCGGTGCCGGCCGGGCGTGCCCGCACCTTGCCGATAACCTTCAGGCAGTACTCGCCGCGCACGTCTTCGGCCACCGCAAACATCTCGGCGCGGTCCGGGTCGCAGACGATTTGCACCAGGCCTTCGCGGTCGCGCAGGTCGATGAAGATCACGCCGCCGTGGTCGCGTCGGCGGTGGGCCCAGCCCATCAGGGTGACGGTTTGGCCCATCAGTGCTTCACTGACCAGGCCGCAATAGGTGGTTCTCATGGCTTTACTCCAGACTTGTTGGGTTTGCGGCGCCGCGACGGGGGCATGCGGCGCACTCACACAGTGGCAATGGCGGTGTGTGGGCTGTGTTGCAAGCCCTCAGGACCAGGCGCTGGGCCGAGCGCCCGACCCGGTCAATTTCGGGCAACTGCCGGCGGACGGGACGGCAGCGGCGCCGGCGGCGCTGGCGGCGGTGGCACCACCACGCCCATCGAGATGATGTACTTCAAGGCCTGGTCCACGCTCATCTTCAGCGGCCGGACTTGCGAGCGCGGCATGATCAGGAAAAAGCCCGAGGTCGGGTTGGGTGTGGTCGGCACATACAGGCTGACGTGCTCACCGTCCAGATGCGCAGCCACCTCGGCACCCGGCTTGCCGGTGACAAAGGCAATCGTCCAGGAGCCGGCATGCGGGTACTGCACCAGCACCGCCTCGCGAAACGCATTGCCGCTGCTGGAAAACAGCGTGTCCGACACCTGCTTGACCGAGCTGTAGATGGCGTTGACGATCGGGATGCGCGACATCAGCCGGTCCCATTGCCGCATCCACCACTGGCCGAAGATGTTGGTCACGAACACGCCGCTGAGCAGCACCACCGCCACCATCACCAGCACGCTCAGGCCCGGGATGTGGCGCAGCGACTCGATAAAGGTCTCGGCCGCCGCCGGCAGCACCGCCTGGGTGATCGTCAGCAGCCACGAGAAGATGCCGTCCATCAGCCCGAGCAGCCACAGCAACACCCAGATGGTGATGGCCAACGGCAGCCAGACCAGCAGGCCAGCAATGATGTACTTTCTCACGCGATGTGCTCTTTGGGCGGGATGTCAGTGGCCGGCGCTGGAGCCGCCGGTGCTTTGCTTGGCCGAGGCCGGCGCCGGGCTGGCGCTGCGGCCGCCGCCGTCGGCGGAGGTCGAGGGCGATGCCGAAGGCGCCGGGGCGGGGGCCGCTGCAGATGCAGATGCCGGTGCCGGAGCGCCGCCCGTACCGGCGGCCGGGGTCACAGCGGCATCGGCGGGTTTGTCTTTCTCGCCGCCCTCACCACCCTCGCCCGCCCCAGCGGCGGCCGCCGGCGCAGGGCCGCCCTTGAAGTCCGTCGCGTACCAGCCCGTGCCCTTGAGCTGGAAGCCGGCTGCCGTGAGTTGTTTGGTGAAGGTCTCGGCGCCGCAGGCCGGGCAGGTGTGCAGCAGCGGGTCGGACATCTTTTGCAAGACGTCCTTCGCATGGCCGCAAGCTGAGCAGCGGTAGGCATAAATCGGCATGGCGAAACCCTTGGCGCAAAACCTTAAATTATAGGCGAGCGCACTGCTTGCAGCGGTTCAGCGGTTCAGCGTTGCAGCACCTGCCGTTCAGGTGCCCACCACCCGGTGGTGCGTGCCCTGCTGGTTCTTGACCGTCTGCGGCCCCAGCGAACCGATCACCATGCCCAGCACCGCCATCACCAGGCCACCCAGCTGCGCCGGAAAGTCCTCGCCCGCCGGTGTGACCATCAGCAGCAGCCAGGCCAGCACGCCCAGCACGATCGAAAACACCGCCCCTTGCGTGGTCGCCCGC
>JBBRZR010000358.1:0-5450 GCA_038236495.1 Burkholderiales bacterium
TCCGCCCCGACCTCCCGCCGATCTGCTGCACCCCGCGACCAGGCCCACGGCCTGCGAGAGCTGTTTGCCGGCGCCGCGCTGCGCTTCGTGCCGCTGGTGCACAACCCGCAGGTGCCCGGTGCCGGCGCGGTGATGGAGCGCTTTTGCGCCGCCTTTGCCGAGCAAGGCCTGCACACCCTGGTGGTGGACGCCGCCGACACCGCCTCGCCGCCGCACGAGCTGGCCAGCGTGGACCTGCCGGCCTGTGTCGAGCGGCTGTCGCCCCAGGTCTCGTACCTGGCGGCACGCGGCCTGCCAATGCACTACCTGGACAGCCGCGCCACGCTGGCCGGGTTCTTGACCGCACTGCGCGGTGCCGCACCGCGCGCCGACGTGGTGCTGCTGCACGCCGGTGCGTTGGACCTGCGGCGCATGTTTGCCGGCCGCACCCCCAGCCCGGTGCTGCTGGTCGGCAACCGACCCGACAGCCTGACCCATGCCTACACCTCGATGAAACTGCTCTCGCAACGCCTGGGCGCACTGGCCTACGACCTGGTGGTGGCCGGCGATGTGTCGCCGCGCCGGGCGCAACGCATGGCCGACCGGCTGACCGAATGTGGCGACCACTTTCTGGGCGCGGCGCTGCGCAGCCTGGCCGTGATCGACCCACAAGCCGCGCCGTCTGCGCCGCTGCCTGCGGACCTGGCCCGGCTGGTGGCACTGCAGCTGGTCGACCCGACCGGCGCCGCGGACATGACCCGCCCCGCGGACCCCCGAATTTCCGCCATGACCGACCGCCTGGCGCCGTCGGCACGCCCTGCACCCGCCCGCCAAGGCACGGCCACTGGCCGCCTGAACTGAACTGTCCGGAGCATGATGAACATGTACACCGCCAAGGGCCGACTCGACGCCAACGCGCTGCTCAAGCAGTACAGCCCGCTGGTGCGTCGGCTGGCGCACCAGATGATTGCCAAGTTGCCGGCCAACGTCGAACTCGACGACCTGATCCAGGTCGGCATGATCGGCCTGTCCGATGCGCTGACCCGCTTCGACGCCGCCCATGGCGTGCAGTTCGAGACCTTCGCCACCCAGCGAATCCGGGGCGCGATGCTCGACGAGTTGCGCGGCAACGACTGGATGAGCCGCGGCGACCGGCGCCAGCAGCGCTCCATCGAGACCGCGCTGCGCAAGCTGGAGCAGACCCTGGGCCGCGCGCCGCACGAGAGCGAGATCGCCGCCGAGATGGGCCTGTCGCTGGTCCAGTACCAGGAGCTGCTGGGCAAGGTGCGTGGCACCCAGCTGATCTACCTGGAGGACATGACCGGCGATGAAGGCGACGACGACTACCTGGACCGCCATGTGGTGGACGACACTGTCAACCCGCTGGCCATGCTGCAAGACCGCCGCATGCGCGAAGCCCTGGTCGAGGCGATCAAGAACCTGCCCGAGCGTGAGCAGTACGTGATGAGCATGTACTACGAGCACGACATGAACTTGAAAGAGATCGCCGCCGTGCTGAAGGTGACCGAAAGCCGGGTCTGTCAGCTGCACAGCCAGAGCATCGCCCGCCTGCGCAGCAGGCTGCGCGCCTGGTAGGGTCAGCTCAACAAGGCCAGCAGGCGCCGCGCCGCGCCGGCCGATGAGGCCGGGTTCTGGCCGGTGACCAGCCGGCCGTCGGTGACGACATGCGGCTCGAACGGGGGCTGCTTCGAGAACCGCGCGCCTTCCTCCTGCAGCACGTCCTGCAGCAAAAACGGCACCACGTCGGTCAGCCCGGCGGCGGCTTCTTCGTCGTTGGTGAAGCCGGTCACGTCCTTGCCCGCCACCAGCGGTCGGCCATCCGGCCCTTTGGCAAAGCGCAGCACGGCCGGTGCATGGCAGACCAGCGCCAGCGGTTTGTCGGCCGCGGCCATCTGTTCGATCAGGCGGATCGATGACGGGTTGTCGACCAAGTCCCAGAGCGGGCCGTGGCCCCCGGGGTAGAACACCGCATCGAAGTGCGCAGCCTCGACATCGACCAGCCGCAGCGTGTTGGACACCGCAGTCATCGCCGCAGTGTCGCCCTTGAATCGCCGGGTGCTGTCGGTCAGCGCCTCGGGCGCCTCGCTGGCCGGGTCGATGGGCGCGCGCCCGCCGGCTGGCGACGCCAAGGTCAGCGTGGCGCCAGCGTCCAGCAAGATCCAGTAGGGCGCGGCCAACTCCTCCAGCCAGAAGCCGGTCTTGCGGCCGGTGTTGCCCAGGCTGGCGTGTGAGGTCAACACGATCAGGATGTTCATGCTGTGACCGCCGCGGCGTGGCTGTGCAGCGTTGCCCGACGGCTCAACAGGCTGACCTGCGGCTCCTGGATGGGCGGGTCCAGCGGCATGTCGATGGGCGGGTCTTGCGGGATGCCAGGCAATCCCGGGTCGGGATCCTGGATCGGGGGTTTGGGAACGGGGGTCATGGAATCCTCCTGGTCGCGACGCGCGACGGGGCTATCCTGACCCAGCCCGGGTTGCCCGTCTGTGGGCCAGCAGACCAAAGCGAGGTCGGCGTGCCCGCCCGCCTGCCTGCCTGCCGGCTGCTGCGGCCCGCCGATGACAGGCCGGTCAGCCGCGCTGCAGCAACTGGTGCTCGCAATCCGGCACATCGCAGTCGTTGCAGACCCAGCGCCAGACCGCTGCCGCTGCGTCACGCTCGGCCAACCGGGTGAACAGGCCACTGCCGGGGGCTGTGGAGGCGCGCAGCAACGGCGCAACCGCGTCCACCGCTGCGTCCAGCCGCGCCTGACCCTGGCCGCCCACCAGCGCCCAGGGCAACTGGTGGGCGGTCAGCAGCGCGCGCACCCGGTTGTCCACCGGCTCGCGCACCTGCGGGCCGTCACGCTGCAGGCCGTCGGGCACCCAGGCGATGTCGAGTGCGGTCAGCAGCGTGAGCTGGCAGCGGCGCTGCTGTTCCACCGCGTAGCCCACCAGGCTGCGGTCGTTGAACAGCATGTCGCTGTAGACCGCGGTCATCAGTGCGGTGGTGTCGCAGACCACCACATCGTGGCGGGCGGCGGCGGCATCGATCAAGGCGTGCTGGTGCCGGGCGATGGCCGCTTGCTCGTCGGGCCGGGGCGTGCGGCCCTCGCGCTCGCACCAGTGGCGCAGCCACTCACCCACCCAGGTGCAGCGCTGGCCGGTCAAGTCGGCCAGTCGCAGCGCCAGCGCTTGGGCCAGTGCGGTCTTGCCGGTGCTCTCGGCGCCGACGATGGCAATGCGGATGGGTTCAGCCAAGTCGACCTCCCGCCGGCGCGACATTGCCGGGCAGCATCCGCGCCCAGGCACGCCAGCCCACCCCCGCCAGCACCAGAAACACCGCATACAGCGCCACGGTCAACCACAGCCCCTTGGTGGCAAACAGCAGCAGGCTGACGGTGTTGACCGCCACCCAGGCCGGCCAGTTGTCTACCCACTTGCGCGCCAGCAGGTATTGGCCGGCCAAGCTGCCCACGGTGGGCAGCGCGTCGAGGTAGGGCACGTCGCTGTCGGTCACCCGCGACAGCAGCAGGCCCAGCGCCGGCCAGGCCGCCAGCGTCAAGCCCAGCGCCAGCACGCGTTGGCGCGGCGTGAGCGTGCGCACCCGCAGCCGCTGGCCGTCAGCCGCCGTGCCGCGCAGCCACTGCCACCAACCCCATGCGCCCAGCACGATGAACACCCCCTGCAGTGCCGCCTCGCCGTACAGCTTGCTGTGCACGAACAGCAGCGCATACAGCGCCGAGCTGGCGATGGCCAACGGCCAGCCCAGCGGGTTGATGCGCAGGTTGCACAGCACCATCCACAGGCCCAGCACCACGGCGGCGATCTCCAGCCAGGTGATGTCGCTGCCCGCCAGGTGGAAGGCGGGCGCCAGCAGGGGGGCCGCGGCGGCCAGGAGGTCGGTCATGGGAGGGGGTTGCCGTGGTGAGCGGCCTGCGTCTCAGCGCGTTGTTCAGCGTTTGGCTGCGGCGTACTGCACCAGGATCTCGTCGGGCTTGACCATGCCCAGGTCGGCGCGGGCGCGTTCTTCCACCATCTCCAGGCCTTGCCGCAGGTCATCGACCTCGGCCTGCAGGCGCGCGATGGCATGGCGCTGGCCCACGTTGCGTTGCATTTGGGCATTCAGCTGGGCCTGCAGCTTCATCACCTGCGGCAGCCCACCGTCGCCCAACCACAACTCCGCCTGCACCCCGGCCAGCAAGAGCAGCAGTGCGGCGGTGATCAAACGCATGGTGGGGCAGGCCTGACGGTTGGCGCCGGTTCAGCGCAGGTTGTAAAACGCCGCCCGGCCCGGGTAGCTGGCGATGTCGCCCAGGTCTTCTTCGATGCGCAGCAGCTGGTTGTACTTGGCCATCCGGTCGCTGCGGCTCATCGAGCCGGTCTTGATCTGGCCGGCGTTGGTGCCCACGGCAATGTCGGCAATCGTTGAGTCTTCGGTCTCGCCCGAGCGGTGGCTGATCACGGCTGTCCAGCCGGCACGCTTGGCCATTTCGATCGCGGCAAAGGTCTCGGTCAGGGTACCGATCTGGTTGATCTTGATCAGCACCGAATTGGCCACGCCCTTGGCGATGCCCTCTTTGATGATCTTGGTGTTGGTCACGAACAGGTCGTCGCCGACGATCTGCACCTTTTTGCCCAGCCGGTCGTTGAGGTGCTTCCAGCCGTCCCAGTCGCTCTCGGCCATGCCGTCTTCGATGCTGATGATCGGGTACTTGTCGACCCAGGTCGCCAGCATGTCGGTCCAGGCCGGCGCGCTGAGCTTCAAGCCGCCTTCGCCGGCCAGCACGTAGTGGCCGTCCTTGTAGAACTCGCTGGCCGCGCAGTCCAGGCCGATGGCGATCTGCTCACCGGGGGTGTAGCCGGCCTTGTCGATGGCCTCCAGGATCATCTGGATAGCCGCCTCATGGCTGGCGACGTTGGGCGCAAAGCCGCCCTCGTCGCCCACCGCGGTGCTGATGCCCTTGTCGTGCAGGATCTTCTTCAGCGCATGGAAGGTCTCCGCGCCCCAGCGCACCGCTTCACGGAAGCTGGGCGCGCCCACCGGGATGATCATCAGCTCTTGCAGGTCCAGCGAATTGTTGGCGTGCGCGCCGCCGTTGATGACGTTCATCATCGGCACCGGCAGGCTCATCGCGCCCGAACCGCCAAAGTAGCGGTACAGCGGCAGGCCGGACTCTTCAGCCGCGGCACGCGCCACCGCCATGCTGACCGCCAGCGTGGCGTTGGCGCCCAGCCGGCTCTTGTTGTCGGTGCCGTCCAGGTCGATCAGGGTCTTGTCGAGAAAAGCCTGCTCGCTGGCATCCAGCCCCAGCACCGCCTCGCTGATCTCACTGTTGACATGCTCGACGGCCTTGAGCACGCCCTTGCCGCCGTAGCGGCTCTTGTCGCCGTCGCGCAGCTCGATCGCCTCGCGGCTGCCGGTGGACGCGCCCGAGGGCACGGCCGCGCGGCCCATGGTGCCGGACTCCAGCA
>JBBRZR010000359.1:0-5410 GCA_038236495.1 Burkholderiales bacterium
AAAGCGCAGCGTGCGTTGAATGCCGCTGCTGCCCGCCAGTGGCGGGAAGTGATAGGCCACCATCAGCACGCGTTTCACACTGAATCCAGGACGCGCGGCGCGCACAGCGGCGGAAGTGCCTGAAGCCAGGCGCAAGTCAGCGCTTCGACCTGTCGTTGCTGCGCAGGACTGGAGAATGTGTGGTCGGCCCCGGCCAGCGTGTGTTGGGTCAACGCCGGTCGCCTGAGTGCGCCCGACCAGACCGGATCGCAGCGGATGACCTCCAGGAATTCCTTGGCGGTGTAGTCCTGCTCACTGAGCAACAGCAGGACCGGACGCGAGGCATCCTTCCAGGCCTGCGCCATGCGTGCCTGGAAGGCTGCCAAAGCCATCGGGGGCGTCGCCGTTTGCCGTGCCGCACGCAGGCTCTTCACCAGACCCGTCAGGGCGGCCAACGCCACGCCGCCAGAAAGCAGCTTGCGCCAGAAGGTGGGCTCGCTCAAGCGCTGTAAGTAGTAGTGCTTGACGTAGGTTCGCGCCAGGGCTTGTTCAGAGCGCACCCACGGGTTGACCAGGCACAAGCCTGCAACCCGGCGGTCGTGACGCTCCTGGCAGTAAATTAAGGCGGCGGAGGCGCCGTCGCAGAGACCCCACAGGACGACCCGTCCCAAATAGGGCGCTTGTTCGTACAGAGTGTCGATCGCCGCACAAACGTCAGCGTCGATCTGTTCGAAGTTGCGCATGTCCCCGCTGCTGTCGCCCATGCCGCGCACGTCGAATCGCAGCACCGGATGGCCCGCGGCTGCCAGTGCGCGGGCCAGATGGACAAACTGCCGATGGCTGCCAGCGCGGTACTGTGGGCCGCCCACGATCACCACCACACCAGTGGTGGCCGCAGCGTCAGGCGCATCGAAGGCAGCGTGGTGCAACACGCCGAGCAGGGCTTCACCTTGGCAGTCGAAAAAGAAGGCCTCCTCCTGAGCGGCGCAAGGGTCGACGGCGTTCATCCGGGTTGACCCTCGACGGCGCGCCGCAGCTTGGCGAAGCCGGCCTGTTGGATGGCCTCGACTGATGCGGCCAGCAGCGCGGGGGCGTCTTCGATCTCGGTGGTTTGCCAGAATGCCGGCCCATGCACCACTTGCGTTTGCACCGCCCAGCCGGCTGCTTGCCATTCGGCCGACGAAATCGCAGCGGCGGGTGAGAGCGTGGCGTTTTCCTGGCCGGACAGCTCGATCCATACCACTCGGCCAATGTCGGGCGCCGTCAGGGTTGGCGGCTTGAGCAGCGCCTGCTCCAGCCCAGAGCACAGGGTTGCGGACAGCGTGTATCCGGCGACCTCGACGCTGCGGCCGGCGGTCAGCTCGTCGCGTAGCAACGCCATCACCGCCTTGGCCTGGCCGCCGATCAGGTCGCTGGCCGCTCTCAAGCGGAGGAATTGCTGCAAAAGTGCTTTGCCGGTGGTGGCTGGCTGCCAGAAGAGGAAGTTGCAGGTCGTGTCCAGTTGCTGCGCAGCCTGTACCGCCAGCAGGGCGCCGGCGCGGTGGCCCCAGATCCAGAGCGGTGGCGCCGGCTCGCGGTGCGCTGTGTCGCCATGCCGGCGTTGCAGCCAGTGGCAGGCCGCCGCCACATCGGCCACCCACTGCGCCCAGCTGGCGTCGCCGAAGTCGCCTGTGCTGTCGCCGCAGCCAATCAAGTCGATCTGCAGAACGGCAAAACCCGCATCGGCTAGCGTGCGCGATTGAAATGCAGCCATGCGGCGAGACTTGTTCATTTCTTCAGCGAACGGGTGAGCATGCACCACCAGTCCGCGCAAGGGGCCTTCTGGCCTGTGGTGTAGGCAGAACCGTCGGCCTAACGGGCCCGGTTCAATGTCCATGAAGAACGGCTCGGGATGGCGTGCCAAGCGCGTACCGGCGTCCATCAGTGAGGTCAGGCCGTGATCTTGCCGCTGACGAAATCGGCCAAGCTACCCACGCTCTCGAAGGTGGCGCCGTCGATGTCGTCGTCGTCCACAAGAATGCCAAAGTGATCTTCCAGCGTGGTGATCAAGGTCACTACGGCCATCGAGTCCAGCTCGGGTATGGCGCCCAGCAAGGCGGTGCTCCGGGTGAAGGAGGCGCCGCGGCCCCCCAGGCTCAGCACGTCGTCCAGTACGCGGGTAACTTCCTTGAGCACATCCATGGGGCCAGATCCTGCGCTAGGGCTTTGGTGGTTAAGGCGCGGATTCTAGGGGTTTGACACTGGCCTGACGCTGCTGTGGCGGGCCGCGCTGGCCGTGTCGCGGTAGCACTGCACGATTGCCTTGTCGGTGCTGGGCGCGCTTGTTCGACACGGTTGCCAAATGGTTCACGCCGGGCTTGTGCGCAGGGCCCTGGCAGCGGGCAGGCGGTCCGATAAAGTGCTGGTTGTGCGTTGCTTGACCGGTGATGCACCGACAGTTGCGGCCTTTGCGCCGCTGAATCGCACCCATACTTTGCCGGCCAATGCCCGAATCCAACTTGCTCCACCACTTGCTGTTGTTGACTGCGCTGCGCAGCCCGGCAGCGCCTGCCTTGGTCTGCGGCGCGTCCCGGCACACCTATGCTGATCTGGCTGCGGCGGTGCAGGCTTTTGCTTCGGGTTTGGTTGGCCTGGGCCTGGCGCGGGCCGGCCGGGTGGGCATCTGGTTGGACAAGCGCAGCGAGACCGTGATTGCCAGCTTCGGCGCCCCAGCCGCCGGCGGTGTGTTCGTGCCGATGAACCCGCTGCTCAAACCCGAGCAGATCGTCTTTATAGCGCGGGATTGCGATGTCCGGGTACTCGTCACCTCGCCCGAGCGGTTTGCGCTGTTGGCCCCGGTGCTGGGCGATTGCCCGTCGCTGCGCCATGTGGTGCTCACCAGCGCGCCGACTGATGCGCCTGCCCTGCCGCAGGGCATCAGCTTGCTGCTCTGGGCCGACCTGTTGGCCGCGCCCACCCACCCGGGCCACCGCGTCATCGACACCGACTTGGCCGCCATCCTCTACACCAGCGGCTCTACCGGCAAACCGAAGGGCGTGGTGCTGAGCCACCGCAACATGGTGGCCGGTGCCAAAAGTGTGGCGTCCTACCTGGAAAACTCTCCCGACGACACCTTGTTGGCGGCGCTGCCGCTGTCGTTCGATGCCGGTTTCAGCCAGCTGACCACGGCCTTTCACGTCGGCGCCAAAGTGGTGTTGCTCAATTACCTGATGCCGCGTGACGTGCTCAAGGCCATGGTGCGTGAAAAGGTCACCGGCCTGACCGCGGTGCCGCCGCTCTACATTCAACTGGCCCAGCTGGCCTGGCCGGCCGAGATCGGCGAGCACCTGCGCTACTTTGCCAACACCGGCGGCCGCATGCCGCGCGACACGCTGGACCTGCTGCGCCAGCGTGTGCCCCAGGCCAAGCCGTTTTTGATGTACGGCCTGACGGAGGCTTTCCGCTCGACCTACCTGGCGCCCGAGGAGGTCGACCGCCGGCCCGACTCGATCGGCAAGGCGATCCCGAACGCCGAGATCCTGGTGCTGCGCGAGGACGGCAGTGAATGCGCGCCCGACGAGCCGGGTGAGCTGGTGCACCGCGGTGCCTTGGTGGGCCAGGGCTACTGGAACGACGCCGAGAAAACCGCCGAGCGCTACCGCCTGCTGCCAGCCGGCGTGGGCGGCCGCCAAGCCGGGCTGCAATTGCCGGAGTACGCGGTGTTTTCGGGCGACACCGTGCGGCGTGATGCCGAGGGCTTTTTGTACTTCATCGGCCGGCGCGACGAGATGATCAAGACCTCGGGTTACCGGGTCAGCCCGACCGAGGTCGAGGAGGTGTTGTACGCCACCCGGCTGGTGGCTGAATGTGTGGCTTTTGGTGTCGACCATGCCACGCTGGGCCAGTCGATCCAGGTAATTGCCACCGCACCGGTGGGCGCGTTGGCGCTGGACGTGGCCGCGCTGCTGGCCGAATGCCGCGCCCACATGCCGGCCTACATGCTGCCGGCGGGGGTTGAGGCGGTGCCTGGGCCGCTGCCGCGCAACCCCAACGGCAAGATTGACCGTAAATTGCTGGCCACCCAGTGGGTGGACCGGCAGGCGCAGGCCTGAGGCGGGTGGCGCAGCCGCTGGCCTGTGTGGCGCGGCGCAGCGCCGATTAGCGTGGCAGGCGCCACATCGGGATGGGCCTCGCCGCAGCTTGACTCACGGCCCGAGGCAGAATCCAAAACAACTTGAATCAACGCCCGCGGGCGGGAGTGAAACTGCATGAAGATCACCGTGGTCGGCGCAGGCTATGTGGGCTTGGTCACTGGCGCCTGTCTGGCCGAGATGGGCAACCACGTGGTTTGCGTGGACATCGATCCGCGCAAGATCGAGATGCTGCAACGCGGCGAGATTCCGATCCATGAACCCGGCCTGGAGGCGATGGTGCAGCGCAACGCCGCCGCCGGGCGGCTGCAGTTCACCACCGACGCTGCGGCAGCCGTGGGCCATGGCACGCTGCAGTTCATCGGCGTCGGCACGCCGCCAGACGAGGATGGCTCGGCCGACATGAAGTACGTGCTGGCCGCCGCCGAGAACATCGGCCGCCACATGACCGACTACAAGGTGATCGTCGACAAGAGCACCGTGCCGGTGGGTACCGCCGACAAGGTCCGGGCCAAGGTGGCCGAGGCGTTGGCCGCGCGCGGACTGGACATGGTGTTTGCCGTCGTCAGCAACCCCGAGTTCCTGAAAGAGGGCGCCGCCGTTGAGGATTTCATGCGCCCCGACCGCATCATCGTTGGCTGCGACGACGAGCGCGCCAGCCTGTTGATGCGGGCGGTGTACTCGCCCTTCATGCGCAACCACGACAAGCTGGTGCTGATGGATGTGCGCAGCGCCGAGTTCACCAAGTACGCGGCCAATGCGATGTTGGCCACCCGCATCAGCTTCATGAACGAGCTGGCGCTGCTGGCCGAGCGGGTGGGCGCCGACATTGAATCGGTGCGCAAGGGCATAGGCACCGACCCGCGCATCGGCTCGCAGTTTTTGTACGCGGGCACGGGCTACGGCGGGTCCTGCTTCCCGAAGGACGTCAAGGCGCTGATCCACACGGGCGGTGAAAACGGTGTGCAACTGGGCGTGCTGCAAGCGGTAGAGGCCGCCAATGACCGGCAGAAGCGGGTATTGGTTGACCGTGTGATCGAACGCTTTGGTGAGGACCTGCACGGCCGTACCTTTGCGCTGTGGGGTTTGGCATTCAAACCCAACACCGATGACATGCGCGATGCGCCCAGCCGCGTGATCATCCAGGCGCTGACCGAGCGCGGCGCCGCTGTTCAGGCCTACGACCCGGTGGCGACCGGCGAGGCCCGCCGCGTGTTGGCCGGCACACCCCGTTTGAGTTTTGTCGACAGCCAGTCCGCCGCGCTGGAGGGCGCTGATGCCTTGCTCGTGGCCACCGAATG
>JBBRZR010000360.1:0-5393 GCA_038236495.1 Burkholderiales bacterium
GCCAGGATCTGGCGCAGGTGCACACGGGCGTTCACCCGCTTGGCTTCGAGCCCCTCGCGGTAGGCCTGGGCGCGCGGCGACAGGGCCAGGAATTGCACCAGCAGGCGCTGCTCGCGGGCGCTCTTGCGCTGCTGCACGAGATGCCGTGCGTGGTCGGGGTCCTCGATGTCGCGGTGGCGCTCCATGCTGCGAGCATGGCGCGCCACGAGCTGGCCCTGGGCATAGACGCACACCCGGTCGGCGTAGGCCTTGAGGGTCAGCTGCTGACCCACATGGCACGCGGGCACCGAGTACGCGTTGGAGTCCAGGTGGACGCGGAACTGGTTGTTTGCGCGCACCGTGCTGATGCGCGCGAGATCGAAGCCGGCGGGGTTGAGCGGCTGCAGGTGCGGGCGTTCTTCCTCGAACATGTCGATGGGCCGGCGGTGCGTGGCGCCGTGGTCACGCACGTCGGCCACCGTGTCGACCCACAGCTGGGCGGCGGGCTGGACCGCGCTGAAATCGATGAAGTCCTGGCCGGCCAGGAAGTTCTTCTTGACGTAACCCACGCCGTTCTCGACCCGGCCCTTCTCCCAACCCGAGGCCACGTTGCACGGCGTGATCTCGAAGCCCCAATGGCGGGAAAAGCCCAGGTACTTGGGGTTGAAGACCGGGGCCACACCCACCAAGCGCTTGAGCACGGCCGACTTCAGGTTGTCGACCATGATGCGGCGGGGGCAACAACCCAACGCGGCAAATGCGTTCTCGTGGCAGGCGAGGAAGAACTCCATCTGCTGGGAGACGGTGAACTCCAGGTACATGCGCCGGCTGTAGCACAGCACCATCAGGAAAAAGCTCAGGCGTCGGCGTGTGTTGCCCACGGCGATGGTGCCGAATTCACCCCACTACGCCGAGTCGCCGCAAATGCCGAGTTCGCTCGGTGTGTTGCGGTTCATCGACCAGAGGTTGTCGACAGATGGTTCGACGCCTGGCCGTCTGGATGCTGTCTCTGCTATGGCCATGCCACGGACGGTGCGTTGTGCTCAGGGAACTTGCCGCGCGGACCCTTCAAGAAACTGCTCAAGGATTTCGTCGCCCGCGAGGTCGAAGGTGTGAGTCGAGTGCCATCCCAGATGGCGATAGAACCCGTACGAACGTATCGCGGCGTCCGGAGAGCAGCCGAGGAAAAGTCTGTTGAAGCCGAGCGCTCGAAGCTCGTGGGATACAAGGCTCAGTAGTGACTTGCCGATGCCTTGATTCTCGAACGCCGGCAGGAGTGCGAGTACAGCGATCTCGCCAGAGTTTTTGTCTCCGAAGCAAAAGCCGACGATCTTTGGGCCCGCAAGACAAACGTAGCCGAGAAGCACACCTTGCTGCATGTCTTTGATCCACGACCCGACGGTGATACCGCGTGCCTTGAGTCCGTCCGCCGAGATCTGGCTCTCGCGTGTCTCGCCGCGAAGAAGGAAGCATTCGGGCACATCGCTTGGGCGTGCCGGTCGGTACTCCAGTGCCATGTCTTTCGCCCTCATCGCGTTCGGCTCAACCTTCATCCTTCCGCTATTCGCGCAAGCGCCGGTGGCGTAGTTCCTTCATCGCTCCGGCATGCCGGCATTGCGCAGGCTCGTGTTGGTACGTTCGGCAAAGCTCGCAAAAGCCAAGTTTGCATCGGGCCTGTGGTCGAACTGCTCGATGGTTCTAGCCCGGGTGCGTGTCAGTCCGAGATAGTTTGCCATCGTCGAGCGCGCTTCTTCGTCGCGTCCGGTTTGCTGCAGGGCAACGATCAGCGCGAGAAGGATGTTCGGCGAGTCGGCCTGTGCCGCCTGCGCCCGCCGCAGCCAGATCAACGCCTCGTCGGCGCTGTTTTGCTGTAACAAAGCCCAACCCTTGAACAGCAGGAATACCGACAGCCGCGGATCGCGCGGGCTCAGCAACATGCCGCGCTTGGCATATTCCAGCGTCCGCGCAGGCTCAGCCAGGAAGAAGTGCTGTATTGCGAGCTCGCGGTAGGCATTGGCATTGCTCGGGTTCAACTCCAGGCAGCGCTGTGCCTCAGCAATGGCCGCGCGCAAGTGGCGCTGGCCCTCCAACACCGAAGCCTGGGCACAGTGCGCGTCGGAGTCGCTCGGGGCAACGTCGAGCGCCAGCGCCGCGTACTGTGCTGCTGCCGCGAGATCGGCTGCAGGTTCCAATGTCTGACCGCGCGAGACGCGTCCGGCGTGCGCGGCCGCCAGCTGCACCAAGGCCCGCACATTGCGCGGATCTTGCTTCAGCGCCTGCTCGCAATACGCCAGACTGCGCTCTCTCAACTCGCCGGCCTGGCTGCGCCCAGAAGCCACGCATTGCAGCGCCAGATCCTCGGCCTGCGGGTTCACGATCTCGCGCTGGCCGTCCGCGCGAACGACTTCGACATCCAACACATTTGCCAGCCGCAGCACGATTTCGTCCTGTACCTTGGCGCGGTCGCCACGGTCGACATCGAATTGCTCAGCCCACAGGTTCGCCGAGGTGGCAGTATCGACCAGGCGGGCTCCAATGCGAAGGCGATCGCCGATCCGCTGCACGCTCCCTTCCACCGCATAGCGCACCCCGATGTCGGTGCCGACCCGCCGCGCGTCAACCGGCGTGCCCTTGAATGTGAGGGCCGTGCCGGTGGCGATGACGTGCAGCGAACGGCCGCGCGCCAAAGCACCGGTGAGTTCGTCCGTGATGGCATCGGCCAATGCACTTTGCCCCTCGTCGGGCCCTAACGACGCAAATGGAAGCACGATAAGGGAGAGCCGCTCGGGCGGGCGCTGGACGACAAAGACCGCACTGATTGCCAAGGCGGCGACAGCGACGACCAGCGCGGCCAATGCCGGCACAACGTACTTGCGTTTGCGCGCACGCGGCGGTGCCGCGTGCGGTTGATCGAGGGGCGCGTCAAACAGGTAGCCACGCCGCGCCACTGTCTTGATGATCTGCTGGTTGCTGTCACTCAACGCGGCGCGCACCTCGCTGATACAGCGAGTCAACGAATCGTCGGTCACCGCTACGCCTGCCCAGACCGCGCCGAGCAACTCATCCTTGCTGACCAAGATGCCGGCGTGCCGGACCAGGTATTCGAGCAGCGCAAAGCTCTTGGGCCGCAGCGCGACGGCAGCACCGCTGCGGGTCAGAGTGGCGCGGCCCGTGTCGATCGTGAACTCGCCGAATCGGAACTGTTCGCTGGCCATCTCCTGAACTTTCAGCAAAGCGTCGGTCATTGTTCAGCGTTCGTTCAGGACGCGCAAGCGGGCGAAGGCGCCGAATCGGGGACCGCCACATCGAAGTAGTCGCCACCATGTCACACACATTCTCCCGCCTGGCTATCCTGTGGCTTTTGGCCGTCGCGCCGGCGTTTGCGCAGAACGCAGACAACGCGGCCATCCGCGCCACGGTCCACACGTTTGAAGCCGGATGGAACAGCCACGACATGAACGCCATGTTTCAGGCATTCACGCCCGATGCGGAGTTCGTCAACATCGTCGGCATGTATTGGCGCGGCCTGCCGGATGTGAAGCGCGCGCATCAGGTCATGCACGACACCTTCTTCAAGACGGTGCCAAACCACATCGAAGATCTGCAGGTGCGCGTCGTTGCGCCAGACGCCGCGATTGCCGTCGTGCGCTGGAAGAAGGGCAGCTTCACGTCGCCGGACGGCGTGTCGCATCCCGAAAGTCGGGATGTCATGTCGATGTTTCTCGTCAAGCGGGATGGGCGCTGGCTCGTTGCCGGTGCCCACAACACGCCAATCGACGAAACGGCGATCCAGTTCGACCCGGCGGCGAAGCGGCCATGAACGACATGCGCACCCCACCACGCTCCGCGTTTGGACGCTGTGCGTTCCTGCTGGCCGCCGCGGCGGCGTTTGGCAGTTCAATGGCTCACGCCCAGGCACCCGCGATGGAGACGTTCCCGCCGTCCGGAAGCGCGGGCCCGATCGTCGTCATCGTCTCGGGAAACTCAGGCACCGGCCTGTATCGGGAGTTCAGTGCGGCATTGGCGTCGCGCGGCTACTACGTCGTGCTGGTCGACGGGAAAGACATCTCCATTCGTCCCAACGATCCCAGCGGCAAGGACGGGGCGGCGAATCTTCGGCAAGTGCTGGCAACCGCGGAATCGGCCGACAAAGCTATACCGGGCAAGGCAGCCCTGGTCGGGTTTTCTATCGGCGGGATTGGCGTGCTGGGCTACGGCGCTCCTATCAAGGCGCAAGTCTCTGCAGTGGTGTTGTTCTATCCAGCGCTCACCTTCGTGGGCTCCGATTTGCGACCCATGGCAGCCGCCATGCAGGTGCCAACCCTCGTCTTCGCAGGCGGCGCGGACCGCTTCAACAACTGCTGCCTGCTGCAGACTATGCGCGCGCTGGAAATGGCGCCGAAGTCGGCAGCGCTCGAGTTGGTCGTGTATCCAGAGGCCGGCCATGGCTTTAACCTTCGTGCTCCTGCGCCGCTCATCTTCCGGCAGCAAGACGCTGATGACGCGTGGGTGAAGATGCTGGCTTTTCTCGATCGATACCAACCCGTCAAAGTGAAGAACTGATGGCCCGAACCGAACGGAGGCGACCGCTTCGCGGCGTTGGGTTTCGGGAGTTAGATGACCGCTTCGGATCGAAACCGGACCACCACGGCAGCACCCGTGGCAGCGCTCGACCGGACAGCCTCCGGCTGCCGTTCAGCGCTTCGCTTCGTCTCATCGTCGTGCTGAACGAACGGCTGCTCGAAGTGATGGGCGACAACGTGACGCAGGAACAGGCCTTCGCACATGCCAACGACGTGCTGAAAAACGTCGTGGGCGGCATCAGCGACATCATCCATCCCCGGCGCAGGTGAGCAGTCGACTTCGAAGAAGTGAAGACGGTGATGAGCGAGCCCGGCTTGGGCGTGATGGGCACGGCCGTGGCTGGCGGCCCGGACCGCGCCAACAAGGCGGCCGACCTGGCCGTGGCCTGCCCGCTGCTCGGAGGCATCGACCTGAGCGGCGCGCGCGGTGTGCTGGTGCTGATTGCAGCGAGCAAGTCGACCTTCAAGCTCGCCGAAAGCCCGAACTCACAAAGTCGGCGATGAACACCATTCGCCGTTATGCGGCCGACGACGCGCACGTGATCTACGGCACCGCGTACGACGAAAGCCTGGGCGACCAACTGCGCGTCACCGTCATCGCCACCGGCCTGAGCTGGGGATAGGAAATTTAAACGCCCTTTTTTTCTCCCAAAGGCCCCCCGGCAAGGCGCTTGAGCACCCACTGATTCTGTCCTTGGGGCCGGCGGCGGCCTGTAAATGATCGACCGCAGCCGAAACGAGCTTCATCCGTGGCGACCGTCTCCGGGTTTTCCCTCGCAATCGGGCGCCAAACCGCGGCCCTGCGAAACCCTGGCGCAGCCAGTCCCCGCA
>JBBRZR010000361.1:0-5383 GCA_038236495.1 Burkholderiales bacterium
CCGGGGACGGCCGGTAGACCACCACAGGCGGCCCGTAGTAGACGGGCGCCGGCTGGACATAAACCGGCGCGGGCTGGGCATAGATGGGCAGCCATGGCGCGCCGATCGACAGCGACCACTGCACGTCGGTATGCGCCTGCGTCAGGCCGGCGCCCAGCGCGCCACTCACGGCGAGGGCGAGGGATACGAAGGTCTTGAGTTTCATGGTCGGCTCCTGGGATTGGCCCGGCACCGAAAGCAATGCGGCGCCTTGATATCTCAACGGTTGGCGGGCACGGTGCGCCGACCGACAGCGTGTAACGGCCAGGTAAACCTGCGGGCCGCCGGCCACCGGCGCTGGGCGGCAGCGGGCGGCCAAGCGCGCAGGCGCGTTGAGCGCTGGCGCGCCTGCACCTCGGGGCCTTGCCGATGATCGAGTACCTCGTCAAGCGGCTGCTCACGATCCTGCCCACGCTGGTGTTCGTGTCGATGCTGATCTTCGGCCTGCAGCAACTGCTGCCGGGCGACCCGGCCAAGATCCTGGCCGGCGAGGACCAGGACCCGACGGTGGTGGCCTACCTGCGGACCAAACTGCACCTGGATGAGCCGCTGCCGCTGCGCTATGCCCGCTGGGTGGGCGGCGTGCTGCGCGGCGACCTGGGCGAGTCGGTGCGCACCCAGCAACCGGTGCTCGACCTGGTGCTGCAAAAGCTGCCGGTCACCTTGGAGCTGGCGCTGCTGGCCTTCGTGATCGCGCTGGCCATCGGCATACCGGCCGGCATCGTCTCCGCAGTGAAACGGGGTACGGCCTGGGACTACGCGGCCAACGTCTTTGCGCTCTGGGGCTTGTCCACGCCCAACTTCTGGCTCGGCATCCTGATGATCCTGCTGTTCTCGGTGCAACTGGGCTGGCTGCCGGCCTCGGGCTATGTCAGCCCATTCGAGGACCTGGGCGCCAACCTGCGGGCGATGGCGATGCCGGCCTTTGTGCTGGGCAACGCCATCGCCGCGGTGCTGATGCGCCACACCCGCAGCGCGATGCTGCAGGTGCTGTCGGCCGACTATGTGCGCACTGCCAGGGCCAAGGGCCTGAGCGAGCGCACGGTGGTGCTCAAACACGCGCTGCGCAACGCGCTGACGCCCATCATCACCTTGGGCGCGCTGGAGCTGGGCACCTTGTTGTCCGGTGCGGTGCTGACCGAGCAGGTGTTCACCATCCCCGGGTTTGGCAAGCTGATCGTCGATGCGGTCTTCAACCGCGATTACGCGGTGGTGCAAGGTGTCGTGCTGGTTACCGCCAGCGCCTACATCTTGCTCAACCTGCTGGCCGACCTGGCCTACTTCCTCGTCAACCCCAGGCTGAGGCGCTGACCATGACTGCCGTGCTGGCCAAGCCTCCGCTTGTACCCCCGATCGTTCCGTCCGCCACCCTGCCACCGGCGGCCGGCCCCTGGCGACGCGCCTGGCGCCGCTTGCGCCGGCGCCGTGGTGCGCTGATCGGCTTGGTGGTGGTGATCGGCTTCATCCTGCTGGCGTTGTTTGCGCCCTGGATCGCGTCGCAAGACCCGATCGCCACCAGCTGGGGCGCGATCCGCAAGCCGCCCAGCGCTGAACACTGGTTCGGCACCGACGAGATCGGTCGCGACGTGCTGTCGCGGGTGATCTGGGGCAGCCGCGCGTCCTTGTTGGCCGGCGTGGTGTCGGTATCGATCTCGCTCTTGCTGGGCGTGCCGATCGGGCTGGCAGCGGGCTTTCTCGGCGGCTGGGTCGACGCGCTGATCTCGCGCCTCACCGATGCCTTTCTGGCCTGCCCGTTCCTGATCCTGGCGATCGCACTCGCCGCCTTCCTGGGCCCGAGCCTGACCAACGCGATGATCGCCATCGGCGTCTCGGCCACGCCGGTGTTTGTACGGCTGACACGCGCCCAGGTGCTCAACGTCAAGGTCGAGGACTACATCGAGGCGGCGCGCGCGGTGGGCAACCCGCCGCTGCGCATTGCCCTGCGCCATGTGCTGCCCAACGTCACCGCGCCGCTGGTGGTGCAGTCCACCCTGGCGATCGCGGCGGCGGTGATCGCCGAGGCCAGCCTGTCCTTCTTGGGCCTGGGCCAGCAGCCGCCCGCGCCGAGCTGGGGCAGCATGCTCAACACCGCCAAGAACTTCATCGACAACGCGCCCTGGATGGCGATCTGGCCCGGCCTGGCGATCTTCTTGCTGGTGCTGTCGTTCAACCTGCTGGGCGACGGCCTGCGCGATGCGCTGGATCCGCGGCAGCGCTGAGCTGTCCCATGCCCCGCCCCCCCACGGCTAGCGCCCGAGGGGCCCGCTAAGGGACAGCCGTTGCAACCAGCGTCGCGGCTTCTTGCGGGGTCATCGCGATGATGTTCAACGCATGCACCCGCCCAGGCATCCAGTCGGACACCGCGGCGTAGATAAGCCGGTGCCGGGCGATGCGCTGCAAGCCCTTGAAGCTGGCGTCGACCACCCGGACCCGGTAGTGCCCCGCACCGCCCGCAGCGCCCACGTGGCCGGCGTGCAAATGGCTCTCGTCATCCAACTCGATCGCCGCCTCGGGAAAGGCGTGTCTGAAGCGTTCCCGCAAGGCATCCTGGGTCGGTTTCATGGCGTCCTGCCTGTCTGTGTGTCTGTCTTTGTGTCTGTCTGTACGGCTGTTTTGAGGGTGTAGGCGTTCCGAAGTGTTCATGCCCGATGGCCTAGACCGCCACGACCTCGATATTCGGCTCGATCGACTTCACCAGACTCTCGATGCTCCTGAGGGTGCCCGATATCGAGCTCGGGCAGGTACCGCAGGCGCCCTGGTAATGCACACTGAGCCGGTCGCCATCGAGGCTGATCACATGCAGGTCGCCGCCATCGCTTTTCAGGTACGGACGTATCTGCTCGTCGAGCAAGGTGGTGATCGCATCGAAGCGCTGCCGGTCCGACGGACTGAGGTCGGCATGGGCATGGTTTGCCGCCGCAACCGCCACCGCTGTCTGCGCGGCCGCCGCCGGCGCGGCGCGGATGGGCACCGCGAGCAAGCGCACCAACGCCGGCCCATCGGCATGGCCGTCCTGGGTGACCGTGAGCCATTTGTCAACGTAGAACACATTGCTGACATGCGCGATGTCGAACAAGGCGCGCGCCAACGGATCGCCCTGCGCCTGCTCGGCGTTTTCATAAGAGTGCGTGATGCCCCAGGTCAGCGGCTCCCAGAGAATAAACTTCACCGCGTTCGGATTGGGCGTGTCTTCAATTTCTGCGATCTTGGGCATCTGAACTTTCTTGAGTCTTGGCCACCCGGTTCGTGCCGAAACCACGACAACCGGGTCAGGTCGATACCCTGGCCAGGAGCCATGGCCATCTCATCGACCAGCCGCTGAATCGATCAACTTCTGCAATTCACCCTGCTCATACATCTCGCGCGCAATATCCGCGCCACCTACAAATTCACCGTTGATATAGAGCTGCGGTATCGTGGGCCAGTTGGCATAGGCCTTGATGCCGTCACGAACCTCAGGGTCGGCCAGCACGTTCACAGCGGTGTAGTCCTGCACGCCACAGGCCTTCAATATTTGCACCGTCGCGCCTGAAAATCCGCACTGCGGGAACTGCGGCGTGCCTTTCATGTAAAGCACAACGGCATGGGTCGTAACTTGATTGCGAATACGTTCCTGGACGTTCATTTCAATATTCCTCAAAACTGTCTGATGATCGATTCACGCGTCGCCAATCGGCGCGTGCATCGGGTCTTGCATGGCTTCGGTCGACGTACTGGCGCCTGAATTGAGCGCCGCATGCAAGGTGTGCCACGGCAGGACCGCGCATTTCACGCGGGTTGGTAAATCCTGCACACCGGCGAATACCGCGAGCCGTCCGATGTGATTCGGGCTGTTCAGGTCGAGTTTGCCGGTGGCCATGGCGATAAATTCCTGGATCAAGGCTTCTGCGTTTGGGCGTGTCTTGCCTTTCACCGCCACGGTCATCATCGACGCCGACGCTTTGCAGATCGCGCAAGACTCACCCTCAAACGCGATGCGGTCGATGCACTCGGCAGATTCAGGGTCAAGTTTGAGATTGAGCGCCACACTGATGTGATCGCCGCACAGCGGGTTATGGCCCTCTGCATGGTGGCTGGTCTGCGCCAATAAGCCGTAGTTGCGCGGCATCCGGTTGTGGTCAAGGATGACCTCTTGATAAAGTGCCCGGTGGTCAGCCATTATGCAAATACCTTCTGCACGCTGCGAATACCGGCGATCAATGCGTCGACTTCCGCCATGCTGTTATAAAAAGCAAACGAGGCGCGCGACGTTGCCGGCACTTTTAATCGCTGCATCAGCGGCTGCGCACAATGATGACCTGTGCGCACCGCAACGCCCTCTTGATTGAGCAACGTGCCGACGTCGTGGGGGTGAACACCGTCCACCGTGAATGACAGCACAGCAGCCTTGTTGGCGGCGGTGCCGATAATGCGCACGCCGGGCAGGGTCGTCATTTGCTCGGTCGCATAATTGAGCAACCCGTGTTCGTACGGTGCTATGACGTCCATGCCGATGGCCGAAAGGTAATCCACCGCGGCGCCCAGCCCGATGGCCGCGGCGATGGGCGGCGTACCGGCCTCGAACTTGTGCGGTATCGTGTTGTAGGTGGTTTTCTCGAACGTCACCGACCGGATCATGTCGCCGCCGCCCTTGAAGGGCTGCATGTCTTCCAGCAGCGCCGCCTTGCCATACAGCACGCCGATACCGGTCGGCCCACACAACTTGTGACCAGAAAAAGCATAGAAATCGCAATCCAGATCCTGAACATCAACCTGCATATGCGGTGCGGCTTGCGCGCCGTCAACCAGCACCGGCACCCCGCGCGCATGGGCGAAGGCAATCATTTGCTTCACCGGGTTGACGGTGCCCAGCGCGTTCGAGACATGCATCACCCCAACAAACCGGGTGCGCGCATTGAAGAGTTTTTCATAGTCGTCGATCAGCAATTCACCGGCGTCGTTGATCGGCACCACCCGAATCTTTGCGCCCTTCTCTTCGGCCAGCATTTGCCACGGCACGATGTTTGAATGGTGCTCGAGCGTGGTCAGAATAATCTCGTCGCCGGCCTTGATGAACTTTCGGCCGTAACCGTGCATGACCAGATTGATCGCATCGGTCGTGCCGCTCGTAAAAATGATTTCGCGCTCTTCACCCGCATGGATAAAGTGCTGCACTTTGCGCCGCGCTGCCTCGTACGCCGAGGTTGCCGTCTCCGACAGGTAATGCACGGCCCGGTTGATATTGGCATGCTCGCTCGTCTGGTAGCGCACCAGGCGGTCAATCACCGCTTGCGGCATCTGGCTGGACGCGGCGTTGTCGAGATACACCAAGGGCTGGCCGTCAATCTTGAGCTGCAGGATCGGA
>JBBRZR010000362.1:0-5377 GCA_038236495.1 Burkholderiales bacterium
AGCAGCGTCACCACCTCGCCCTCGTCAACATGAAAGTTGACGCCGTGCAGCACATGCGACTCGCCATACCAGCCCTGCAGGTTCTTGACTTCAAGAAAACGCTTGCCTGCGGCCATCAGTGGGCCCCCACCAGCTCGGTCTGCGCACTGCCCATGTAGGCCTCGATCACCGCCGGGTTCTTGCTGACCACCTCGTACGGCCCCTCGGCCAGCGTGGCGCCACGTTGCAGCACGGTGATGGTGTCGGCGATGCTGGAGACCACGCTCATGTTGTGCTCGACCATCAACACGGTGCGATCAGCCGCCACTTTCTTGATCAGCTGCTTGATGCGGTCCACATCCTCCAGGCCCATGCCTTGGGTGGGCTCGTCGAGCAGCATCAGCTTGGGGTCCATCGCCAGGGTGGTGGCGATCTCCAGCGCGCGCTTGCGGCCGTAGCTCAGCTCGACCGCCGTCAGACCCGCGTAGTTCTCCAGGTCCACTGCCGCCAGCAGCTGCATAGCCCGACCGTTGAGGGCGTCGAGCGAGCGCTCCGAGCGCCAGAACACAAACGAGTTGCCCAGCTTGCGCTGCAGCGCCACCCGCACGTTCTCCAGCACCGTCAGGTGGGGGAATACGGCCGAGATCTGGAACGAGCGGATCACCCCGCGCCGGGCGATGTGGGCCGGCGCCTCGGCGGTGATGTCCTGGCCTTCGAACAGGATCTGACCGGCCGTCGGGATCAGGAACTTGGTCAGCAGGTTGAAGCAGGTGGTCTTGCCGGCGCCGTTGGGGCCGATCAACGCATGGATGCTGCCGCGCTTGACCTTCAGGTTGACCTGGCTGACGGCCACGAAGCCCTTGAACTCCTTGGTCAGGTCGCGGGTTTCGAGAATGATGTCGCTGGGGGTCATGCCGACCTTGCCGGTTTGAAGGAGGAAGTAGCCCAGGCCGGCGATTCGCCGCCCAGCCGATGCGAAAGCGCGTGCGCAATGCCCACCACCCGCTGTTGCTGGCGCGCCAGGTCGGCGTCGTCCAGCGTGGCCTTGTTCAGACACACGCCAATACCGGCCACCGGCCGGGCCCCAGCATCAAAAACTGGCGCGGCCATGCAGAACAGCCCCAGCCGCACACCTTCGTCGTCCACGCTGTAGCCGCGCAGCCGGGTCAGCGCCAGCTCGGCGGCCAGTGCGGCAGGCGCGGTCAGGCTGCGTGGGGTCATGGCGGCCAGCGTGCCGGCACCGGCGCCGGTGTCGGCAGGGCCCGGCGGCAGCGCGGGCGTCAGGTACGCCAACATCGCCCGGCCGGTGGCGGCCAGGTGGGCCGGCAGGCGCATGCCGGGCGTAAAAGCCAGGCCCAGCGGCCGGGTGCCGTTGCGCGCCGCGAGGTAGACCACATCGCTGCCGTCCAGCACCGACAGCAGCACGGTCTCGTCCGGCGCCTCTTGCGGTGCGGCAGACAGCCACAGTGCGTCGAACTCACGCGCCACATCGGTGCCGGCCACAAAGGCCTCGGCCAGGTTCATCACCCGGGGGCCGATCGACAAACCGCCGTCGGCCTGGCGCCGCAGGTAGCCCATCGACAGCAAGGTGCTGCACAGGCCATGAACACTGCTCTTGGGCAGCGCCAGATCGGTGGCCAGACGTGCCATGCTCATCGGTTGGCGCTGCTGGGCCAGCCGCTCCAGCAAGGCCAGCGCCCGGACCACAGCGGGCACCAGTGCAGAGGCGTTTGCGGCCGAAGGGGCGGGACCAATGAGCACGGTGGGGCGGCCGGTTGCCGGGGCGGATCAGGCCGCACCCGATGGGGTTGATGCGCCCAACCGGGTTCAGTCAGCTGAACTCAAGTTTGGCCGGCGGGATGGTGCCCCAGGTCGGCCGGCCGCCGCAAGCGCGTGCAAACCCTGAGCCTGAGCCAGCGCCGGCCCCGAGACGCCCCCTTGCCGGTCAGGGTTTCCCGAGTCGCCGGGGCGGTTTGCGGCTCACCAGCATTGGTCCACGGTCATGGTTGCCCCGTTGCCCACGGTGCGGTCACCCAGCTGGTTGTAGCCCAGCGTGCTGCAGGCATCGCCCACCTGGTTGCCGCTTGGCGTGGCCGCGATGACAAAACCGTCGGCAGTCTGGCTGCTGATCGCCAGCGCATAAAAACCACCCGGCGAGACCGCCGGGTAAAGCCCGCCCGCGCCGCCCAGCGTGGCGCCGGCGTAGGTGCCGCGCTCGGTGTAGAACCGCTCCAGCTTTTGCGCCAGCTCGACCAGCGCCTGCTTGCCGTCGGCGCGCCGGCCCTTGGCCACCTGGCTGAGGTAGGACGGATAGGCCACCGAGGCCAATATCGCCGCGATCGCCAGCGCGATCATCAGCTCGATCAAGGTGAAGCCGCGGGTCCGTGTGTCGGTCATGGCTGGCTGTCGATGTAGATGAGCACGATGGGCCGGGTTGCCGGCGCTGCATCGGCGCCGGCAGTGGTCTGCGACGCACCGGCAGTGGTGGCGCGGCCCGCGGGCGCCTCGGGCTCGAGCGCAAAGCGCACCTGCATGCCGGGTCGCAGCGCGCGTGCGCCCGACAGCGCCTGGCCGCCCGGCCCCACTACCCGCAACCGGGTCGGGTGCAAAGGCAGCGGCTTGCCGCGCACGGTGATGGCCCGGGCGCCGGCATCCACGGCGTCGATGCGGGCGCTGACCAGGTCCAGCGTGGGTGCGTCGGCGCCGTGTGCCGCCGCTGACGGTACGAAGCGCCGCACGGGCGGGCTGCTGCTGCTGACGCCAACACTGTTGCCGCTGCTGACACCTGCATCGCCGGCTACCGCGGTGGCCTGCGCCAGGCCTGTTGTCGCAGCCAGCAGCCCGGCCAGCAGCACGCCGCGCATGGGTATGGAAATCGCTGTCATCTCAGTTGCTCCCAGGCCGAACGGCGTGAATTGACCGGGTTGCCGGCCTCGGGCACCCGCACGATGGTGCCGCTGGAGGTGTTGATCATCTTGAACTCCAGCGCCCGCTGGGCACCGCTGCCGCGCATGATGGTGGCCGCTGCCGGCACCGCCCCCACCTGCACGCCCGACACCATCGAGCCGTTGAGGTAGTCGGCGTTGTTGATCACGCCATCGTTGTTGGTGTCGAGCGCCGCCGTGCGGTTGCCGGTGACCACATCGACGTCGATGATCCAGCCGTCGCCGCCGTACGAGCACACCACCGTGCTGGGGATCAGGCTGGAGATCACCACCCGGCCGTTGCGGATGGCGGCCTCGGTCACCACCCGCTCACCGCTGCTGGGCAGGCTGAGCTTCCAGCCCTTCTTCAAGCTGTAGTAGTCCGACAGGCTGACGGCGTTGTCGCCAGCAATGACCGCGTCGGTGGCCGGGCCGACGGCGTGGGTGCTGAGCCGGTAGGTGCTGCCGCTGCCGCCCACCGCGGTGCTGACGATGGTCTGGGTCTGCAGGTTGGCCAGCGTCACCGGGGCGCCGTTGTCCCAGATGCCGTAGATGGCCTGGGTGCTGCCGGCCGCGTTGTCGGTGATGTCCACATAACGCCCGCTGCCCACCGCCACCAGGTAGCCGCCCTTCGGGAAGCGGGTGACGTCGGGCCGTGCCGTGATGGCCTGGCCATTGGCCGCTGAAAACAGCGGCAACCAGGCACCGGCGTTGCCGTAGGCCACCTTCCAGCCGGCAGCGTTGGTGGCGCTCAAGTCGAACTTCCAGAGGTTGCCGTACAGGTCGCCGGCATACACCGTGTCGGCCACGCCGTTGTCGGTGCTCGACACCACCGCCACCGCCGACAGGCCGTTGGGCGTGCCCGCCGTGCCCACGCCAGTGTCGATTTTGCTGACGGCGCCGGTCTCCACATCGACCATCAACAGCACCGCATGGCCGTTGGCGCTGTTGTAGCCGTTGCCGACGATGGCGCGCCAGCGGCCGTCGCGCATCTTGACCAGCAGCGGCCGGCCGAAGATGTAGCCCACGTCCGCATCGCCGTCGCCGATCTCCCAGCGCACCACTTGCGACGCATTGGCCTCGGTGAAGTTGGCCGGCGTGCTCACATCCAGCGCAAACAGGCCCGGTGCGCCGGCGTTCATGCCGCTGACCAGCACGCTGCGCCAGGCGCCGCCGTAGTACACATCGCCCACCGACGGTGAGCCGTCCACGGTGTACTGGTGGGTATAGGGGTTGTTGGTCAGGTTGCTGAGCCGGTTGCGCACCGCCCAGGGCACGTAGGCAAACAACTCGCTGCCCGTGCCCGCCGAAAACGCATGCAGCATGCCGTCGTTGGCGCCGACATAGATCACCGGCGATTGCGCGCCCCGGGCCGTGGCATAGGTCGAGTAGCGGCCGGATTCCATCGTGTCGCGAAAATCGCCGGTGGCACCGCCCACGTACATCGGCGCCGAGTTGACGATGTCACCCAGCACCGACGTGGCCCGGCTGCGCAACACCGGTGCGGCACAGCCCGCGCAATTGCGCTCCTCACGGTCGGCATTGCCGCGCAAAAACTCCAGCCGCTGCACGCCGAAGTTGTCCACCGTGCCGGCCGCGTTTTTGTTGAGGGCGGTGACCAGACCAGGGTCGATCTCGCCCGCGCCTGGCGCGCCGGCGTTGGCCGGCCAACGAAACGGCACACCGCGGGCACCCAGGCCGGCCGAGGCTTTGTAGGTCAGGATCTGGCGGCCGGTGCTCCAGTGCTGGTTGCTGACCCGCTGGGCGGCGTCCCAGTCGGCGGCGTTGCTGGGTTGCCCACTGTTGCCCAGCGGGAACGACAGCAGCTGGCCCGACCAGTCGCTGCTGGAGAACCGCCCCTGGTAGACCTTGGCTCCGGTGTTCCAGGAGCCGGAGTTCAGCGATACCGACGACGCCGCCGCGGTGCGCGAGATGATGTCCACGGCGATGGTGCGGAAGGCATCGGACAGCGCCGCCTGGTCGCTGGCCAGAAAGGCTTGGTCGGTGCCGCCCAGAAACGCCATCTGGTTCAGCGCGGCCACCGAGCTGGCGTTGGCCACCGAATCCCCCAGGCCCACCACGTAGGTCTGCACGTCGTAGTTGCGCCCGCCGTAGGCCGTCGTGCGCAGCGCCGTGACCCGGGTGAAGACGTCATTGGACGCGGTGCCGAAGCTCCAGGTGCTCGTCAGCGGGTTGTAGATGTTGGCCATCTCGGCCAGCGTGTACATGTCGCCGTTGGTTTTGCCGGTGGGGTTGCCGTCGGTCGCCAGCAGCACGAAGTTGCGCTGGCAGGTCTGGCTGATCGGCGTGGGCTTGCCACCGATGGCGTTGCCGAAGTAGTCCTTGACGGTGCCCAGCGTGCCCGCCAGCGGCGTGAAGACCGCGGCATTCTTCAGCTCACCGGTCCCGCCGTTGGTCTCGCTGGCCAGCAGCGCCATCAGGTTGTTGTAGTGCGGGACGGCATCGGCCGCCAC
>JBBRZR010000363.1:0-5373 GCA_038236495.1 Burkholderiales bacterium
CTGCCGGTGGGCCCCGACCTGACGCTGCTGCTGCCCGACGACGCCTTCCCGGCGGGGCTGGACGCGGTGGTGCAGGCCGGTGTGCCCTGGCGCACCCGCCGCAGCCCGGCCGGCCCACGCGCCCAGGCCTCGCCCGGCCAGCAGTGGGTCTACCTGGTGGCGCAAGACAGCCTGGATGCCGGCCTGTTCGACACGCTGGCCGACCGGCTGGACCTGCCGCGCAGCCTGGCCGGTGGCGGCGGCCGCGACTTCTTGCAGGGTGACCGGCTCACGGCCTGGCTGCTGGCCGTGCAGGCGGCGCTGCCAGCGCCGGACCGCGAGGCGGCAGTGTCCGCACCCTAGCCCGGCACGGCGGGCAGCGATGATGCGCGCATGATCCCTGCCCTGTTGCGCGGCGCTGGCCGCCTGTTGCGCGCGGTCTTCACCGGCCTGCTGGCGCTGCTGATCCTGTTCGAGGAATGGGGCTGGGATCCGTTGCAGCGTGCGCTGGCCCGGCTGGGTCGGTTGCCTCTGCTGCGCCAGATCGAGGGCCTGATCACCCGCCTGCCGCCGCACGCCGCGCTGGCGGTCTTTCTGTTGCCCACGCTGTTGCTGTTGCCGATCAAGCTGGCAGCGCTGGCCCTGATCGCCCGCGGCCAGCCGATCCTGGGCGCGCTGGTGATCGTGGCGGCCAAGCTGGTGGGCACGGCCATCGTGGCGCGTTTGTTCACGCTGACCCGGCCCGCGCTGATGCAGCTGGCCTGGTTCGCAAACGTCTACTTGCGCTGGGTCGGCTGGAAAGCGGCGCTGCTGCTGCGTGTGCGGGCGTCCTGGGCCTGGCGCACCGCCCGGGCGGTCAAGCGTCGGGTACGCCAGCGTTGGGCGCGCTGGCAGCGCGGTTAGCGGCCAGCAGCCAGCAGACCGTCGGGGTATTCTCGACCGGTCGCGCTCCGGCCCGCGCGGTGAGCGGCACTGGCCCGCCGCGCGGCCCCCGCGATCAAACCGAGCCCGATGCCCACAGCCCGCAAGTCATCGCGCAGCGACGCCGCTGGCAAGTCCAAGACGCCGCACCTGGGCCGCGACAGCTGGCTGGACGCGGCGTTTGATGCGGTGGTCGAGGGCGGCTTCGACAAGGTGCGGGTGCTGGTGCTGGCCGACACGCTGGGTGTGACACGCGGCAGTTGCTACTGGCACTTCAGCGACCCTGCCGACCTGCTGGCCGCCTTGTTCTACCTGACGGTCACCGGCAGCTTCCAGGCGCTGGCCCGGCCGGCCAGCCCGGCGGCCACCGCCCGGGCAGCCGACTTCATCCGCGGGGTGATTGCCGACTACCTGATCACCCGCCAGGCGACAGGCCCCGCTGCCGATCCGCCGGCGAGCTGACCAGCGTGCCCACCAGCGCGCTGACCAGTTTTTGCACGACGGCGGTGGCGGCCGCCACATCCAGCCCCTGCTCGCGCCGCAGCCGCAGCCAGGCATCGATGCTGAGCACCAGCAGCAAGGCCTCGAAGCGTGGTGCGTCGTCGGCCAGCGCGGGCGGCAGCAGGCGGCGCACCTGGTCGCGGTGCAGCACGGCCGCGCGCACCAGCTGGTCGTTGAGGAACGGCGACTCGTGCCGGTGCACCTGGGTGCCGACGTAGTACGGCGCCAGGCGCTCGAACAACGCGGCGCGCAGGCTGATGCTTTCCTGCAGCCGGTCTTGCCACGATGTGGCCGGCAGCGGCGCCCGCATCGCCGCCGCCAGGATCGCGTCGAACTCGGTGTTCATCTCGCGGTACAGCGTCTCCATGTCGTCGAAATGACGGAACACGGTGCGCAGCCCCACGTCGGCGCGCAGCGACACCATCTCGGCGGTGGGGGTGATCACGCCCTCGCTGACCAGCGCGGTGAGCGCGGTGACGATGCGTTTGCGGGTCAGCGCGCTGCGCCGCCGCCGCCCATCGGGCGACGCACCAGCGTCGCCGGGCGGGGCTTCAGGGGTCGGTAGGGCGCGCGCCATGAGGGCATTGTGCGCTGGCTGCAGGGCCGCCCCGCGCTGCCTAGAATGCCGCTTTCGGCGCTTTGCCGCGAGACCACTTCCTGGAGCCACACCCCATGCGCGAGTACCTGAAGTTCTACATCAACGGTGCCTGGGTCGACCCGGCAACGCCCAAGACGCTGGCCGTCATCAACCCGGCCACCGAGCAGGCAGCCGGCCACATCTCGATGGGCTCGGCCGCCGACGTGGACAAGGCGGTGCGCGCCGCCCGCGCCGCGTTTGCCAGCTACTCGCAAACCACCGTGGCCGAGCGTGTGGCCCTGCTGGAGCGGGTGATTGCCGAGTACCAGAAGCGCTACGCCGACATGGCCGCCGCGATCACCGAGGAGATGGGCGCGCCGGTGCTGCTGGCGCAAAAAGCGCAAGCCGCGATGGGCCTGGGCCACCTGCAGACCGCGCTGGCGGTGCTGAAGGACTACCACTTCCAGGAGCTGCGCGGCAGCACGATGATCGTCAAGGAGCCGATCGGCGTCTGCGGCCTGATCACGCCCTGGAACTGGCCGATCAACCAGATCGCCTGCAAGGTGGCGCCGGCGCTGGCCACCGGCTGCACCATGGTGCTCAAGCCGTCCGAGATCGCGCCGTTTTCGGCCCAGATCTGGACCGAGATCCTGCACGCCGCGGGGGTGCCGGCCGGTGTCTTCAACCTGGTCAATGGCGACGGCCCGACCGTGGGTGCGGCCATCGCCAGCCACCCCGAGGTGGACATGGTGTCGTTCACCGGCTCGACCCGTGCCGGCATCGAGGTGGCGCGCAACGCCGCCCCCACCGTCAAGCGGGTGCACCAGGAGCTGGGTGGCAAGTCCCCCAACCTGATCCTGCCGGATGCCGACTTGAAGCGCGCCATCACCAACGGCGTGCGTGGTGTGATGGGCAACTCGGGCCAGTCCTGCAACGCCCCCACCCGCCTGCTGGTGCCCAATGACCGCATGGACGAGGCGCTGGCCATTGCCAAGGCCGCCGCCGAGGCCACCACGGTCGGTGCACCCGACAGCGGCGCCGCACTGGGCCCGGTGATCTCGGCCACCCAGTGGGACAAGATCCAGACCCTGATTCAGGCCGGTATCAAAGAGGGTGCGACCGTGGTGGCGGGTGGCCCGGGCAAGCCGGCCGGGCTGGAGACGGGTTATTACGTCAAGCCGACCGTGCTGGGCCATGTCAACAACACCATGACCGTGGCGCGCGAGGAGATCTTCGGCCCGGTGCTGGTGGTGATTGGCTACGACACGGTGGACCAGGCGGTGCAGATCGCCAACGACACGCCCTACGGCCTGGCGGCGTATGTCTCGGGCACCGACCTGGACGCGGCGCGCAAGGTGGCAGCGCGGCTGCGTGCCGGCCAGGTTAACCTGAACAGCGCCGGCCCGGATTTGATGGCGCCGTTTGGCGGCTACAAGCAGTCGGGCAATGGCCGCGAGTGGGGCGACCATGCGTTTGCGGACTTCCTCGAGACCAAGGCCGTGCTGGGTTACGCGCCCAAGACGGCGGCCTGACCCGCCTGGACCGGCCGGTGTTTGTGGCCGGTGTTTGCGGCCGGTCTCTGGGGGCCGGTCTTGGTGACTGATCCTGGCGCCGGCCCTGGCTGCTGCCAGGTCCATCCACCCGATCAGTCCACCCGCTCAGCCCACCCGATCAGTCCGCCAGAAATCCCATCAGCCGCTGGCGGATGATGGTCTCGGCCTCGGCCATGATGCGGTCGATCAGCTCCTTGCAGGTCGGGATGTCGTGGATCAACCCGGCCACCATGCCGCAGGACCAGACCCCGGCGTCCATCTCACCCTCCAACATGATCTTCGGGTAGACACCGGCCACCTCGGCGATGATGTCCTCGAACTTCAGGCTCGCACCCAGCGCTTTTTCCTTGACCAGCAGGCGGTCGGTCGCCTCATTGCGCAGCACCCGCTCGGTATTGCGCAGCGAGCGCATCACCAGCCGGGTGTCCAATTCGCTGGCCGCAACGATGGCCTGCTTGACGTTGTCGTGCACCGGCGCTTCCTTCACCGCGATAAAGCGGGTGCCCATGTTCATGCCCTGCGCGCCCAGCGCCATCGCCGCCACCAGCGACCGGCCATCGGCCATGCCGCCAGAGGCGACAAACGGGATCTTCAGCTCATCGGCGGCACGTGGCAGCAGGATGAAGTTGGGGATGTCGTCCTCGCCCGGGTGACCGCCGCACTCGAAGCCGTCCACGCTGACGGCGTCGCAGCCGATCGACTCGGCCTTGAGCGAGTGCCGCACCGAGGTGCACTTGTGGATCACCTTGATGCCGGCCTCGTGCAGCGCGGGCAGCCATTTTTGCGGGTTGTTGCCGGCCGTCTCCACCGCCTTCACGCCGCCGTCGATGATCGCCTTGATGTAGCCGGGGTAGTCGGGCGACGAGACCGTGGGCAAAAACGTCAGGTTGACGCCAAACGGCTTGTCGGTCATCTCGCGGCAGCGGGCGATCTCTTTGGCCAGCAACTCGGGCGTGCGCTGGGTCAGCCCGGTGATGATGCCCAGTCCGCCGGCGTTGGACACCGCCGCAGCCAGCTCGGCAAAGCCGACAAAGTGCATGCCGCCCTGGATGATGGGGTGCTGGATGCCGAACATCTCGGTGATCTGGGTTTTCATGGGGCGTTTCCTGGATAGCGGGTCAAGGGCGCAGCCCGGGGCGACCGCGCAGGGTGAAGGGTCTCAGATACTTTAGGCCCGGCCTGGCTCGATCACGACCTTGCCAGTGGCCTGCCGTGCGGCCAGGGCCTCGAAGGCCTTGGCGGTATCGGCCAGCGAGTAGCGCGCCGACACCAGCGGCTTCAACTTGCCCTCGGCCACCCAGCCCATCATCTCGCGCATCGCTGCGGCATTGGCCTTGGGTTCGCGCCGCACAAAATCGCCCCAGAACACGCCGACCATGCTGGCGCCCTTGAGCAGCATCAGGTTGGCCGGCAGCTTGGGGATCTCGCCGTTGGCAAAACCCACCACCAGGTAGCGGCCGCGCCAGCCGATCGAGCGGAACGCCGGCTCGGCATAGATGCCGCCGACCGGGTCGTAGATGACGTCGGGCCCCAAGCCACCGGTGGCGTCCTTGATCGCGGCGCGCAGGTCTTGCGTGCTGTAGTTGATCAGCACGTCGGCACCGTGGGCCTTGCACACCGCCAGCTTCTCGTCGGTGGACGCCGCGGCGATCACCTTGGCGCCGATGGCCTTGCCGATCTCCACCGCCGCCAGGCCCACCCCACCGGCCGCGCCCAGCACCAACATGGTCTGGCCGGCCTTCAACTCGCCGCGGTCGATCACCGCATGGTGCGAGGTGCCGTAGACCAGCGTGAAGCCGGCGGCGGTGGCGTCGTCCAGCTCGGGCGGGATCGGGATCAGCC
>JBBRZR010000364.1:0-5365 GCA_038236495.1 Burkholderiales bacterium
CGCCGACCACATCCGCGCCTGCGCCTTTACGGTTGCCGACGGCGTGAACCCCGGCAACGAGGGCCGCGGCTACGTGCTTCGCCGCATTGCCCGCCGCGCCATCCGCCACGGCTACAAGCTGGGGGCACGCAAGCCGTTTTTCCACAAGCTGGTGACGCCGCTGGACGCCGAGTTGGGCGAGGCCTACCCCGAGTTGCACCGCGCTGCCGTGCGCGTCACCGAGGTGCTCAAGACCGAGGAGGAGCGTTTTTTCCTGACGATCCACCACGGCATGGAGATCCTGGAAGCGGCCCTGGCCAACATGGACGCTGCGGGGGCCAAGGTGATCGACGGCGATACCGCCTTCAAGCTGCACGACACCTTCGGCTTCCCGGTGGACCTGACCGGCGATGTCTGCCGCGAGCGCGGTGTCACGGTGGACGAGGCCGGCTTCAACGCCGCGATGGGCCGCCAGCGCGAGATGGCGCGCGCCGCCACCAAGTTCAAGATGGCCGCCGGCCTGGTCTATGCCGGCACGCCCACCACCTTCCACGGCTACGCGCACCTGCAATGTGAGACCTCGCGCATCACCGGGCTGTACCTGGACGGCGCCTCGGTGGCCAGTGTCAAGGCCGGCGACGACTGCGTGGTGGTGCTGGACCACACACCGTTTTATGCCGAGAGCGGCGGCCAGGCCGGCGACGCGGGTGAGCTGCGCAACGCCGTGGCCCGGGTGCTGATCGAGGACACCACCAAGATCCAGGCCGATGTTTTTGGCCACCAGGGCCGGGTGGTAGAGGGCACGTTGTCGGTGGGCGACACCGTGGCCGCCCGCGTCAACGCCGAGCAGCGCGCACGCACCGTGCGCAACCACAGCGCCACCCATTTGATGCACAAGGCGCTGCGCGAGGTGCTGGGTGACCATGTGGTGCAAAAGGGCTCGCTGGTCACGGCCGAGCGCACCCGTTTCGACTTTGCCCACAACGCACCTGTGACCGACGCGCAGATCCGCCGCGTCGAGACCCTGGTCAATGCCGAGATCCTGGCCAACGCCCAGGCCCAGGCCGAGGTGATGGCGCTGGAAGACGCTCAAAAAAGCGGCGCGATGATGCTGTTTGGCGAGAAATACGGCGACAGCGTGCGGGTGCAAACCATCGGCAGCAGCAAGGAGCTGTGTGGCGGCACCCATGTGCAGCGCACGGGCGACATCGGCCTGTTCACCATCGTGGCCGAGGGCGGTGTGGCGGCCGGCGTGCGTCGTGTCGAAGCGCTGACCGGCGACAACGCGCTGGCCTATGTGCAGGGCATGGAGACCGCGCTGGGCGGCATCGCCGGCACGCTCAAGGTGCTGCGCGCCGACGTGCCGGTGCGGGTGCGCTCGCTGCTGGACCAGGTGCGCGGGCTGGAGAAAGAGCTCGAAGCGGTCAAGGGCAAGCTCGCCAGCGCGCAGGGCGACGAGTTGCTGGCCCGGGCGGTGGACGTCAACGGCATCCAGGTGCTGGCCGCCACGTTGGTCGGCGCTGACGCCAAGACCCTGCGCGACACGCTGGACAAGCTCAAGGACAAGCTCAAATCTGCGGTCGTGGTGCTGGCCACGGTGGACGGCGGCAAGGTTCAACTCGCGGCCGGTGTCACAGCCGGTGTGCTGGCCACGCCGGACAACCGGCTCAAGGCTGGCGAGCTGGTCAACTTCGTGGCCCAGCAGGTGGGCGGCAAGGGCGGCGGCAAGCCTGATCTGGCGATGGCCGGTGGCACCGAGCCGGCCAAGTTGGCGCCGGCGCTGGCCTCGGTGGTCGGCTGGGTACGCGAGCGGACCTGAACGGACGGGCTTGCGCCGGCGGTCCGGCGCAAGCCTGTGATGCGCAGGCGGCGCCAGCAGGTCGGGGCAAGGTCGGGGCGCCGGCTGGCGCCTCCGTCGGTCAGGCCAGGCCGCGGGTCAGCAACTCGGCCACCAGGCCGTTGATGCCGCCGGCGTGTGCGGCGGCGCGCTCGCTCAGTTGTGCGGTCAGGGTGGCCGGCAGTTTGCAGGCAAACGGCACCAGGCCGGCAGCAGAGTCGATGCGGCGCTGTTCCTTGCGGTCCAGCGGCGCCCCGGCGTCGGTGCCGAAGCGGCCCGGCGTGGCAGCCCGCTGACGCTGGCCCTCGAGCTTGCTTTCAAGCTGGCGGACGAGGTCGGTCTTTTTCATGCTCATGGTGGCGGTCTTGTTGTGGTGGTGGGCAGGTTGCATTGTCGTTCAGGCGCTGTAACCGACCGGACATGGCCGCGGCGACGGTTGACGCCGGCGTCCGGCTTGCCACAACATGCCGGCAACCCCGTCCTGCAGACCTCGCCATGACCCCGTTGGTCCCCCACATCCGCCGTGCCGTGCTGGGCGACGCCGCCGCGCTGGCCCGCATCATGGGCCATCCGGAGGTGTTGCCCAACCTGCTGCAGATGCCCTACACCAACGAGGCGCTGTGGCAGGCCCGGCTGACCGACACCCTGGCCCTGGGCAAGCCCGACCTGATGCTGGTGGCCGAGCGGCCCGACGCGCACGGTGAGCCCCAGGTGGTGGCCAGTGCCGGCCTGCACCCGGTCGGCGCGGCACTGCGCCGCCGCCATGTGATGGTGCTGGGCATCTCGGTGCTGCCCGAGGCGCAAGGGCAGGGCATGGGCACGGCACTGATGCAGGCGCTGTGCGACTGGTCCGACCGCTGGGGCCAGGTGCTGCGGCTCGAGTTGACGGTGTTTGCCGACAACCCGCGCGCCATCGCGTTGTACCAGCGCTGCGGCTTTGTGCAGGAGGGCCTGCACATCGGCTACGCGCTGCGCGACGGGCAGTATGTCGATTCCTTGTCGATGGCGCGCCTGCACCCCAACCCGCCGCGCTGGACGCCGGCGGCCTGACCGGCGGCGGCTTCCGAGCAGCCCTCCGGGGCGCGGTCCCGGGTGACAATCGGCTGCTCAGCACCCCGGATGCCGCCATGATCGACCACCCACTCCAGCGCAACGCTGCCAGGCCTTCGATGCCCTCCACCGCAAGGGCAGTGGTGCGGAGGCCGTCATGAGCCGAACCGCCCGCAACAGCACCGAGGCCGACATCGAGGCGCTGGAGAAAGTCTGCGAACGCCTGGTCGGCTTTGGTGCCGACGTGTCGCTGGAGTGGGTGGACGGCTACATCACCGCGCTGCTGTCCAGCCGCCGGGCGATAGCGCCCACCGAATGGCTGCCGGCGATGTTTGGCGATGCCTTCGAACGTGCGTTTGCCGACCCGGTCGAGGTAGCGCAAGCCATGGCCGCGCTGATGGGCCGCTGGAACGTGGTGGCCAGCCAGCTCGACCCAGCCTCGCTGGTCGATGACCCCGAAGGCCTGCGCCTGGCGCCGCTGATGCTCAGCTACGACGACGCTGCCCGCGCCGAGGTGGTGGAGGGCGGTCACATGACCGCCGACGAGGCCAACGAGCTGCTGCACACCGGCGCGCTCTGGGCCGAAGGGTTCTCTGAAGCGATCGACGCCTTTGCCGCGGACTGGCCCGAGCCCGACCTGGACACCGACGAAGGCCGCTGGTACGACGACTGCCTGAGCCGGGTGCTGGCGCTGATGTTGCCGCCGGCCGATCTGGCAGAGCATGCCAAGACCTTCTACCCGGGCGAGACGCTGGAGCGTGACCAGCTGGTCGATGAGGCCTGCTACGCCGCGCAAGACCTGCGCTTGTACTGGTTGGACCACGGCCCCAAGCCCGAGACCCGCCGGGTCGAGGCCAGCCCCGGCCGCAACGACGCCTGCCCCTGCGGCAGCGGCAAGAAGTACAAAAAATGCCACGGCGCGCCCGGGGCGGTGAATGACCCCGACGTCGCGACCGGCGCTGCGGATGCTGCCGGCGACGCTGGCGACGGCCCCAAGGCCTGACCGCGATGTCGATCCCGGTCCCCCATTTGCCGCTGCCGCTGGGCGGCCGCCACATCGTGCTGGGCCTGTCCGGCGGCATTGCCTGCTACAAGTCGGCTGAACTGGTGCGTGAACTCAGCCGCGCCGGCGCCAGCGTGCAGGTGGTGATGACCGAGGCTGCCTGCGCCTTCATCACCCCGGTGACGATGCAGGCGCTCTCAGGCCTGCCGGTGGTCACCAGCCAGTGGGACGCCCGCGAGCCGAACAACATGGCCCACATCAACCTGAGCCGCGAGGCCGATGCGATCCTGGTGGCGCCGGCGTCGGCCGATTTCATCGCCAAGATCGCCCAGGGCCGGGCCGACGAGCTGCTGTCGCTGCTGTGCATCGCCCGGCCGGTCGAGACCTGCCCGCTGCTGCTGGCCCCTGCCATGAACCGCGAGATGTGGACCCACCCGGCCACCCGGCGCAATGTGGCGCAGGCCTGCGCCGACGGCGCCACCGTGCTGGGCCCGGGCCACGGCGACCAGGCCTGCGGCGAGACCGGCGACGGCCGCATGCTGGAGGCGCTTGAACTCTGCGACGCGCTGGTTGCGTTTTTCCAGCCCAAGCTGCTGGCCGGCAAGCGGGTGCTGATCACCGCCGGCCCGACCTTCGAGGCGATCGATCCGGTGCGCGGCATCACCAACCTGTCGTCAGGCAAGATGGGTTTTGCGCTGGCCCGGGCGGCGCAAGAGGCTGGTGCCCAGGTGACGCTGGTCGCTGGCCCGGTGCACCTGGCCACGCCGGCCCAGGTGCAGCGCATCGACGTGCAGAGCGCGCAGCAGATGTTCGATGCGGTGCTGCCGCGCGCCGCAGCCCACGACGTGTTCATCGCCACTGCCGCAGTGGCCGACTGGCGCCCGGCAGCCGCGGCCGGCGAAAAAATCAAGAAAGATGGCTCGGGCGTGGTGCCGGCGATCCACTTCACCGAAAACCCTGACATCCTGGCCGCGGTGGCCCAGCTTGCGGCCCGGCCGTATTGCGTCGGTTTTGCCGCCGAGAGCCATGACCTGGCGCGCCATGCGCGTGAAAAACGTTTGCGCAAGAACGTGCCACTGATCGTCGGCAACCTCGGCCCGGCCACCTTTGGCCGCGACGACAACACCCTGCTGCTGGTCGACGCGCATGGCGAGCGTGCCCTGCCCACTGCCGACAAGCTCAGCCTGGCGCGCGAGCTGGTGCGCGAGATCGCCGAGCGGCTGGCCCAGGTGGGCAAGCCGGCATGAGCGTCATAGACCTCAAGGTGCTGGACGCCCGCATGGCCGCGCACCTGCCGGCCTACGCCACGTCCGGCAGCGCCGGCCTGGACTTGCGGGCCTGCCTGGACGCCGCGCTGGTGATCGAACCCGGCCAGACCGTGCTGATCCCGACCGGCCTGGCCATCCACATCGCCGACCCTGGCCTGGCCGCGTTGATCCTGCCGCGCTCCGGTCTGGGCCACAAGCACGGCATCGTGCTGGGCAACCTGGTGGGCC
>JBBRZR010000365.1:0-5333 GCA_038236495.1 Burkholderiales bacterium
CCGTACCGTTGTGAAACGCAAACGCGTTCGCACTGAAGCTCAGGCCGTAGTTCAACTTGAAACTGTCGAGTACAGCCGTTCCCGTGCTGGGCGCCGCCAACCCGATGGTCTCGAAATCCAAGGTCACCTGGGCCGCCTGAGCCGACCACGACAGCGCCGCTGCGACGCAGCCCAGCGAAAACGCACGAGATTTTGATGACATGATCGGCAACGCCTATGTTGTTTGGATGGCTCAGGTGCTGTTTGGCAACAGTGAGCGGTTGGGTATGAATCGGACTGTAGCGAAGCAAAAGCCGATAGTGCGTGAAGTCTTCCCCTTGGTTCAGGGGGGGGTGGCTGCGAGAACCCCTTGAATGTGGGGTCGATTGCCGCTATTAGACTGGCACGGTGGACACCAAATGGCTTGAAGACTTCGTCAGCCTGGCCGAGACGCGCAGCTTTTCCCGATCGGCACAGCTGCGGCATGTCACCCAGCCGGCGTTTTCGCGCCGCATCCAGGCACTCGAGGCCTGGGCCGGCATCGATCTGGTCGACCGTTCGTCCTACCCCACCCGCCTGACCTCGGCCGGGGAGACGCTGCACGCCCAGGCGCTGGAGATTCTGGTGGCGCTGCAATCGGCGCGCAACCTGATGCGTTCGCACCGCGCCAGCGGCCAGGACGTGATCGAGTTCGCCATCCCGCACACGCTGGCGTTTACCTTCTTTCCGCACTGGTTGATGGCACTGCGCGGTCGATTTGGCGGGGTCAAGACGCGCTTGATCGCCCTCAACGTCCACGACGCCGTGCTGCGCCTGACCGAGGGCGGCTGTGACTTGCTGATCGCCTACCACCACCCGTCGCAGCCGCTGCAACTCAGCCCGGACCGCTACGACATGCTGTCGCTGGGCCACGAGACGCTGGCGGCCTATGCCAAAAGTGATGGCGAAGGGCAGCCGCTGTTCCGGCTGGGGGCTGGCCGCACGCCGACGCCGCTGCTGGCTTACGCCGCGGGTGCCTACATGGGCCACATGGTCGAGCAGATCATCCGCCAGATGCCGGTACCGCCGTCATTGGAGACGACCTACGAGACCGACATGGCCGAGGGCCTGAAGGCGATGGCAGTCGAGGGTCATGGCCTGGCCTTCCTGCCCGCCAGCTCGGTACGCCAGGAGTTGCGCAGCCGGCGCCTGGTGGCCGCCGCGCCGCCCGGCGTGGGCGAACTGACCATGGAGGTGCGCATTTACCGCGAGCGCACCGAGGTGGCGCGTCACGCCAAGCCGGCCGCGCAGGCGCTCTGGGATTTTTTGAAGCGCCCCGATTGACCTGCGCCGCCCTGCGGCGTGCGCGCCCCGCTTAGCAGGTTTTCAGGCGCCGCGCACGGGTGTTGACCCCCGGGTATGAATCGTGCAAGCAGGGTCATGCAATAAGCGCATGACCCCCGGATAAACAGGCATGTCACCAGCCGGGAACCCCGCCCTATACTCCGCCGCCCCCCAGATTTGCGGGGAATATTTGCCGTCAATTCTGGAGAATTTTCACATGATCAAGACCCCCCTCAAGAGCTTGCTCGGTGGCCTGCTGGCACTCGGTGCCTTGGCTGCCGCACTGCCGGCCCACGCCGGCAAGACGCTCGACACGATCAAGCAGCGCGGCCAGCTCGTCTGTGGGGTCAACCCCAGCCTGCCGGGCTTTGCCGCCGCCGACAGCCAGGGCAACTGGTCGGGCCTGGACATCGATATCTGCAAGGCGTTGGCTGCCAGCGTGTTGGGTGATGCCAGCAAGATCAAGTGGGTGCCGCTCAATGCCGCGCAGCGTTTTGCCGCGCTGCAGGCCGGTGAGATCGACATCCTGTCGCGCAACACCACCTGGACGCTGACCCGCGACGCCTCGCTGGGCATGCACTTCACCGGCGTCACCTACTACGACGGCCAGGGGTTCATGGTCACCAAGAAGTCCAAGATCACCAGCGCCAAGCAGCTCAAGGGCGCCACGGTGTGTGTGCAGTCGGGCACCACGACCGAAAAGAACCTGAGCGATTACTCCAAGGCCATGGGCCTGGCCATGAAGTCAGTCGTGTTCGAGACCCAGGAAGCTACCAACAAGGCCTACTTTGCCGGCCGCTGCCAGGCCTACACCACCGATGCCTCGGGCCTGGCGTCGGTGCGCAACAAGGAAGCCGGCAACCCTGACGACCATGTCATCCTGCCCGAGCTGATCTCGAAAGAGCCGCTCGGCCCGTCGGTGCGCCGGGGTGACGATGAGTTCTTCGCCATTGCCAAGTGGGTGGTGTTCGCGCTGATCGAAGCCGAGGAATACGGCATCACCCAGGCCAATGTGGACGATCTCAAGGCCAACAGCAAGGACCCGGTGATTCAGCGCATCCTGGGCACGTCCGAGGACACCGGCAAACTGCTGGGCCTGGACAAGGACTGGGCCTACCGCGCCATCAAGGCCACCGGCAACTACGGAGAGATCTTCGAGCGCAACGTCGGCCCCAAATCGGCCCTGAAATTGCCGCGCGGCGCCAACAACCTGTGGAGCAAGGGCGGCTTCATGTACGCCCCGCCGGTGCGCTGACCGCCTGACATCGCCACGGCAACGCACTGCACCGCCCAGCCCTGATGACGGCCGCTGCCCCACCCCCGAAATCTCGCCAGTGGACCTGGCGCAGCAAGTCGTTCCGTGCCGTCATCTACCAGATCGTCGCCGTGGCGCTGGTGTTGGCAGCCGGTGCCTATCTGGTGCACAACACCCTGTTGAACATGCGGGTGCGGGGCATCCAGAGCGGTTTCGACTTCATCACCCAGCCGGCCGGGTTCTCGATCGGCGAGAGCGTGATCCCGTTCGACTCGTCCGAGAGCTATGGCAAGGCCTTTCTGGTGGGCTTGTCCAACACCTTGCGGGTGGCACTGATCGGCATCGTGCTGGCCACGCTGCTGGGCACGCTGGTGGGGGTGGGGCGGCTGTCGCGCAACTTCTTGGTGCGCACGGTCTGCAGCACGTATGTCGAGATATTCCGCAACGTGCCGCTGCTGCTGCAACTCTTCATCTGGTACTTCGTGATGACCGAGTTGCTGCCGCCTATCGACGAGGCGATGCAGCCGATGCACGGTGTTTTCTTCAGCAAGAACGGACTGCAGTACCCGATCCCGCACTGGGCGCCCGGTCATGCCATGACGCTGGCGGGCCTGGTGTTGGGCGTCGCAGCGGTCTGGGTGTGGGTGCGCTTGGCGCGACAGCACCAGTTTGCAACGGGCAAGACCTGGCCGGTGTTTTTCCCGAGCGTGGCGATGCTGGTGGGCGGCGCGGTACTGGGCTGGCTGGTGGGCGGTGCGCCGGGTGCGCTGGATGTGCCCGAGAAAACCACGCTGAACATCGTCGGTGGTGGTTCGGTCACGCCTGAATTCTTGACCATGTTGATCGGGCTGACGATCTACACCGCGTCCTACATCGCCGAGATCGTGCGCGGTGGCATCCAGGCGGTGCCGTTTGGCCAGCATGAGGCGGCCGCCGCGCTGGGGCTGTCCAACAGGATGGAGACCCGGCTGGTGCTGCTGCCGCAGGCGCTGCGGGTGATCATCCCGCCGCTGACCAGCCAGTACCTCAACCTGACCAAGAACTCGTCGTTGGCGGTGGCGGTGGGCTACCCCGACCTGGTGTCGATCTCCAACACCTCGCTCAACCAGACCGGCCGGGCCATCGAGTGCATCGCGATCGTGATGGCCTGCTACCTGACGCTGTCGTTGCTGACGGCCGCCCTGATGAACGCCTACAACAAGCGTTCACTGATCAAGGAGCGCTGAGCGCATGGCCGCGACCGTACTCAATTCCGATCATGTTTTTGCGCCGATCGTCAGTCGGCCGCCCCCGCGCTCGGCCCAAGGCCCGGTGGCCTGGCTGCGCGCCAACCTGTTCGACGGCTGGCGCAACACGGCAGCCACCTTGGTCGTGCTGGCCTTGCTGCTGTACCTGGTGCCGCCGTTGTTGTCCTGGGGCGTGTTCCACGCGGTGTTTGCACCCGACAACGCGGCCTGCCGCGCCGCTGCCGAGCACGGTGCCTGCTGGGGCGTGATTGCCGAGAAGTACCGCTTGATCCTGTTCGGCCGCTACCCGTTTGCCGAGCAGTGGCGGCCGCTGCTGGCCTGCCTGCTGCTGATCGGCCTGCTGGTGGCCAGCTGCTACCGGGGTTTCTGGAAAAAGAGCCTGCTCTTGGCCTGGGTGGTGGTGCTGGCAGTGTTTTTTGCGCTGATGTTTGGCGGCGTGGCCGGTCTGGCGCCGGTCGAGACCGCACGCTGGGGTGGGTTTCCGCTCACGCTGCTGTTGTCGACCATCAGTCTGGTGCTGGCGTTTCCGCTGGCGGTGGCGGTGGCGCTGGGCCGGCAGTCCAAGATGCCGGGCATCCGCACCATCTGCGTGCTCTATGTCGAGCTGATCCGGGGTGTGCCCTTGATCTCGGTGCTGTTCATGGCCTCGTTCATGTTCCCGCTGTTCATGCCGCAGGGCACCACCATCGACGTGCTGGTGCGGGTGCTGGTGGGCATGACCTTGTTCACCGCGGCCTACCTGGCCGAGGTGGTGCGCGGCGGCCTGCAGGCGCTGCCCAAGGGCCAGGTCGAGGCAGCGCAGTCGCTGGGCCTGAACCCCTGGCAGACCACCCGCAAGATCGTGCTGCCGCAGGCACTGCGCCTGGTGGTGCCGTCGATCATGAACACGTTCATCGGCGCCTTCAAGGACACCTCGCTGGTCACCATCGTCAGCCTGTACGACCTGACCGGCGCGCTGCAGCTGGCGCTGGGCGACTCGAACTGGCGCAAGTTCTTTCTGGAAGGCCAGCTGTTTGTGGCGGCGATCTACTTCGTGTTCTGTTTTGCGATGTCGCGCTACAGCCGCTGGGTCGAAGGGCACCTCAACACCGGTACCCGCCGTCAATGAACCCGCCGCCCGTGACCCTCACCTCACCTGACCGCGGCGCCCCATGAGCAACCCAGTGACATCTCCCATGACCACGACCGCCCCGATCATCGAATTCAACGGTGTCAACAAGTGGTATGGCGAGTTCCACGTGCTGCGTGACATCCAGCTGCATGTGGCACGCGGTGAACGCATCGTGATTTGTGGGCCGTCGGGCTCGGGCAAGTCCACCTTGATCCGCTGCGTCAACCGGCTCGAAGAGCACCAGCAAGGCCATTTGATCGTCGACGGCACCGAGCTGACCGACGACATCAAGGCCATCGAAAAGGTCCGCAAGGATGTGGGCATGGTGTTCCAGCAGTTCAACCTGTTCCCGCACCTCACCGTGCTGGAGAACCTGACGCTGGCGCCGATGTGGGTGGGCAAGGTGCCCAAGGCCGAG
>JBBRZR010000366.1:0-5323 GCA_038236495.1 Burkholderiales bacterium
CACCCGGCCGTGCTCGTCCAGCAGTGCCGCGCCCACCGAAAAGTGCGAGTAGGGCGCGTAGGCCATTGCGCGGGCGGCGCGCGCTGCGCTGACCAACTGGGCCATCTGCGTGTCGCTGGGTGGTGCGGGTAGCGCGGGTGGAGAGTCTGGCAAGCCGGCCGGCACAGGCGTTGGACTTGAAGGCGACATCGTTCAACGCTCCTTGAGGTAGGGCACACCCAGCGCTGCCGGTGCCCTGGAGCGGCCGATGAACCCGGCCAGCAGCACCACCGTCAACACATAGGGCAGCGCCTGGATCGCCTGCACCGGCACCGCGCCACCGCCCAGTGCCTGCGGCAGCAACACGCCTTGCAGCCGGATTGCCGCGGCGTCGAGAAAGCCGAACAGCAGGCAGGCCCAGAGCGCGCCCACCGGATGCCATTTGCCGAAGATCATCGCGGCCAGCGCCATGTAGCCGCGGCCGGCCGTCATGTTGGGCACGAAGTTGGCGTTTTGCGCCAGCACCAGGTAGCTGCCGGCCAAGCCGCAGAGCAGGCCGTTGGCCGCCAGCGCGCCGTAGCGCAGGCCTTTGACCGACAGGCCGGCGGCGTCCACCATCGCCGGGTTCTCGCCGGTGGCGCGCAGGCGCAGGCCGACCCGGGTGCGGTACAGCACCCACCAGACCAGCGGCACCAGCGCCAGCGCGAGGTAGACCAGCCCGTTGTGGCCCAGCAGGCCGCCTGCAATCAGCTGCCCGCCCAGCGGCAGGCCTTGCAGCCAGGCCGCCAGGCCGGTGAGCAGCGGTGTCAGCCGCACCGCGTCGGGCAGGGGCGGGGTCTGCCCGCCCTGTTTGAACCACGCAATGCCCAGCACGATGGTGAGGCCGGCAGCGATCATGGTCAGCGCCATGCCCAGCACCACCTGGTCGCCGCTGTGGCTGACGCAGGCGTAACCGTGCAGCATCGACAGCGCCAGCCCAACCGCAAGCGCCGCCGCCAAGGCCAGCGGCAGCGAGCCGGTGACGGCGCCCACCGCACCGGCGGCAAAGGCCGCCAGCAGCATCTTGCCTTCAAGCCCCAGGTCGATGACCCCCGAACGCTCGCTCAACACCGCCGCCAGCGCGCACAGGATCAGCGGCGTGCTGACGCGCAAGGTCGAGGCCAGCAGGCCGCCGATCGAGGCCTCATCCACCGGCGGCTCCCGGCTCAGCCTGCGCGTGGGCCGCTGGGCGCAGCCAGCCATAAATCCGCGCCAGCCCGGGTGCGGCCACTTGCGCCATCGCACCCGAGAACAGCACGATCAGGCCTTGCAGCGTGGTGACCATGTCGCGTGAAAAACCGGGGATCTCGAACGCCAGCTCGGCGCCACCCTGGTAGATCGCGCCGAACAGCAACGAGGCCAGCACGATGCCCAGCGGGTGGTTGCGGCCGATCAGCGACACCGCGATGCCGGTGAACCCCGCGCCCATCACATAGTCGAGCAGCAAGCGGTGCTGCACGCCGGCCAGCTCGTTGATGCCGACCAGGCCGGCCAGCGCGCCCGAGATCAGCATGCCGACCATCACCTGGCGGCGCGGCCGGATGCCGGCATAGTGCGCCGCGGCGGGCGAGAAGCCCACCGTGCGCAGCGCGTAGCCGGCCTGCGTGCGCCAGAGAAACAGCGTCACCGCCAGCGCCGCGCCCGCCGCCAGCAGCACGCTGAGGTTGAGCGGTGTGCGCGGCCAGTCCAGCCCCAGCGCCGCCAGCACCAGGTGCATGCCGGGCATTTGTGCGGCTTGCGGAAAGGGCCCGGTCTCGATCGACATGCTGCCCGGGTCTTTCAGCAGATTGACCAGCAGGTAGGCCAGCAGCGCCGAGGCGATGAAGTTGAACATGATGGTGGTGATCACGACATGGCTGCCACGCCAGGCCTGCAGCGCCGCCGGCACCGCAGCCCAGGCCGCGCCAAACACCATCGCCGCCGCCACCATCAGCGGCAGCAGCACGACTGCCGGCAACCGGGCGCCCAGCGCCAGGGCCACCAGCGAGCAGCCCAGGCCGCCGATCATCGCCTGGCCCTCGCCGCCGATGTTGAACAGCCCACCGTGAAATGCCACCGCCACCGCCAGGCCGGTGAAGACGAAGGTGGTGGCGTAGTACAGGGTGTAGCTGAGGCCGGCCCGGCTGCCGAAGGCGCCCTTGAGCAGCAGCGCGAGCACCTGCAGCGGGTCCAGCCCGACCAGCGCCACGACGGTACCGCAGACCAGCAGCGCCATCGCCAGGTTGACCAACGGCAGCAGGCCGAGGTCGATCCAGCGCGGCAGCTCTACCGGGCGACTCATGCCCCTGCCGCCCGGCTCACCGCAACGACGGTCCTGGCCGGGTCGGCAGCGTCAACTTGCGCGCCGGCCATCAGCCGGCCCAGCGCGGCCTCGGTGCAGTCGGTAATCGCCAGCTCACCGGCGATGCGGCCCCGGTCCATCACCAGCACCCGGTCGGCCAGCGCCAGGATCTCGTCGAGCTCGCTCGACACCAGCAGCACCGCGCCGCCGGCGTCGCGCATCGCCCGCAGCCGGCCGTGGATGAACTCGATCGCGCCGATGTCCACGCCGCGGGTGGGCTGGCCCACCAGCAGCACGGCGGGTGGTGTGGCCGGGGCCATCGCCTCACGCGCCAGCACCAGTTTTTGCTGGTTGCCGCCGGAGAACTTGGACGCCCGCAGGTCGGTATTGCGCGGCCGCACGTCGTAGGCGGCCATCATGTCGGCGGTGGCCTGGCGCATCACCGCGCGCTTCATCCAGCCCCAGGCGCTGGTAAAGCGCGGGCTGCGCTGGTAGCCCAGCTCGGCGGTTTCCCAGGCGGCAAAGGGCAGCACCATGCCGCAGCGGTGGCGGTCTTCAGGCACATGGGCCAGGCCCAGGCGGCGTGCAGTGGACGGATCGAGCCAGCGAGTCGCCTCGAACCGCCGCGCCGCAGCGCCGGTGCCCAGCACCAGCGTGCCAGCCTGTGGCGTGGCCATGCCCGAGAGCATGGCCAGCAACTCGCTCTGGCCATTGCCCGACACCCCCGCGATGCCGACGATCTCACCGGCCCGCAGCGTCAGCGACACCCCGGCCAGCCGGGCCACGCCCATCGCATCGCGCCAGTGCAGGTCTTGCGCGGCCAGCAGCGTGGCGCCCGGGTGGGCATCAGCTGCGGCAGGTCTGGCTGCCGCATCGCGGCCCAGCTGGACCCGCCGGCCCACCATCGCCTCGGCCAATTGGTCGATGCTGCAAGCGTCGATCGGGCCGTTGAACACTACCGCGCCCTGGCGCATCACGGTGACCGCATCGCACAGCGCCATGATCTCCTTGAGCTTGTGGGTGATCAACAGCAGCGTGATGCCGGCGTCGCGCAGCCGGCGCAGCGTGACGAAGAGCGCTTCGGTCTCCTGCGGCGTCAGCACGGCGGTGGGCTCGTCCAGGATCAGGATGCGGGCACCGCGGTACAGCGCCTTCAGGATCTCCAGCCGCTGGCGCTCGCCCACCGGCAGGTCTTCGACCGCGGCGTCCAGCCGTACCTGCAGGCCGGTCTCGGTCATCAGCGCGTCGAGTGCACCCCGCACCTGGGCCCGGGCCACATCGAGCCGCCAGTCAGGCTCGGCGCCCAGCATGATGTTGTCCAGTGCCGACAGCGACTCGACCAGCATGAAGTGCTGGTGCACCATGCCGATGCCCAGCGCGATAGCCTCCCTGGAGCCGGGGATCTGCACCGACTGCCCGCTGATGGCGACGGTGCCGCTGTCGGCCTGGTAAAAGCCGTAGAGGATCGCCATCAGCGTGCTCTTGCCGGCGCCGTTTTCACCCACGATGCCATGCGCTGTGCCCGCTGCCACCGTCAGCGTGACGTCGCGGTTGGCCTGCACCGCGCCGAAGCGCTTGTGGATGCCCTCCATCAGCACGGCCGGCGGTGGGCCCGCTGGCGCTAGGGCTGGCAGGGGCGGCATCAGCTCGGTATCAAGCGAGGTCAGTACTTGCAGGCGTTGTGGGCCATGTAATCGGCCACCAGAATCTTGCCGCCGATGATGTCGGCCTTGGCGGCGTCGACCTTTTTCTTCATCTCGGGCGACACCAGCTTCTCGTTGTATTGGTCCATCGCGTAGTCCACCCCGCCTTCCTTCAGGCCCAGCACGGTCACGCCCGGCGTGGTCTTCTTGGACAGGGTGTAGACCGCCACATCCACCCGCTTGACCATGCTGGTGAGCATGGTGCCGGGGTGCAGATGGTTCTGGTTGCTGTCCACCCCGATGGCCAGCTTGCCGGCGTCTTTGGTGGCCTGGTAGATGCCCACGCCGGTGCCGCCAGCGGCCGCGAAGATCACGTCCACGCCCTTGGCAAACTGGGCCTTGGCCAGCTCGCTGCCGCGGGTCGGGTCGTTCCACGCCGACGGCGTGGTGCCGGTCATGTTGGACGTGACCTCGACCTTGGGGTTGGCGTACTTGGCGCCTTGCTCGTAGCCGCACTGGAACTTGCGGATCAGCGGGATGTCCATGCCGCCGATGAAGCCCACCTTGCCGGTCTTGCTGGCCAGCGCGGCCATCATGCCGACCAGAAAGCTGCCCTCCTGCTCCCTGAACACCACCGACTCGACGTTGGGCAGCTTGACCACCGAATCGATGATCGCGAACTGCAGCTTGGGGAAGTCCTTGGCCACCTTCTCCATCGTCGAGCCCTGGCCGAAGCCCACGCCGATGATGGGGTTGGCACCCTTGTCGGCCATGCGGCGCATCGCCTGCTCGCGCTGGGCCTCGTTGGCGATCTCGAAATCGAGGTAGGGCTTGCCAGTCTCCTTCTTCCAGCGCTCGGCACCGTTGTAGGCCGCCTCGTTGAAAGATTTGTCGAACTTGCCGCCCATGTCGTAGATCACGGCAGGTTGGGCCTGTGCCTGCGTTGCGGCCCAGGTCAGGCAGGTCAGGCCTGCGACGGCCAGCACGGCGTGTTTCATGGGATCGGTGTCTCCGGCGAGAGGGATGAGCGTGGTCATCAGGATAGCAAGTCCCGGGCCTCGGCCAGCAAGGGTCTTGCCGGTGACGGGCTCCGCTAGCATGTGCGCGATGTCTGCCGTTTCTGCCCCGACCGCTGCTGCCGGCAGCCCGAGCCCGCCCGCTGATCTGTTGCGCCAGGCCCGGCGCTTGCCCAAGGTGCTGCTGCATGAACACCTGGACGGCGGCCTGCGCGTGGCCACCCTGCTGGCGCTGCTGCGCGCCCGTGGCCTGGCCGCGCCGGCCGATGATGAAGCGGCGCTGGCCGCCTGGTTCGACGCCCGGGCCCACGCTGGATCACTGGAGGAGTACCTGCGCGGCTTTGCGCTGACCGTGGCGGCGATGG
>JBBRZR010000367.1:0-5323 GCA_038236495.1 Burkholderiales bacterium
ATGTGGGCCGCCGCGTGGCCGATGTAGACCCGGATGCCCAGCTCGCCCAGGCGGCGCGCCGTGGCGCTGTCGGCCAGGTCGGAGCCCGAGACCGCATAACCCAGGTTGTGCAGGATCTCGGCGATGCCGCTCATGCCGGCGCCGCCAATGCCGACGAAGTGGATGCGTTTGACGGCGTGTTTCATCGTGCGGTTAGCGCTTTTTCGAGTTCATCCGCGACACGGGCTGCGGCTTGCGGCCGGGCCAGCGCGCGGGCGTTTTGTGCCATCTTCAGCAGCGCGGGGCGGTCCAGGGCTTGCAGCTGTGCGGCCAGCGACGCCGGGCTCAGCCCGGTCTGCGGCAGGTGCAGCGCGGCGCCGCGTTCGGCCAGGTACTGGGCGTTGTCACGTTGATGGGCTGTCGTGCTGACCACCAGCGGCACCAGCAGGCTGGGCACACCGGCAGCACACAGCTCGCTGACGGTGACAGCGCCTGCGCGGCAGACGATCAGGTCGCAATCGGCCAGGCGCCGGGCCATGTCGGCGATGAAGGGCAGCACCTCGGCAGGGATGCCAGCCTGGGCGTAGGCGCTGCGCACCGCGTCAAGCTGGGCGCTGCCGGTCTGGTGCACGACGCTGGGGCGGGCGTCGGTGGGCATCAGCGCCAGCGCGGCCGGCACAGTGGTGTTGAGCACCTGCGCGCCCAGGCTGCCACCCACCACCAGCAGTCGCAGCGGGCCAGTGCGGCCGGCGTAGCGCTCGGTGGGCGCCGGCAGCGCCTCGATCTCGGCACGTACCGGGTTGCCGGTGACGACGCCTTGCCTGATCCGCGCTGCCGGGCCGTCGAAGCCAAACAGCACCCGTTGCGCCACCCGCAACAAGGCCTTGTTCGACAGCAACAAGGCGGCATCGGCATTGACCAGCACCAGCGGTTTGTGCAGCAGGCCGGCCATCAACCCGCCCGGAAAGCACACATAACCGCCCATGCCCAGCACCGCATCGGCGCCACGCCGGCGCAGGATGGCGGCCGAATCCCAGAAGGCCTTGAGCAGCCGCAACCCGCCGGTCAGCGTGTGCAGCCAGCCCTTGCCACGCAGGCCGCTGAAGGCGAGTGTGTCGAGCGGGATGCCGGTGGGCGGCACCAGCTTGTTTTCCATGCCGCCGCGGGTGCCCAGCCAGCTCACGGTCCAGCCGCGGCGCTGCACCTCGCGCGCCACCGCGATGCCCGGGATGATGTGGCCGCCGGTGCCGGCCGCCATGATGACGAGGTGCGGCATCACGCGCGGCCCCCGCGCATCATTGTTCGATTCTGGTTCCGGCCGGCCGCTTGCGCGGCCTTCACATCGCTGCGCGATATGAGCCTGCACCAAAACAGGCATCCGTCGCCGCGCGCCGGCGCCCTGCTTTGCATGGCGCTCATGCGCGGCCTCCGCGCATGAGTTGCCTGTTTTCAACGTCTACCCGCACCACAATCGCCAGCGCAATCAAATTCATCAAGATCGCCGAGCCGCCGTAGCTCAGCAGCGGCAGGGTCAGGCCCTTGGTGGGCAGTGCGCCCAGGTTGACGCCCATGTTGATCAGGGTCTGGCCGCCAATCCAGATGCCGATGCCTTGCGCCATCAGGCCGGCAAACACCCGGTCCAGCGCCACGGCCTGGCGGCCGATCACGAAGATGCGGCGGGTCAGCCAGAAAAACGCAAGGATCACCACCGCAACCCCGATGAAACCCAGCTCCTCGCCGATCACTGCCATCAAAAAGTCGGTATGGGCCTCGGGCAGGTAGTGCAGCTTTTCGATGCTGCCGCCCAGGCCCTGCCCTGTCACCTCACCGCGGCCGAAGGCGATCAGCGAGTGTGTCAGCTGGTAGCCCTTGCCGGCCGAGTAGACCGGGTCCCAAGGGTCGAGAAAGGCCAGGATTCGGGCGCGGCGGAACGGGCTGGTGGCGATCATCAGACCAAACGCGGCCACCAGCACTGCCACGCTCAAGAAGAACATGCGGCCGTTGACACCCCCCAGGAACAGGATGCCCAGCGCCACCACCGCGATGACGACAAAGGCACCCATGTCGGGCTCGGCCAGCAGCAGCACGCCCGTGAAGGCCAGCGCCAGCGCCATCGGCCAGACCGCCTGGAAGAAGCGCTCCTTGACCTCCATCTTGCGCACCATGTAGCTGGCCGCATACATCGCGATGGCCAGCTTGGCCAACTCACTCGGCTGGAAGTTCATCACGCCCAGCGGCAGCCAGCGCCGGGCGCCATTGACACCCTTGCCCACATGCGGGATCAGCACCACCGCCAGCAACAGCAACGAGACCACAAACAGCTTGGGCGCCCATTTCTCCCAGGCGCTGATCGGCACCTGCACCGCCAGCAAGGCCGCGACGAACGAGATGCCCAAGGACAGCGCATGCCGGCCCAGGAAAAAGGTGGGCGAGTAGCGCGCGTACTTCGGGCTGTCGGGCAGCGCCACGCTGGCCGAATACACCATCACCAGGCCCAGCGCCAGCAAGGCGAGCACACACCACACCAGCGCCTGATCGAAGCCGGCGATGCGGGTGGGCTGGCCGGCGGCGGCGCCGTCCCAGTCGCGGATCGGCAGGTTGCCGGCGGCCTCGTTCTGGGCCGGGCGTAAACGGGCCCAGAGCGCGGCCAAGCCGGTGCGTGCGGCGGGTGTGGCGGCAGCGCTCACAGCACGGCCTCCCCGAGTTCGGCCGCATGGGCCTGCACCGCAGCGACAAACACCTCGGCGCGGTGACCGTAGTTGCGGAACATGTCCAGGCTGGCGCAGGCCGGGCTGAGCAGCACGGCATCACCTGCCTGGGCTTGGGCAAAGCACCAGGCGACGGCGGTTTCCAAGTCGGGGTGGGTTTGGCGCGGCAGCGCCGCAGACGCCCCGTCGGCCGCCAGCACCGCGTCGATGACGCCGGCGTCGCGCCCGATCAGCGCCACCGCACGGGCAAACCGCGCGACCGGGCCGGCCAGCGGGCAGAAGTCCTGGCCCTTGCCATCGCCGCCCAGGATCACCACCAGCTTGGCCGGCGCCTGGTCGGCGCCCAGGCCGAGCAGCGCGGCCACGGTGGCGCCCACATTCGTGCCCTTGCTGTCGTCGTAGGCATCGACCTCGCCCACGCGGGCGATGAACTCGACCCGGTGCGGCTCGCCAGCGTATTCACGCAGGCCGTGCAGCAGGGCATTGAGCGGGCAGCCGATCGCCGTGGCCAGCGCCAGCGCCGCCAGCGCGTTGGCGGCGTTGTGGCGGCCGCGCACGCGCAGCGCATCGGCGGGCATCAACCGCTGCAGAAAAATCTCGTCGGCTTCGCCCTTGCGGCGCTTCATCGTTTCGTCCACCTCGCGGGCACGCACCAGCCAGGCCATGCCGTTTTCCACCACCAGACCGAAGTCACCCGGGCCTTGTGGCGCGTCCAGACCGAATCGAACCACCTTGGGGCCAACCGCCCGCGCCGGCCGGCCACGGCCGCCCTTGACCAGCACCGGCGCCGGCACCATGGCCTCGCAGCGCAGGTCGTCGCGGTTGACCACCATCGTGCTTGCCGCGCCAAAGACGCATGCCTTGGCCGCGGCGTAGGCGTCCATCGTGCCGTGCCAGTCCAGGTGGTCTTGCGTGATGTTGAGCACCGTCGCGGCATCGGGGGCAAAGCCCGTCACACCGTCGAGCTGGAAGCTGGACAGCTCCAGCACCCAGACCTCGGGCAGCACCGTGAACACGGGCGGGGCGGCTGGGGGTGGGGCGAGTTGCAGCGGCAGGTCGTCGGGCAAGGGTTCGGCAGCGGCGTCAGCCGCGAGATCCGCGAGGTTCGGGAGCAGGTCCGGCTCGGCGTCGCCCGACACTGGCGCGGCTTCGGCCGTGTCCGGAGAGGCGGGTGGGATGCCAGTCGGCTCGGCATCCGCGGGGTTTTGAACCACCACCGGCTCCCGGTCCAGCGCGTCGGCCAGCGTGGCCAGCATCGTCGGGCCGATGTTGCCGGCCGCGGCCACCCGCAGACCGCAGCGCGCCACCAGCAGCGCGCACATCGCGGTGGTGGTGGTCTTGCCGTTGGTGCCGGTGATGGCCAAGACTTTGGGCGCGTAGCCGCGCTCGGCTTTCAGAGCCGTCAGCGCGCGGGCGAACAGGTCGAGCTCACCCGCAATCAAGATGCCGGCGGCGCGGGCAGCGTGCAGCACCGGCGCGATACGCGCATCACCCGGCGCCAGGCCGGGGCTCTTGAGCAGCAGTTGCACGCCGGCCAGGTGATCGGCCGTCAGCACGCCCGAGTGCAGCACAGCCAGCGGCACGGCCTCGCGCAGCGCGGCTGCCTGGGGTGGCTTGTCCCGTGAATCCCACACCTGCACCTGCGCGCCGAAACGGGCACACCAGCGCGCCATCGCCAGGCCGGATTCACCCAGGCCCAGCACCAGCACATGAAGGCCGTGAAGGTGGCTCATCTCAATTTCAGGCTGGCCAAGCCGATCAGGCACAACAGCATGGTGATGATCCAGAAGCGGATCACGACCTGGGTTTCGGTCCAGCCGCTTTTCTCGAAGTGGTGGTGCAGCGGCGACATCTTGAAGATGCGCCGGCCCACGCCGTATTTCTTCTTGGTGTACTTGAACCAGCTGACCTGCAGCATCACCGACAGCACCTCGGCGACAAACACGCCGCCCATGATGCCGAGCACGATCTCTTGCCGGGTGATCACCGCCACCGTGCCCAGGCCGCCGCCCAAGGACAGCGCACCCACGTCGCCCATGAAGACCTGCGCCGGGTGTGCGTTGAACCACAAGAACGCCAGGCCCGCACCGGCCAGCGCGCCGCAGAAGATCAGCACCTCACCGGCACCCGGGATGTGCGGGAACAGCAGGTACTTGCTGTAGACCGAACTGCCGACGACATAGGCAAAGATGCCCAGCGCCGAGCCCACCAGCACCACCGGCATGATCGCCAGGCCGTCCAGCCCGTCGGTGAAGTTGACGGCGTTGCTGGCGCCGACGATGACGAAGTAGCTCAGCGCGATGAAGCCGAACACACCCAGCGGGTAGCTCACCGTCTTGAAAAACGGCAGCATCAGGTCGGCCTTGGGCGGCAGGTCGTTGGAGAAGCCACTCTGCACCCAGCGCAGGAACAGCTCCAACACCCGCAGGTTGGTGGTCTCGGAGATTGAAAACGCCAGGTAAAGCGCCGCCACCAGGCCGATCAGCGACTGCCACAAGAACTTCTCGCGTGAGCGCATGCCCTCGGGGTCCTTGTTGACCACCTTGCGCCAATCGTCCACCCAGCCCACCGCGCCGAAGCCGAAGGTCACCAACATCACGACCCAGACAAAGCGGTTGCTCCAGTCGAACCACAGC
>JBBRZR010000368.1:0-5309 GCA_038236495.1 Burkholderiales bacterium
GGAGCCGAGACCCGATCCCACTGGCGGGACTGCGCGGAACGCTCGCGTCGGATGGCAGCGCCCTGCGCCGCACTGGAGCGTCAGCCAACTCTCGTCGGTGCAGCGATTGACGACACGGTAGTTGTGCATGGCGAACCTCCGGCACGGACCCGTCGGACGGCAACGGTCCGGTTTCGCGCCGCCCGTGCGCTGCTGCACATCAAAAGCGGTCAGCACGCCGGCCTGTGCGTCCTACGCGCAAAGTGGTCAGGCGAACCCACGCCGCCGTAACACTGGAAATATGCTCCAATTGGATTCTATTTGGATTCCAGGTGGATGGCATGACGAACACTAAGGTTTTTGAACCCCGGCAGCGCACAGGCGAGACGGAGAAGATGACCGTGAATGTGGGCGTGGTCGACCTCGGCCATGTGGACCTGCTCGTGCAGGAGGGCTTCTACTCGAACCGTTCCGACCTGGTCAGGACAGCGGTTCGGAACCAGCTCGCCCTGCATGCCGACACGGTCAAGCAGACCGTGGCGCGCCGCACGCTGACAGTCGGGCTGCAGCACTACAGCCGCGCCGATCTCGAGCGCGCTGTGGCGACGGGCAAGCGGCTGCAGGTGCAGGTCGTCGGGCTCGCACGCATCGCAGACGACGTGACGCCAGAGCTGGCGCGCGCGGCGATCGAATCCGTGACCGTCCTGGGTGCGTTCCAGGCCAGTGCCGCCGTGCGACTTGCCCTGTCCGACCGAATCCATTGATCTCATCCCGAACCCCACTGCAGGAAATCTAACTTTGAAAACGCCATTCAACATCCGGGCGTCGTCCTTCGACGCAGATGCCATCAACGAAACGATCCGCAGCGCACTGGCTTCCGCCGGGCTCGACACGACGACGGGACCGATGCTCGGCGTGACCGACACCATTCGCCGCGCACTGTCCGCGGCAGGAATGCCGACGGGTCAGGGTGCCGGGGCCGCGCACAAAGACGTCATCGATGTCATGGCCCGCGTCGTCGATGTTCGTCAGGACGAAGACGTGGAACGCGTTCGGAAGCCATCGATGGACGCACCGCAGGTGCCCACCGGCACGTTTGACGCTTGCACCTACGCCAACCGTGCGGGTACCCGCGCATACAAACTCTATGTGCCCAGGCGGATCGGCGCTCTGCCGCCACCGCTGGTCGTGATGCTGCACGGATGCACCCAGTCAGCGGACGACTTCGCTGCCGGCACACGAATGAATCGGCTCGCCGACGAGCATGGCTTTCTGGTGGTCTATCCGGAGCAGGCAACCAGCGCGAACCCCTCGAAATGCTGGAACTGGTTCAAGGCGCAAGACCAGGCGCGGGACTCTGGTGAGCCTTCGCTGATTGCCGGGATAGTGCGCGATGTAGTCGCACAGCACAGCGTGGACACGCGCCGCATCTTTGTGGCCGGGCTATCGGCCGGCGCCGCGATGGCGGTGATCCTGGGGGAGACCTATCCAGACCTGTTCGCAGGCGTGGGCGCCCATTCGGGCATGCCTTACCGAAGTGCGCACGACATTCAGTCGGCCATGGCTGCAATGAAGGGCGGCCGCAGCGGCATCGCAAGCCTCAAGGCCTCGCCAAGTCCAGACGCCGCGCAGAGCCGCAGGATCACGCAGGCCGTACCGACCATCGTCTTCCATGGCGACCGGGATCACACGGTGCAGCAATGCAACGGTATCGAGATAGCGCAACAGGCCAGGCATGCGCACGCAGCGGCCGAGATAGATATGGCCAAGCGTGACAGCGTGGAGCGCGGTACGTCGCCGGGCGGTCGAGGTTTCAGCCGCACAGTGCTCGCCGACGCAGCCGGGCGCACCCGCGTCGAATCCTGGACTGTGCATGGTGCGGGCCACGCATGGGCCGGAGGCAGCGAGCGCGGCTCGTACACCGATGCAAGCGGACCGGATGCCTCGGCCGAGATGGTGCGCTTCTTCCTGTCTTTGCCAGGAGGGCCGGCGAACGCGCTCCATGCGGCGCCGCTGGGCTAGCGGTGCCTGGGCTGACTGACGGCGATCTGGCGGGACGGGATGCCGCGGATGGGCGGAGGCTTCGGGTATGTCCGGACGGCACTGACCGCACTGACCGCCGACGAATTGCGCTCGTCTTCATACCGCGCCCCGACCTCGCCGCTGACCACCCATCGGCAGCTGCTGGGCCCCGTCAGCGGGCAGGTGCCAGGCGCGTGGCCAGATCGGTCTGCGCCAGAAGTTCGTCGCGCCAAACGCGGTAGCCGGCGTCGCTGGGGTGCAGGCCATCGGCCGCGTACATTTCTGGGCGCTGCACAAAGGGGTCCTGCGCGGCTTCCTGGTACAGGTTCACGAACACCACGCCGTGGCGAGCAGCGGCGCGCCGCGCGGCGGTGTGCAGTTCACTGGCACGCTGGCTCATCAGCTGAGACACGGGCGGCAGGAAGAACGCGGCGTTGCCGACATTGCCCGCTGGTTGCACGATGGCCACGCCACCCGACCGCAGCCGCGCCTTCGCGGCGCTGAAGCTCAGGTCCAGCACTTGCGCCAACGCGGAAGCGTCGGTGCCCCAGATGACGTCGTTGCCGCCGGCCTGGATCAGCACGACGTCGTAGCCCTGATCCCCAGTGGCCGCCGCCAACTGGGCTGGCACCGCGTCGAAACGTGCGCCATCCCTGGCCCGGTTATGCACCAGCAGTCGCGGATAGGCCGTGCCCAGCAGCCCGGCGACGCTGGCCAACGGCTGCGTGGCACCGGTGCCCACGCCAGTGCTGTCGCCGACCACGAGCAGGCGCAGCACAGGCGCTGGCGGCTCTTGCTGGAAGGCTGTGCTGGCGCGAGCCAGCGCCCTCGCTTCGCCCAGTCTCCACAGGGTGCAACCGGCCAGTGTGGCCAGGGCCGTGACGCTGGCCGCCAGGACTAGACGCCAGGCACTTCGACCGATGTTGAGTTTCATCGCACGCATTGTGGTGTAGAGGCGCACAAGGCAGCGTCAGCCGGGGGGGCAACCTCGCCAAACGCCATCTGCGGTCGTGGCGCTGTGCATCGCTTCGGGCTCGAGCCCGATCCGTTCGAAACCGCACCGACCGGGAGGAGGATTTCCCTTACGGTGCACCCATCACGCTGGCACGCGCCGAACTTGCAGCGTGCAGGAGCGCCAGCGGTTGACCCGGCGCATCGACTCCGGTTTATGAGGCTCAGCGATGCAAGCAGCAAGGCGGAACGGTTGCGCTCTCATCCGTGCAAGCAGCCGCGACAAGCTGGCGCCAGCCAGCGTCGAGCCCGGCTTTGGCCAGGCGCTGATGACGGCCCGTTGGCTGCGTCTGCCGCTGCTGTGCCTGCTTTGGCCGCTACTTTGGCTGCAGGCCTGGCATGTGCGGCGCGTCACGCCGAACCTGCCAGAACCGCCGGGTCGCCGCACCGGCACCGCCGGCCATGGCTCGCTGGTCCGTCTGCTGGTGGCCGGCGACTCGGGTGCCGCCGGCGTGGGTGCCCCCACACAGGACCAGGCACTGTGTGGTCACCTCGTACAGCGCCTGAGCCGGCATCACAAGGTGGAGTGGTGCGTACTGGCGGTCAACGGGCTGGACTCACCAGGGCTGCTCAAGCTGCTGCAGGACGCTCCGCCCGCACGGTTCGATGTGGTCGTGCTGTCGATGGGTGCAAATGACGCCACCGGCCTGTGCGCGCCGCTGCAATGGGCCCGGTGGCAGGCCCGCTTGGCTGAACTCATCGACCTGCGCTTCGCACCGGCCCTGCTGGTGCACAGCGCCGTGCCGCCCATGCATGCCTGTCTGGCGCTGCCGCAACCGCTGCGCTGGTTCATGGGCCGCTGGGCAAGGCAGATGAACCAGAGCCTGGCCGGACTGCTCGATGAACAGGTAGGTCGCGCGATGCACTGGCATCCGGAAACGACGACCACGGCGGGCATGGCGGCCGATGGGATTCATCCCAGTTCCGAGGGATATGAGGCCTGGGCCGAAGGCTTGAGCCGTCGCATCCTGGCCGCCCAACTGCACCGCCATCCGCGGCTCCTTCGTCGGTAACGTCGGGGCTGATCTCCAGCACCTCGATAGTGAGTCCGCCGCCGGTTTTAACGGCCCGAACCTCGGCTGCCGCGGCCAGGACAGCATGCCTCTGCATCAAGCCATTCAAGCGCTGGAAGCTGGGACCGTTGACCAAAAATCAGAGTTCACAGGCAAGTGTCGGCATGGCAATGGACGTAGGAGGCCGCTGACATGGCGTCGCGCTGAGCGCTGCTTGGCGAACGCCGCAGACACAGCTAACTTCCGATGCCTGCGTAAGGAGTCCAACGCAGAACGTAGACCCGTAAGGACCGACCCCAGAGACGTGGCCTCTCCCTGCAGGGGCCAAAGTTTGTTCAAAAACCCGGTGGCAGGCCGAGACTGTCGCCTCGTTCCACCATTTTAGAAAGCCCAACATGAGCACCCGTCGACGTTTCATCGCCATCCTTCCCTTGGCCGGCGTTTCCGTACTGGCCGCCTGCGGCGAGAAGGCCGCGCCCACCGCACCGGCACCCGCTCCGATGCCGGCACCGGCACCGGCCGAAGTCGCGACCCCGGCAGCCGCTACCGCCACGGCGGTCGGCCCCTTGGTCGATCCGGTCGATCCTGCTGCCGTGGCCCTGGGCTACGTCGCCGACGCCAGCACCGCAAAGGACCCCAAGCATGTGGTGGGCGCGGCATGTGGCAACTGCGCGCTGTTCGCCGGCAAGGCCGCAGACGCCAGCGGCCCTTGCCCGCTGTTCCCGGGCAAGCAGGTGTCCACCAAGGGCTGGTGCACGGCCTACGCGAAAAAGTCCTGAGGCGCGACCTGCATCTCAGCGGGGCGATTCAAGCTTGACTACCGTTTGATCGCGACTTCACGCTGCCGGTGCTGCGTCTGCGGGTTTGACCTTCGTATCGGGCTGACGCCCGCCGGGCTGGAAGCCGCGCATATCCAGTGGCATCACGTTGGCGGGCCGGACATTGAGCCTAACGGCCTGTCGTTGCGCACTTCACCACAAGCTCTTTGACCTCGGCGCGTTCACCGTCGAACCGTCCGAGCACCGCGGAGTCTTCAGCCAGCATGCGATCAGCGGCGGCCGAGGCTTGGCGGGCGAATTGCAGTTCCACGGGCGAGCGATCCACCCACCGCAGCATGGTGGCCAATTGCCAGGGCCTGAATGCTTGGCCTGGAATGTGAAAAACGTGTTCAAGACGCCGGCGCGCCAGGCCGTTGCCGCTACACCTGTGAACGGTTGTCATGAAACGCTGTTTTCTGGCTTTGAGGGCGCAGTTCCAGGAATTGATGGTCGTTTGGATCGTGGA
>JBBRZR010000369.1:0-5265 GCA_038236495.1 Burkholderiales bacterium
GTCGGCCCAGAACACATAGCCGGCCGCGTCGCTGCGGTGGAAGGCGGCCGGGTTCTCGCGGCAAAAACCGGCCAGCAGGCTGCGCGCGCGGTTCGGGTTCTTCAGCGAGAAGTCGGGGTGCTGCATCAGCGCCTTGACCCGGGCCAGCACGCTGCCGGCGCTGTGGCTGGCACCATGGCCGGCGTCCAACGGCTCAGGCGCACGCGCCTGCAGGTTGAACCACTTGTCGATCACCAGATCGTCGCCGGCAAACAGCGCATGGAAGCGCTGCAGCGCCGGCGCGGCCAGTGCCGAATGGCCCTCGACCAAGGCCACCAGCGCGCCAAAGCGGTCGGTCATCTGGCCGGCGTCCTTGAAGCGCTGGTAGGCCCGGCCGGGCCAGGTCACGTCGCCGCTGCGCCCGCCGTCCAGCACCAACATCTGCAACGCCAGGTTGGCCAGCGCACGGCGGCCGGACTGTGCGGCATCGGGGCGGTAGCCCTCGGCCACCTGGTGGTTCTCGAAGGCCCAGACCCAGTCGTCGTGCAGGCTGGCCGCCAATTGCGCCCGCATCTGCTCGCGCAGCCGGTGGATGCGCTGCGGGTCGACCGCGCTGCAGTGCTCGGCCACATAGCTTTCGCTGGGCAGTGTCAGCACCAGGTCCTTGAAGGCTGGATCGAGCGCTGTGTCGTGCAACACCCGGCGCATCGCTGCCAGGTAGGCGTCGTCCAGCGGCGGCAGGTCGGCGGTGCCTGGCAACGCGGCCATCAAGCGGCCCAGGGACAGGCGCTGGCCGGCCTCCCAGCGGTTGAAGGCGTCGGTATCGAATTGCAGCAGGGTCAGCAGGGCCGGATCGTCGAGCCCGTCGTCCAGGTGGGCGGGTGCCGACAGGCCGCGCAGCAGCGACGGCACCGGCGCACCGGCCATATTGACAAAGGTGAATTGCTGCTCGGCCTCGGTCAGCACCAGCACACGCTCGGTGCCCACGGTATGGGTTTCACCCACCAGCCGCAACGGCAGCGGCTGGCCGGTGGCGGCGTCCAGCAAGCCCATCAGCACCGGCATCACGCTGGGCAGTTTGCTGGGCTGGCCGGGTGAGGGCTGGGCGCTCTGGCTCAAGGTCAGGGTGTAGTGCAGGGTGATCGGGTTGTACTCGCCACGTGCAGCCAGCGTGGGTGTGCCGGCCTGGGCGTACCAGCGCTTGAAGCCGTCCAGGTGCTGGGCCAGTGCACTGTCGGGGTTGGCGTCGGCAATCGCCTGGGCAAAATCGTCGCAGGTCACCGCCTGGCCATCGTGCCGGCTGAAGTACAGGTCCATGCCGGCGCGAAAACCCGCGCGGCCGACCAAGGTGGCCATCATGCGCACCACCTCGGCGCCTTTTTCGTAGACGGTGGCGGTGTAGAAGTTGTTGATCTCGGTGTAGGCGTCGGGCCGCACCGGGTGGGCCATCGGGCCGGCGTCCTCCGGGTACTGCGCCGCGCGCAAGCCGCGCACATCGGCAATGCGCTGCACCGCGCGGGCCGATGCGCTGCCGGCCATGTCCATCGAAAATTCCTGGTCGCGGTAGACCGTCAGGCCTTCTTTTAGCGACAGCTGAAACCAGTCGCGGCAGGTGATGCGGTTGCCGGTCCAGTTGTGGAAGTACTCATGCCCGACCACGCTCTCGATGCCGGCAAAGTCGCTGTCGGTGGCGGTGGCGGGGCTGGCCAGCACGTACTTGGTGTTGAAGATGTTGAGGCCCTTGTTCTCCATCGCGCCCATGTTGAAGTCGCCCACCGCGACGATCATGAAACGTTCCAGATCCAGCGGCAGACCGAACCGCGCCTCGTCCCAGGCGACCGAGGCGATCAGCGAGTTCATCGCGTGCTCGGTCTTGTCCAGGTCACCGCGGCGCACATAGACCTGCAGCAAATGGTTTTTGCCGGCGCGGGTCTGGATGCGCTGCTCGCGGCACACCAGATCTGCCGCCACCAGCGCAAACAAGTAGCTGGGCTTGGGGAAGGGGTCGTGCCACTGCGCCTGGTGCCGGCCGTTGGCCAGGGTTTTTTGCCCGACCAGGTTGCCATTGCTCAGCAGCACCGGGTACTTGGCCAGGTCAGCGCGCAGCGTGACGGTGAACACCGCCATCACGTCCGGCCGGTCCAGGAAGTAGGTGATGCGGCGGAATCCCTCCGCCTCGCACTGGGTGAAAAACCCGCCGCCACTGGTGTACAGGCCTGACAGCTGGGTGTTCTTGTCGGGCGCGCAGGTGTTGCGGATCTCCAGCGTGAAGGTCGCCGCCTCGGGCGGGTTGTCGATCACCAGCATGCCGTCCGCGCCGCTGCCCTCGTGGCGAAACGACACGCTCTCACCGTCGGCCAGGCAGCGCAGCAGGGTCAGGCTGTCGCCGTGCAGGCGCAGCCGCTGGCCGGGTGCGGCGGCGGCGTTGCGCTCTATCACCATCTTGCTGGCGATGATGGTCTTGGCCGGATCGAGGTCGAAGCTCAACTCGACGGTGCGGATCCAGAAAGCCGGCGCGGCATAGTCCTCGCGGCGGATCAGGGTGGCAGGTCCTTCACGCATGGTGGGCCTCTCGGGGGGTCAGGGGGTGGGCCGGTGGCGGCAGGGCGCCAGGGGCGGGTGGGCTTGGACGGGTGTCGCGCTGGATTCTGACCGGGCCGCAACCCGGTCAGGCGCCGATCACAGGCCGGATTTCAGGCTGGCTTCGATGAACACGTCCAGATCGCCGTCCAGCACCTTCTGGGTATTGCTGATCTCGACGTTGGTGCGCAAGTCCTTGATGCGGCTGTTGTCCAGCACATAGCTGCGTATCTGGTGGCCCCAGCCGACATCGGTCTTGGTGTCTTCGAGCTTTTGCTGCTCTTCCTGGCGCTTGCGCATCTCATGGTCGTACAAGCGCGAGCGCAGCCGCTTCCAGGCCACATCGCGGTTGCTGTGCTGGCTGCGGCCGTCCTGGCACTGCACCACGATGCCGGTAGGCAAGTGGGTCAGACGCACCGCAGAGTCGGTCTTGTTGATGTGCTGGCCACCGGCGCCCGAGGCGCGGAAGGTGTCGACCCGCACGTCCGACGGGTTGATGTCGATCTCGATGGAGTCGTCGATCTCGGGGTAGACGAACAGGCTGGCAAAACTGGTGTGGCGGCCGCCGGCCGAATCGAACGGGCTTTTGCGCACCAGCCGGTGCACGCCGGTCTCGGTGCGCAAATGGCCAAAAGCGTAATCGCCCTCGACCTTGATGGTGGCGTTTTTGATGCCGGCAATCTCACCCGGCGTCTCGTCTTCCATCGTGGTCTTGAAGCCCTTGCGCTCGCAGTACTTCAGGTACTGGCGCAGCAGCATGCCGGCCCAGTCGTTGGCCTCGGTGCCGCCGGCACCGGCCTGGATGTCGACAAAACAATTCAGCGGGTCGGCCGGGTTGCTGAACATGCGGCGGAACTCCAGCCCCTCCACCGTCTGGCGCAGCTTGCTGGCGTCGGCCTCGATCGCAGCCAGGTCGTCGAAGGCCTCGTCGGCCTTGGACATCTCGTAGAGCTCGGTGTTGTCCGACAGGTTGCTCTTGAGGTGGTCGATGGTGGCGACCACGTCCTCCAGCGACTTCTTCTCGCGGCCGAGTTCCTGGGCGCGCTTGGGCTCGTTCCAGACGGTCGGGTTTTCGAGCGCCGCGACAACCTCGTTCAGGCGCAGGGATTTGCGGTCGTAGTCAAAGATACCCCCGGAGCTGCTCGGTACGGGCGCTCAAATCGGCGAGCAGTGTGCCGATGGCGTTGACTTGTTCGATGTCCATGGGGGTGTTTCTGTCGGTTTCAGGCGGAGTGCGATTCTCGCATGGGGGTGTGCACAACCGGCCGGGATGCGCACCCGGTGCCTGCGGGTTGAACCGGGCCACGGTACCGCGGCGCTGGGCTAGGATCGTGGCCGATGTTTTCTATTACCCCCGCGCCCAAGCCACCCGTCCGCCACCGGTCATCGGCCTACTGGCGACAGACCCTGCGCCTGTCAAGGGGGCTGCTGGGCCTGTGGTTTGTGCTGACGCTGGGGGTCTGCCTGTTTGGCCAGACGCTGGACTTCAACTTCTTCGGCTGGCCGTTTGGCTTCTGGGTCAGCGCCCAAGGCGCGCTGATCGTCTACTGCCTGATCGTCTGGTACTACGCCTGGGCGATGAACCGGCTGGACCAGGCCGAGGGCGAGTCGGACCACGACTGACCTGCCGCGTTGAAAACTACCGGATCGGCCCGGTCGGCTGGCCCAGCGCCCGCAGCACATCGCGGATGTACTGCGCCCGGTCTTTCGGGTCGGCGTATTCCCGCTCGATGCGCAATTTGTCATTGCCGGCCAGCTTGACGCTTTTGTTCTTCTGCACCAGCTCGATGATGCGCAGCGCATCGATCGGTGGCTTGGGTCGGAAGATGATGCTCATCAGCTTGGGGTTGGCATCGATCTTGAGCACGCCGTAGGGCCGGGCCAGCACCCGCAGCCGATGCGTGTCGAACAGGGTCTGGCCTTGCGCCGGCAGCTTGCCGAAACGGTCGGTGACTTCTTCGAGCAGCAAGTCCAGCTGCTCGGCCTTCTCGGCGGTGGCCAGGCGCTTGTACAGATTCAGCCGCACATGCACATCACCGCAGTAGCTGTCGGGCAGCAGCGCGGGGGCGTGCAGGTTGATCTCGGTGGCGCCGCCAAACACGCCGGTGGGGCTGAGCAGATCGGGCTCTTGCCCGGCCTTGAGGGCCCGCACTGCCTCGGCCAGCATGTCGTTGTACAGCTGGAAGCCGACCTCCATCATGTTGCCGCTCTGGTTTTCGCCCAGCACCTCGCCGGCACCTCGGATCTCCAGGTCATGCATCGCCAGATAAAAGCCCGAGCCGAGTTCTTCCATGCTCTGGATCGCGTCCAGCCGCTGCTGGGCCTGTTTGGTCAGGGTTTCGGTGTCGGGCACCAGCAGGTAGGCGTAGGCCTGGTGGTGGCTGCGGCCGACGCGGCCGCGCAGCTGGTGCAGCTGGGCCAGGCCAAATTTGTCGGCCCGGCTCATCACGATGGTGTTGGCGGTGGGCACGTCGATGCCGGTCTCGATGATGGTCGAGCACAGCAGCAGGTTGTAGCGCTGGGCGATGAAGTCGCGCATCACTGATTCGAGCTCGCGCTCGGGCATCTGGCCGTGGGCGATGGCGATGCGGGCCTCGGGCACCAGTTCAGTCAGCCGGTCCCGCCGGGCGTTGATGGTGGCCACATCGTTGTGCAGAAAGTAGACCTGGCCGCCGCGCTTCAACTCGCGCAAAACGGCCTCGCGGA
>JBBRZR010000370.1:0-5265 GCA_038236495.1 Burkholderiales bacterium
CAGCAAGGCCTGCAGTGCCGGGTCCTTGAAGACCTGGGCCGGTGCGGCGGTGGCGGCCAGCAGCAGGGCCGCAGCGGCCAGCGCGCGGGTGCCGGTGCTTGCGGCGGCGTGTGCGGCGGCGTGTGCGGCGGCATGTGCGGCGGCGTGTGCGGCGGTGATTGCGGCCGGTTCAGCCCGGTCGATCAGGCCCGTGGGCACTGGCGGTCGGCACTGGCCAGGGCTGACGCGGCTGTGGCGTTTGAGGCGTTTGAGGCGAAGCAGCAGTGGCATGGGGTGGGCGCACACACGGTGTGCGGGTCAGGGTTGTCGGCGACCGGCCTAGGATGCCAGCGGGGGCTGGCCCGCTGGCACGGCGTCCGACAGGCTGCCGCCGCGGCCGATGGCCAGTCACAAACTGGCGACGGGCCGTCAAGACGGCGGCCGTCGGCGCTTGCCGCGGAGCGCCAGCCCCTTCGCTGGTCAGACCCGCAGCCGCTCCGGCGACAGATAGGCCTGCCGGTACTGCTCGAACAGCATCGAGTCTGCGGCCTCGATGCGGCGCTGCTCGGCCACCGAGTCATCGGCCATCGCGCCGTAGCGCAGCGCCTGGGCCTCCGTCCAGGGCAGGCCCAGCAGGTGGGCGCGGCTGCTCACCGACTGGGCGCGGATGAAGCGCGGGTACGAGTTGGCGAAGTCGGCGGCCATGACGTCCAGCACCCGGGCCGAGGGCAGCGCCTCGGGCTGCGCCAGCATGGCGCGCGCCTGGTCCAGCGCCTGGGCGTACAGCGTGCCGCCGTTGCTGTCACCGCATGCGGCGTCCAGCGCATCGGCAATAACGCCGCATTCACCCAGCAACTGCGTGGCCCAGTCGGTCAGCAGGATCTCCTGCTCGCCCTGCTCCAGCAGCAGGCCGGGCTGGCGGCCGTTCTCGGCCGTGCGGTGCTGGTTGCGGCCCAGCGCGGCGATCTCGGCCGGGGTGTCGGGCGGGCTGTCGGCCAGCAGGCAGTGCAGCAAGAAAATGTCGATGAAACGGGCGGTGGATGCGGCGATGCCGACCGGCTCGAAGGGGTCCAGGTCCATGCAGCGCACCTCGATGTACTCCACCCCGCGCTCCAGCAGCGCGTGCAGCGGGCGCTCGCCCGGGTAGATCACGCGCTTGGGCCGGATCAGGCCGTAGAACTCGTTTTCGATCTGCAGCAGGCTGGTGGCGAGCTGGTTGTAGTCGCCGCCCGGGTTGCGGATGCCCACCGCCTCGTAAGGCGGGTAGGGCTGCGTCAGCGCATCGTGCAGCGAGTGGGCATAGCTCTCCAGGCTGTTGTAGCTCACCGCCAGCGTGGCCTGCGCATCGCTCTGGTAACCCAGCCGGCCCATGCGCAGCGAGGTGGCATAGGGCATGTACAGCGAGCCGCTGTCCGGCAGCGGCTGCAGCCGGTGGGCCCGGCCGGCGACAAAATCGCCACACACCGCCGGCGATGCGCCGAACAAATACAGCAACACAAAGGCGTGGCGGCGAAAGTTGCGGATCAGCGCAAAGTGCTCATCGTTGCCCAGCCCCGGCATCGACCAGTTGTAGTGGATGCCCGAGATGGTCTGCATGCGCCGGCCGTAGCGGTAGCCCAGGCCCATGCGGTACACGCTCTTGGCGCGGCCGACATTGCTGGACCCGTAGCGCCCCGGCGGGATGGTCTCGTCGGTGGGCAGGCCGCAAGGCATGCTGCCGACCCACAGCTGCTCGGTATCCGGCCCGGTGCCCAGCGCGTGGTAGACGGCCTGGTGGATCTCGGTCAGCTCGGCCAGACAAGCGTCGGCGCTGTCACGCACGCCGGTGATCAGCTCCAGCTGTGATTCGCTGAAGTCGGTGGTGATCTTCGGGTGGGTCAGCGCCGAGCCCAGTGCGGCGGGGTGCGGCGTCAGCGCCAGGGCGCCGTCGGGCAGCGCGCGCAGGCTTTCTTTTTCGATGCCACGGCGCATTGCCCTCAACCGCTCGGGCGGCAGGGCACGCAGACGTTCGTGCAGTGCGGTCACCGGCGGTCTCCTTGGAATGTGCAGGGGCGCGAGGCTAACAGAGCCGCGTGACGCTCGTCACACTGGGGGTTGATGCGATGTGTGCTAGCCCTATCATGCGCCGGCACGACAGCCAGCCGGGCCGTCCGCAGCACGGCTCGGGCGACGGCCTGCAGCACCAAAAAAAGGGAGACGCCATGCCGGATATCGCTTTGCGGACAGCCGGCAGGCCCGGCAGCGGCCTGCAGCTCGATGAACTGCAGGTGGTCTCGGACCTGCACCTGGGCGGCAAGCCGGGGTTCCAGATCTTTGCGTCCACCGCCGAGCTGGTCTGGCTGATCGACTCGGTGACGCAGTCGCCCAAGCCCGGCCTGGCCGCGCTGGTGGTCAACGGTGACTTCATCGATTTTCTGGCCGAAGAACCGGCTCTGGGCTTCGATGCCGACGGCGTGCTGGCCAAGATCGACCGGGTGCTGGCCGACCCCAGCTTTGCGCCGGTGTTTGCCGCCTTGGCCCGGCTGCTGGCCACCGAGCGCCGGCTGCTGGTGGTCAACCTGGGCAACCACGACATCGAGCTGGCCCTGCCCTGGGCGCGCGCGCACCTGGCGCAGGCCCTGGCCGGCGACAACCCGGCGGCGCACGCCCGGCTGCTGCTGGTGACCGACGGCACCGGGTTTCGCTGCCAGGTCGGCAACGCGGCGGTGCTGTGCCTGCACGGCAACGAGGTCGACAGCTGGAACGTCACCGACCACGAGAAGCTGCGCCGCATCGGCCGCGACACCCAGTTCGGCCTCAGCCCTGAGCCCTGGATGCCCAATGCCGGCTCGCAGCTGGTGGTGGAGGTAATGAACCAGGTCAAGGCCCGTTACCCGTTTGTCGATCTGCTCAAGCCCGAGACCGAGGGCGTGGTGCCCATCCTCGCCGCGCTCAACCCACAGCTGCTGCGCAAGCTGCAGGACCTGAGCGGCATCGCCCAGCGCAAGGCGGTGGACCAGCTGCGCATGAGGGCCGGGTTTCTGAGCGCCGACGTGGACGGGTCAGCGGACGGGTCAGCGGCTGCTGCGGCGGGTGCGGCCCCAACCGCGGCCGCGGCTGGCGCCGCCCACGACCTGCCCACCGTGCCCTCGCCGCCGGCTTTTGGCGCGTCGGGCCTGCTCGGCGGCAACAGCGGTCTTGGCGCCTCGGCCGCGGCGTTGTCCAACGCCCCCCCCGGCTCGGCCGCCGCGCTGCTGGCCCGCGCCGAGGCCGCCTACCTGCAAGGTGTTGCGCCGATCTCGCTGGTGCAGGGCAGCGAGTCGGAGCAGCTCGGCCCGCTGGCCGCGGCCTGGGACTGGCTGACGGGCAAGCCGCGTGCGGAAGTGCTGCGCCAGGCGCTGGAGTTTCTCGACAAGGACCGCAGCTTCGACCCCGCCGCGCCCGACGACACCTTCAAGGCGATCGACGCGCTGGTCTCGCCCGATGTCGATCTGGTGCTGACCGGCCACACCCACCTGGAGCGCTCGCTGCCGCGCCAGCGTGGTGGTGGCCACTACTTCAACAGCGGCACCTGGGCCCGGCTGATGCGCATCAGCCCCGAGTTGCGTCAGGACCCGGCGCGCTTTGCCCAGCTGTTCGACCTGCTGGACGGCAAGCCGGTGGCGCAGCTGGTGGCGGCATCGCCCGCGCTGGTGATGCAGCGCAACTCGGTGGTGGCCATCTGGCGCGACGCTGCCGGCCGCACCCAGGCCGAGCTGCGCCACGTCGGCCTGGCTGCAGGCTCGGCAGACGCGCCAGACCAGACTGGCCCGGCCGGCCAGCCCACGTTCCAGGCCACGCCGGTCGCCGGCACCCGCCACACCCGAGGCTGAGCCATGCGCACCATCACGCTAGAACTGCTGCGTCACGGCCCCGCCCACAACCAGCTGATCTCACCGCTGACGCCCTACCTGGCGCTGTGCGAGAACCACCCCGCCGTCACCTGGCAGCTCACGCTGGAGCACAACCAGCTGCTGCACCGGCTGCGTGCGCTGAGCTACCGGCTGGGCGAGGAATCCCGCGCCTTCCAGCTGCAGGACACCGCCCGCCTATTGGCCGACCTGCTGGCCACCATCCCCGGCCTGGCCGCCGAGATGGGGCGTGCTGACGCCGGGCCGGTGCACCTGCGCCTGGTGCTGTCGGCCAGTGAGCTGGCCCTGCTGCCGTTCGAGCTGGCACTGACCCCGCCCGGCCTGCCCGGCGCCGGCCAGCCGCTGCTGCTGCAGCCGCAGCAGCCGGTCTGCATCACCCGCGAAACCCGCCGGGTGGCCGACACCGCCCTGCCCTGGCCGCAAGAGACCCGGGTGCTGATGGTGGTGGCGTCGCCGCCCGGTGTGCCGGCCGTGCCCGACCTGGCCCATTTGCTGGCACTGCGCGGCCGGCTGGCCGCCTGGATCGGCAGCCCGGACCAGCTGGACCAGCACCTGACCGTGATCACCCAGGCCAGCCTGCAGGCCATCGAGGCCGCCTGCGCCCAGCACGACTTCACCCATGTGCACATCCTGGCCCACGGCAGCGAGTACGCCGCGGGCTACGACACCCGGTTTGGTTTGATGCTGCATGCCGCCAGCGACCCGGACGGCCCGGCCGACATCGTCAGTGGCGAGCGCCTGGCGGGCGCCCTGCGCACCACCCGGCAAGGCCGCAGCGGCCGGCTGTCCAGCCCGGCGGTGGTCACGCTGGCCAGCTGCAACAGCGGCGCGGTGGGCAGCGTGGCCGGGGCCGGCGCCAGCCTGGCCCATGCGCTGCACCAGGCCGGCATCCCGATGGTGATTGCCAGCCAGTTCCCGCTGTCGTTTGGCGGGTCGGTGCGGCTGGTTGAAAAACTCTACGACGGCCTGCTCTGGGGCGACGACCCGCGCAGCCTGCTGATCGAGCTGCGCAGCCTGCTGCACAGCCAGTTTCCCGAGACCCACGACTGGGCCAGTGTCACCGCCTACACCTCGCTGCCGGCCGACTTCGAGCGGCGCCTGGGCGCGGCCCAGATCCAGCGGGCAATGACCGCGATCAACGTGGCGCTGGCGGGCGCCGACACGGCCGTGGCGCGGCTGGCCCTGGCCGCGCAGGCCGCCGCCGCAGACCCGGCGAACACTGCACACACGGCCATGGCGGCCAAGGCGTCCGCCGAGATCAGCACCGCGGTGGCCCAGGTGCACAGCGCCAAGCAGCGCCTGACCGACCTGGTGGGCCGCAACCCCGACCAGCGTGGCCGGGTGCTGAACCTGCTGGCCAGCACCGAAAAACGCGAGGCCGAATTTGCCCACAGCC
>JBBRZR010000371.1:0-5230 GCA_038236495.1 Burkholderiales bacterium
GAGGTGGTGTCCGCGGCCAACTTCAACGATCCCAAGCAGACGGTGATATCGGGCAGCAAGGCCGGCGTGGACAAGGCCTGCGAGTTGCTCAAGGCGATGGGCGCCAAGCGCGCCTTGCTGCTGGCGGTCTCGGCCCCCTTTCACTGTGCGCTGATGAAGCCGGCGGCCGAGGCACTGCGCGAACGCCTGGCCACCGTCAAGCTGGCTGCGCCGGCTTTCCCGGTGGTCAACAACATCGATGTGGCCGCGCCGGTGGACGCCGACGCCATCCGGGATGCGCTCTACCGTCAGGCCTTCGGCCCAGTGCGCTGGGTCGAGGTGGTGCGGGCCTTGCGCACGCGGGGTGTGAGCCATATCGTCGAATGCGGGCCGGGCAAGGTGCTGGCAGGTCTGGTCAAACGCATTGATGCCGATATCGTTTGCGGCTCGGTGTCCGACCCTGCATCGCTGCGGGACACGATGGGGTTGTTGGCATGAGCGAGAGACGCCAGGTCGGGCCCGTCACCGACGAGAAACGCCAGGTCGGGCTCGTCACCGGCGAGAAACGCCAGGTCGGGCTCGTCACCGGCGAGAAACGCCAGGTCGGGCTCGTCACCGGCGAGAAACGCCAGGTCGCGCTCGTCACCGGCGCGACGCGCGGCATTGGCCGGGCCATCGCCCAGGCACTGGCCCAGCAGGGCTTCACCGTCATCGGCACCGCCACCACCGAGACCGGTGCCGCAGCCATCACCGAGGCATTGGCGTCTCTGGGCGGTCGCGGCCTGTGCCTGAACGTCAATGACGCGGCCGGTGTCGACGCCGCGGTCGAGGCCATCGTCAAGAATGACGGCGGACTGCAGGTGCTGGTCAACAACGCCGGCATCACCCGCGACACCCTGGCCATGCGCATGAAGGACGACGACTGGGACGCGGTGCTCGACACCAACCTCAAGGCCGTGTTCCGCTGCAGCCGCGCGGTGATGCGCACGATGATGAAGCAGCGCTATGGCCGCATCATCAGCATCACTTCGGTGGTGGGCGCGGCAGGCAACGCCGGCCAGGCCAACTACGCCGCAGCCAAGGCCGGCGTGGCCGGCATGACACGGTCCTTGGCGCGTGAGCTGGGCAGCCGCAACATCACCGTCAACTGCGTCGCGCCGGGCTTTATCGCCACCGACATGACGGCCGAGTTGCCCGAGGCCCAGCGCGCCGCGCTGCTGGCCCAGATCCCGTTGGGTAGGCTTGGCACGCCCGACGAGATTGCGCACGCGGTGGTCTTTCTCGCCTCGCCGCTGGCCGCCTACATCACCGGCACCGAACTGCATGTCAACGGTGGCATGTTCATGAATTGAAAGCAGGCAGGCCGCCTGTCCGCAGGGCTGGGCGGCCTGCTCCCATCTGCCGGTCTCTGGCCCCGACCGGCGCGGCGGTAGCGCAAATCGGGTACGCGCTGCACCGCCAGTAGAATCCCGGGCTGTTTGAACTATTTTCACTCCTGGAGGAGTCATGAGCGATATCGAAGCACGCGTCAAGAAAATCATTGCCGAGCAACTCGGCGTGCCGGAGGCCGACGTCACCAACGAGAAGGCCTTCGTGGCCGACCTGGGTGCCGACTCACTCGACACGGTGGAACTGGTGATGGCACTCGAAGACGAGTTCGGCATCGAGATCCCCGATGAAGAGGCCGAAAAGATCACCACCGTGCAGTTGGCGATCACCTACGCCCAAGACCACCAGAAGGCTTGAGCTGCTGAAGACATGAGTCGTCGTCGCGTCGTCATCACCGGCCTCGGGCTGATCTGCCCGGTGGGCAACACCGTGGCCGAAGGCTGGGCCAACCTGCTGGCGGGCCGATCCGGCATCGCCAACGTCACCCGCTTCGATGCGTCGGGCTTGTCCTGCCGCTTTGCAGGCGAGGTCAAGGGCTTCAACATCGAGGACTACATCCCCGCCAAAGAAGCCCGCCACATGGATACCTTTATCCATTACGGCCTGGCGGCGGCAATGCAGGCGGTGCAGGATTCCGGTCTGGTGACCGGCGACGCCTTGAGCGAAGAACAGGCCGAGCGCATCGGCTGTCTGGTGGGCTCGGGTATTGGTGGCCTGCCGCTGATCGAAGAAACCCAGATCGAGTACGCCGCCCGCGGCGCACGGCGGATCTCGCCATTCTTTGTGCCGGCCTCGATCATCAACATGATCTCGGGGCATTTGTCGATCAAGTACGGTTTCACCGGTCCGAACCTGGCGATCGTCACGGCCTGCACCACCGGCCTGCACGCGATTGGTCAGGCCGGCCGGATGATCGAGTACGGTGACGCCGACGTGATGGTGGCGGGCGGTGCTGAAAGCACGGTCTCGCCGCTGGGCATCGGCGGTTTTGCCGCGGCCCGGGCGTTGTCCACCCGCAACGACGACCCGACCACGGCCTCGCGGCCCTGGGACCGCGACCGCGACGGTTTTGTGCTGGGCGAAGGCGCCGGCGTGCTGGTGCTCGAAGAGTACGAACACGCCAAAAAGCGCGGCGCCAAGATTTATGCCGAGCTGGCCGGCTTTGGCATGGGTGCTGATGCTTACCACATGACCGCGCCCAACGTCGACGGCCCCAAGCGGGCGATGAAGGCCGCGCTGCGCAACGCCGGCATCAATGCCGATGAAGTGCAATACCTCAACGCCCACGGCACGTCCACGCCGCTGGGTGACCTGAACGAGACCAACGCCATCAAGCTGGCATTCGGCGACCATGCCCGGAAGCTGGTGGTCAACTCGACCAAGTCGATGACGGGTCACCTGCTGGGTGGCGCGGGTGGTATCGAGTCGGTGTTCACCACGCTGGCGTTGCACCACCAGGTCTCGCCGCCCACGATCAACATCTTCAACCCTGATCCGGCCTGCGATCTGGATTACTGCGCCAACACGGCGCGGGACATGCCGATCGATCTGGCCGTCAAGAACAACTTCGGTTTCGGCGGCACCAACGGCACGCTGGTTCTGCGCCGGGTGTGAGCACGGCCGCCTGCGGCGATGCGCACCGCGCCGGCCGTGTCTGCAGCGCTGGACACCCAAGGGTTTGAGTGCGTCGTGATCTCTGGCGTCCATGCGTTGGCTGCCACGGCATTGGCGGCTTGGATGGGCCTGCAGGCCGGTGTTGGCCCGTCTTGGCCTGCATGCCTGGCGGGCCTGGCCTGGATCGGGGCAGCGACGGCATCCGGCGCCTGGCTGGCGAGGCGGGCTTTGCCAGCCGATGGCGCGCACCTGATCTGGGACGGTGCAAGCTGGGCCTTGATCACGCGGCCAAGCAGCGGCGCCACGCCGACCAGCCCCACCGGCCCGGTGCTGCGGGTACCGATCAGGCAGGTCGGGGTGGCCCTGGATCTCGGCGCATGGATGCTGTTGCGCTTGCAGACCGAGGTCGGCCCAACCCGCTGGCAGGTGGTCCGTGCAGTTTGCGTCGGCCCGGCCTGGCATGGCCTGCGGCTCGCGTTGCTGACCCAGGCTGGCCCGGCCGTACCGCAGCCCGCCAGACCCGCGCCAGACCGGCCGGACCTGTGAGCACAGCGCGATGAGCACCGACGACAGCGACGTCCAACTGGTAGAGCGTGCCCAGCGTGGCGACCAGCGCGCCTTCGAAATGCTGGTGATCAAATACCAGCGCCGCATCGAGCGCCTGATCGCACGCATGGTGCGCGACGTCGATCTGGTCCAGGACATCGCGCAGGAGACCTTCATCCGCGCCTACCGCGCGTTGCCGCAGTTTCGGGGTGACGCGGCTTTCTACACCTGGCTCTACCGCATCGCTGTCAACACCGCCAAGAAGGCGCTGGTCGGCCTCAAGCGTGATCCGTTGGTGTATGAATCCGGCATGAGTGGATCAAATGACGACGATGATGAAACTTCCCGCGTTGAGCGCGAACTAACTGACGGCTCGACACCCGAATCTTTGCTGGCCAGCAAGGAGATCGCCCAGACCGTCAATGCGGCGATCGACGCGCTGTCTCCGGATTTGCGTCAGGCCATCACCTTGCGCGAGATCGAAGGTTTGAGTTACGAGGAAATCGCCGACATGATGAACTGCCCGATCGGCACGGTGCGCTCGCGCATCTTCCGCGCCCGTGAGGCGATTGCCCTGCGCTTGCGGCCCCTGCTTGATACCCGTGTAGGTGAGCGGTGGTAGGCCAAGCCGTTTGGTACGGGGTGAGTGTGGCGCATCACCGCTTGCAACGGGATGCGCTGGGGCGGTGGGCGGACGGAATGCTGGTGTTAGGTCGGGTTGGCCTGTCGGATGGAGTCTTATGAGCGATAGCGTGAACGGGACTGAGGCGTCGGCTGCGTTGCGGCGCAGTTTGTCGGTGCTGATGGACGGCGAGGCGGCGGGAGATCCCGCATCGGGCAGCGTCGAGCAGGTCTGTGCCTATTGGGGGCAGGACGCTGACGCCCGTGCTACGTGGCATGCCTACCACCTGATTGGTGACGTGCTGCGCTCCGATGAGCTGGCGCTGGCGCCGGCACGCGATGAAGCCTTTTTGCAGGCGCTGCGCCTGAAGCTGGCGCACGAGGCGGTGCCGCTGTCCCCGGCGCCCTTGCGGTCTTTGCCCTTGCCCGCGGCGCCCAGCGGCAGGGCGGTTGCCCGGTCTGCGCGCTGGTGGATGGCGCCGGCTGCCGTCGCGGCAGGCTTTGTTGCCGTCGCCGGATTGCTGGTGGTGACCCGCGTGTTTTCACCCGATGCGGGCGGCGGCGCCGTGCTGGCCAAGGCGCCGGCGGTGGGTCGTGAGGGTGTGGTCCTGGCGTCGGATACCCTGGCCTCAGGCGCCTTGGTTCGCAACCCCGGTCTGGACCGCTACCTGGAGGCCCACCGCTCGCTGTCCAATGGTGTGGTGGCCGCTGGCGGGGCTGAGCACCGCGTGCAGATCGTCTTCGAGTCCAAGTGACGCTGATGATTGACCATGGCCGGCGTGCGCTGACCCGGCTGGGACTGCACGCGAGCCTGGGCCTGGGTCTGCTGGGCGCTGTGGCGCAGGCAATGGCCCAGACCGTGCACGCTGGCACGGGCAACTCGGCGCTGTCGCTGGTGGATGGCAACCACTGGCTGACGCGCATCCAGCAAGCCGCCGCCAACACCAGCTACCAGGGCACACTGGTGTTCAGCGCCGGTGGCGTGGTGTCGAGTTCCCGCGTCACCCACATTTGCGACGGCCGCCAGCGCTTCGAGCGCATCGAGGTGCTGGATGGGCGCGCCCGGGTGCAATACCGCCAC
>JBBRZR010000372.1:0-5197 GCA_038236495.1 Burkholderiales bacterium
GCCGAGTCCATCCCGATCGCGCTGACCATCAACGAGCTGCTCACCAACGCCATCAAGCACAGCGCGCCGGGTGAAATCCGCATCGTGCTGCACTGCGACGAGGCCCGGCTGGCGATCAGCATCCACAACCCGGGTCAGCTGTGTGCCGGCTTCAGCCTGGCCCAGGTGCCGCCGGGGGTGTCCGGGCTGGGCCTGGTGCGGGCGCTGTTGCCGCGCCGCACGGCCACATTGACGCTGGCGCAGATGGGGGTCGAGGTGGAGGCGCGCATCGTGCTGGTGCCACCCAGCATCACGCTGCTGGAGCCGCTGTGATCCGCCTTGAGCCGGCAGCAACAGGCCGCTGAGCGCGCCCAGGGCGGCGGCAAAACGCCCGCCGCTGCCCCCCCCGAGTGGCAAGAGTCCACTCGGGAGAGGCCCAGCGTTGACTCATGAGCGGGCCGCCAAACCGGCACAGGCGACAATCGGGTTTCGATGCGCAGCGGGTGAACCTGATGGCAGACATGGGCACGGTAGCGGACAAGGGCGTGGCAGCCGACAAGTCGACCGCCAAGGGCAAGATCCTGGTGGTCGATGACGACAGGCTGGTGTTGGCGACCGTCACCCACGGCCTGGCGCAGGCCGGCTACGACGTGATCGATGCCGACAACGGCGACGACGCCATCCTGCTGGCGCGTGAGCACAAGCCCGACCTGGCGCTGCTCGATATCCGCATGGAGGGCATGAGCGGGTTCGACGTCGCCGCCTACCTGCGCGACCAGTTGCATGTGCCGTTCATGTTCCTGTCGGCCTTTGCCGACGACGACACCGTGCAGAAGGTCAAGGCGCTGGGTGCGCTGGCCTACTTGGTCAAGCCGCTCGACATCGGCCAGATCCTGCCGACCGTGGCCGCGGCCTTCGGCAACCTGCCGGCGCGTGGCGCGGCCGCCGTTTCAGCGCCCGTGCCGGCACGCGTGTCGGCTGCGGCGCCTGCACGTGTGCTGGGCGACGACCTGGTGCCGATGGCGGTGGGTGTGCTGATGCACCGCTACTCGCTGCAGCGCGGTCAGGCGCTGGCGCGGCTGCAGAAGCTGGCCGCCGACGAGCAGCGCAGCCTGGCCGACCAGGCCGGGCGGCTGGTGGATGCGGTGGAGCTGCTGGCCCGGCCGGGTCAGCTCGACTGACACTGTTCAGCCGTTCAGCCGTTCAGCCGCTCAGCCGTTCAGCCCCTCAGCCCCTCAGCCCCTCAGCCCTTGAGCCTGAAGTAGAAACAGGCACCCTTGCCGACTTCGCCCTCGGCCCAGACCTCGCCGCCGTGGCGCCGCATGATGCGCCGCACCGACGCCAGGCCGACGCCGGTGCCCTGAAAATCGCTGCCGCTGTGCAGCCGCTGAAACACGCCGAACAAGCGGTCGGCAAAGCGCATGTCGAACCCCGCGCCGTTGTCGCTGACCCGGTAGACCGGCCGGCCGGCTTGCTCGGTCAGCTCGAAGCGGATATCGGCCAGCGCGACCCGGGCGCTGTACTTCCAGGCATTGCCCAGCAGGTTCTCCAGCGCCATGCGCAGCAGCGTGGGGTCGCCCTGCGCGGTCATGCCCGGCTGGATCAGCACGCTGGCCTGGCGCTCGGGCGCGCCGCGTTGCAGATCGTCCATCACCCACTGCGCCAGCTGCGACAGGTTGACCGGCTGGTGCGCCAACGGCTGGGTCGACAGGCGTGACAGCGACAGCAGCGCGTCGATCATGTGGTTCATGCGGGCCGCCGCCGCCATCATCCGGTCGAGGTGGTCGCGGCCGACGCGGTCGATGGCCGTGCCGTAATCCTCCTTCAGGATGCGACCAAAGCCCTCGATCACCCGGATCGGCGCCCGCAGGTCGTGCGAGATGGTGTAGCTGAAGGCCGCCTGTTCGGCCGCCACCGCGCTGTTCTCGGTGTTGTTCTCGGCATGGGCGGCGTGCGGCGCCAGCGACAGCAGCAAGCCGGTGCACTGGGTGTCGGTGCCGGCCGGCGGCTCGCCGATGCCGTCCAGCCGGATGCGCCAGCCCTCGGCATCCAAGGCCTGGCCGGCTGCCAGGCCCATCACCCGCTGGCGCAGACCGTCGGGCAAGCCGGTCAGCACCTGGTCCCAGGGTTGCCGGCCGTCAGGCGCGCAGGCCAGGCCCAACAGGCTGCAGGCGGCAGGATTGGCACGCTGCAGCACCCAGCCCTGGCCATCGCTTGCGCGGCCCGCCAGGCACAGCGGCGCCGGTCCCTGCAGCAGCAAGGTCTCCAGGCCTTGCTGGGCGGTGCGGCGGGCGTCGTCCTGTTCGGTGGGCCAGGCCATGCCCAGGTAGCCGGCAAAGCGGCCCCGGCTGTCAAATCGCGGCAGGCCGCGCAAGCGCCAGCGGCGCGGCGCAAACGGGTTGTCGGGCAGGTTCTGCAGCACGACCAGCTCGCCCAACGGCCGCTGCGATTGCAGGCGGGCTTGCACGGTCTGCGCCGCATCGTTGAAACGCTGCCACAGCAACTCGCCGCTGGAGGCACCGGCCACCCAGGCCGACGCCGGTGCGCCTTGCGGTGGTGCCAACCGGACGAGCCGGTGCTCGGCATCGGTCTGCCAGCTCCAGACGTCGAGCAACTGGCCCATCAACTGGTTTTGCAGTCGGGCGTCGTGCAGGCGGGCCTGCTGGTGTTGACGGCTCCAGAAGGCGCCGCACAGCATCGCACCTGCACTGGCCAGCAGCAGTGCCAGGGCCAAAAGCCAGGATGGCTGGGTTGTTTGGGCGGCCAGCAAGGCGGCAAGCAAGGCGATGACCAACAACGCCAGCGGCAGGATCGGCCAGTGGGCAGGGAGGGGGCTGCCGTGCGCAGGGCCGCCGGCTTCGCGGTCGCGCGACATGCCCAGGATTGTACGGATGCAGGGTGTAGCTACCGTGCCGGCGCTGCCCCAGCGCTCAAGTTGCGGCGAGGTGCGTCGAAAGGCCGTTGCGGCAGCGCCTTTGTGCTGCGCAGAACCGGATGCTCGAAGCCCCCCCTCCCCCGCATGACCCTGCTGTCGCCGACCCGTCCGCCGTTGGGGCCTGAACGGCATGTTGAGGAATTTCTCGTACCCCAGTGTCAAGCACTCCTGATTGACGCCTTGCCTCCGCCAGTGGATGCTCAGACCCGTCTTTGCCTGAAAGAATAGGCATGCGGGCGTTCAAGTACCCCGAGATTGCCTTGAAATGACAGAACAAACTTCATTGCCAGACGCTACAGATGTTGCCAACGGCAAAGCCGCCCCGTCGGGTCCGCGGGTGCTGGATCCGCAAGCCTTGGCCAATCTGGCCCAACTTGACCCCACGGGGGCGAGCAAACTCATGTCCCGGGTCTTGACCGCCTACCGGGGCTCATTGGCGCGATTGCTGCCGCAGCTGCGCGCTGCCCGTGCGCCGGTTGACCCCAACACCCTCAAACTGGTGACCCACACCTTAAAATCGTCCTCAGCGAGCGTCGGAGCGCTTGACCTGTCGGCGCTGTGCGGCGCAGCCGAACTGGCGTTGCGTGAGGACAGGTGGGACGGTCTGCCCCTCATACTTGACGACTTGGTGATCGAAGCGGCCCGGGTTGATGCCGCTGTCCTGCAACTGTTGTCCGTCCAGTAATTCACAAACGCAATGAGCCTGCCCCATGACTTTGACGCCAGTGACGCCGCAGGGCGGTCCAGGGTGTTGCTGGTCGATGACGACGAGGTGACGTTGCTGTTGACGGCCGAAGCGCTGCGTGAGCGTGGCTTCGAGCTGGTCGAGGCCGCCAGCGGTGAGCAGCTGCTGGCGATGCTGGACGAGTGGACGCCCGACATCGTGGTGCTCGACGCGATGATGCCCGGCCTCGATGGCTTTGCCACCTGCCAGGCGCTGCGCGCCCTCGCAGGCTTCGAGCACATGCCGGTGCTGATGCTGACCGGCCTGGACGACGAGGCCTCGATCAACCGGGCCTACCAGGTCGGTGCCACCGACTTTCTGGTCAAGAGCACCCAATGGAGCCTGCTGGCCGGCCGCTTGCGCAACCTGCTGCGCTCGTCGCGCACCCGGCTTGAGCTGGAACGTAGCAAGAGCAAGCTGGCGCGCGCGCAGGATCTGGCCCGGATGGGCAGTTTCGACTGGCGCAGCGCTGGCGGGCCGGCAGCGGCCGCTGCGGCGGTGGCGGCAGCGCAAGCCGCCGCCGGCGGCCGGTCCGGGGCCAGTTTTGGCGCCGTTGCGGGTGCGAGCCTGGCGTTGGCACCTGAAGCGCTGCGGGTTTTTGGCCTGGGCCCGCAAGAAGTCGTGACCTTGCGCCGGCTGGTGCGCATGGTGCCCATGCCCGAGCGACGCGGCATGACCCGCTTGCTGGCCGAGGTCCAGACCCAGAGCACCGTGCTGGCGATCGACGTGCCGGTCGAGATGCCCGATGGCCGGCAACGCATCGTGCACATCGAGGCCGAGCCCGAGTTCAACGAGCACGGCCATGCCGTCGGTTACACCGGCATCGTTCAGGACGTGACCGATCGCCGGGTGGCCGAAGACCGTATCCGCCACCTCGCCAACTTCGACGCGCTGACCGGCCTGCCCAACCGGCGCCAGTTGATCTGGCGCACCGAGCGTGCGCTGGACCACGCCCGGCGCCTCGGTCACCAGGCCGCGATGTTGCTGATCGACCTGGACCGGTTCAAGGTCATCAACGACACACTGGGCCATGCTGCCGGCGACGAGTTGCTGGTCGAGGTGGCCCGGCGGTTGCGCGGCTGCGTGCGCCACAGCGACCAGGTGATGGACACCGCGCTGGAGACCGCCGGCGTGCGCAGCCACCGGTCGCTGGAGGCCGTGGGCCGGCTGGGTGGCGACGAGTTCATCGCGCTGCTGCCCGAGGTGGCCGACGAGGCCGACGCCGAGCGGGTGTCGCAACGCATCCTGGAGGCCATGCGTGAGCCGGTCTGGGTGGGCGGTCAAGAGTGCTTTGTCACTGCCAGCGTGGGCATCTCGATGTACCCGGTGGACGGCCAGTCAGTGGCCGACCTGATGCGCAATGCGGACGTGGCGATGTACTCGGTCAAGAATACCGGCCGCAACAACGCTGCGGTGTACAGCCCGATGCTGGCGGGCCGCGGCCGCGAGAAGCTTGAGCTGGAGAGCGCGTTGCACAAGGCGATCGAGCGCAACGAGCTGGTGCTGCACTACCAGCCCAAGATCGACGTGCGCTCGGCCCGGATGGTGGGCGCCGAGGC
>JBBRZR010000373.1:0-5146 GCA_038236495.1 Burkholderiales bacterium
GTCCTGCGCGCCGGGCAAGGTGGGTATCTCTCGGCCATCGGCCAGCAGGATGCGCTCGGGCCCGAAGCGCAGCGACCAGCGCCTGGGCGCACGGAACAGCACTTTTTGCTCGCCATCGAAGCGGCGCGGTGCCAGACCGGTCTCGGTCAGCTCGCCCTCGCTGGTGATGTTGCGCGACAGCACCGGCCCGATCGAGGTGGACATGCGCACCTGGTAGCGGCTGCCCTCACGCAGCCATTCAACTTGCGCGTCGCCCTCGATCGGGCCGCGGTAGTTGCCGCTGAGCCGGTAGTTCATGCGGGTGGACGGCGGCCAGTCGAAGCGGGCGGCGGAGGCCGCTGCGATCTGCGGCACAGCGACGGCAGGCGTGGTGGCGGTTGTGGTGGTGGGTGTGATGCTGGGTGTGGCGGACGGCACGGAGGCCGCAGCGGCGGCCAGGGCCGCAGGCAGCTCGGCAGGCGGTGGGATCAAGGCCGGCAAGGGTGGCGGCGGCTCGGCCACAGCCAGGGCCGGCAACGGGTCGGATGCTGCCGGCGCGGGCAGTGTCGCTGTCTCGGTGGCCGCTGCAGGCGCAGACGCCGCCGCCTTGGCCCGCGCTGCCAGCGCCGGCAGCCGGGCCGGCGGCGCAGGGGGTGGCGCCGGCGCTGCGGCAGCGGGCGGTGCGGCGGCAGCCAGCTCCCGCACAAAAGCCACCTCGATGCGCGGCGGTGGTTTGTCGCCCGAGCCCCAGCCCATGCGCTGCTCCAGCACCCGGTTGGCCAGCAAGACGTGCAGGCCCAACACGGCCAGGGTCAATGCCCAGACGCCGGCACGCCGCCGCCGCGTCAGCGAACGCCCCGCCCGCTGCTCAGCCCCGGCCACCGGCCCGCCGGCTGCGGGCGGCGCCACCTCAGGCCCCGAGCCAGGCGCGGCGGCGGCTGGCCACCGCCCGGCCCGGCTTGTCCTGCAGGTGCAGCGACACGGTGTCGGCCAGCGGAGCCGCCAGGTCGGGCCGCAGGCGCAGCGTCAGCACCCGCTGGTCGCGCACCAGCAACAGATCAAACGCCTGGTCGCGTGCCACCCAGGACAAGGCCTCGTCGAGCCGGCGGATGCGCCAGCCGTCCACCGCCAGCAGTTCGTCGCCCGCCGACACGCCTGCCAGGGCCGCCGCACCGCCGTCCAGCACCGATTTGACCTGCACACCGCTGACCGGCCCTTCACTCAGCCGCAGGCCCAGCGCCGCGGCAAAACCGCTGCGCTCGGGCCGCAGCTGCACGCCGGCGGCCTGCAGCAGGTCGGCAATCGGCAGCTCGTCGGTGCCGTGCACCCAGTCGCGCAGTTCATCGCTCAGTGGCCGGCCGGCGACCTGGGCCAACACGGCGGCGATGTCCTGCTCGGTGATGGGGCGGTCACCGGTCGATGCCGCACCCGCAGCGCCAGGTTCGGCGTCGCCGGCGCGCTGCCACAGCCCGCGCATCACGTCGTCCAGGCTGGCGCCTTCGCCGCGCAGCGTCAGGTCGAAGGCCAGCGCCACCAGCGCGCCCTTGAGGTAGTAGCTGATGGTGGCGTTGGGCGTGTTTTCATCGGTTCGGTAGTACTTGACCCAGGCGTCGAAGCTGGACTGTGCGACGCTTTGCACCGCCCGGCCCGGCGTAGCCGCCACCGCATTGATCGTCTTGGCCAGCAGCTTGAGGTAGCGCTCGGCGTCGATCAGGCCGCAGCGCAGCAACATCAGGTCGTCGTAGTAGGAGGTGAAGCCCTCGAAAAACCACAGCAGCCGGGTGTAGTTTTCCTGCTGGTGGTCCAGCGTCACCAGCTCGGCGGGTTTGAGTCGCTTGACGTTCCAGGTGTGGAAGTACTCGTGGCTGATCAGCCCCAGCAGCGTGACGTAGCCGTCGCCATTGGCCAGCGGGTCTACCCGCTCGCGCGGCAGGTCGCGCCGGGCGGCGATCAGGGCGGTGCTGGCGCGGTGCTCCAGCCCGCCGTAGCCGTCGGCCACCGCGTTGAGCAAAAAGACGTAGCGCTGGAACGGCGGCGGGCTGTTCGGCTCACCGCCGGACGTAGCACCGTGCCACAGGGCGATCTGCTGCTCGCAAATGCGCCGGGTATCGGCCAACAGGCGCTGGCCGTCGAAGCCCGGCAAGGCACCGGCCACCACCAGCTCGTGCGGTATCCCACCGGCCTGGAAGCTGGCGCGCCAGAACCGGCCCAGCTCGACCGGGTGGTCCACCAGCTCGTCGTAGTTGGCGGCGTCAAACGCCAGCGCCATGCGGGCCGGGGCGCTGGCCTCAGCCGTCGCCGGTTTGAAAGTGGGTGTCATGGCTGTGGCGACCTGCCAGCCCGGCGGCAAACGGCCCAGTTGCAGCCGGTGCGGCCCGTGCTCGCGGCCCAGCACCCGCAGGCACAGGCTGCTGCCGTTGAAAAACCCCCGCGCTGCATCCAGAAACGCCGCCCGCACCGACGTGTCGAAGGCATACACCCGGTAGCGCAGCACCAGCGCGCCGCGCCCGCTGCAGCGCACCTGCCAGCGGGTCTTGTCGAGTTGCTCGACCGGCAGCTCACGCTGCGCCTGCTGCGCCTTCAGGCCGGACAGGTGGCGGCCGAACTCGCGCACCATGTAGCTGCCGGCAATCCACACCGGCAACGCCAGTTGCTGCTCGGCCGCCGGCCGGGGCACCGTGAGCGTGACCTGGTAGTGGTGGCTGTGCAGGTCATCGAGCTCGACGCGGTAGAGGATCATCGTTGCGCTGGGGCTGTTGTTGAGAGCTCGGCAGTGCCGCTGGCCGGCGCTGTGCGGATGGCGAGGGCGTTCAGGCCGGGCCGGTCAGGTGCCGGCAGCGCCCAGGAAGCAGCAAAGAGACGCCACTGCGGACAAACGGAACCGCAACGTCAGCCAGTGCGCCACGCCCTGCACCGGGTAGACGCGGCGGTCCACCGCGTAGCAGGCCAGCAGCATCACGCCGTGAAGCACCAGACCGGCATGGGGCGGCATCAGCACCGCCAACCAAGCCACCAGCGACGGCACCACGCCCCAGATGAACAGCGAGGCCGGCGGCGCACTGAGGCGAAACGCCAGGCCCCAGTGAATGCCGCCCAGGAAGGACACGATGATCGCGGCATACGCCGACAGGGCCAGCGTGACAAAGCCGTGCAGGTCGGACGCCAGCGCCATCCACACCACCGCCGCACCCAGCACAAAGGGCAGCAGCCCCAGGTTGCCCAGCAGGCGGGCGGTGTCGGACAAGGGGGGCTGGTAGACCGGGGCAGCGTGGCTCATGGCCGGCGATTGTCGCCGCGGACCGGGCCGAAGACGCAGCCCGGGGGATGGCGCCGCGCAGCCTTGCGCGGGAGCGCCGGTGATCAACGCTGGATCAGCCCTTCTTGGCCGCAGCCGCCATGCGGGACTCGATCTGCGCGGCAGGGATCGCGCCAGGCGCGCGGCTGCCGTCCTCGAACACCAGGGCCGGCGTGCCCTGCACCTTGAACTTGCGGCCCATCTCGGTGTTGCGGTCCAGCGCGGCCACGTCGCAGTTGCCCATCATCTTGGCCGGCGCCTGGCCGTCCACCATCCAGTTGCGCCAGGCCTTGCCCGGGTCCTTGGCGCACCAGATGTCCTTGGACTTGACGGTGGAATCGGGCCCCAGGATCGGGTAGAGAAAGGTGTAGATCGACACGTCCTTGAGCGCCAGCAGGTCTTTTTCCAGCCGCTTGCAGTAGCCGCAGTTCGGGTCGGCAAACACCACCACCTTGCGGGCGCCGTTGCCCTGCTTGACCAGCACCGCGTCCTTGAGCGGCAGGCTGGCAAAGTCGATGGCGGTGAGCTTGTCGATGCGGGCCTGGGTCAGGTCGGCCTTGCTCTTGGTGTCGATCAGCGCGCCCTGGATCAGGTAGTTGCCGTTCTCGTCGGTGTAGACGATGTCGGTGCCCAGCCGCACCTCGTACAGACCGGCCATCGGCGTCTTGATGACCTCGTCGATCTTCGGGAAGTTGGGCAGCCGCTCGGCCAGGTTCTTGCGGATCGCCGCCTCGTCGGCCAGCGCTGCGCTGCTGAGCAAGCCGGCCAGCAGCGCGGTCAACAGCGCGTTGGCCAGGCGGACACGGGTGGGCATGGAGGAGGTCATCGGGGGTCCAGGGTGGAGTCCAGCGTGAAAATCAGGCATCCAGCGCACGCTGGGTCAGCAGGCGCTTGATCGGTGTCAGGTGGTTGAGCAGAGTCATGCCGCGGTTGCGAAGTTCCCGCAGGCCGGGCTGGGGCTGGGCGAACAGGTGCAGCAGACCGTCGGTCAGCAGCGCCATTGCCCGGGTCGGGCCGGCACGCTCACGCCCATAGCGGCGCAGCAGGGTTTCGTCGCCCAGGCTGCGCCAGGCCTCGCGTGCCGCAATCTGGCGCGCCAGCGCCGCCACGTCGGCCAGGCCCAGGTTCAAACCCTGGCCAGCCAGCGGGTGCACCAGGTGGGCCGCGTCACCCACCAGCACCCAGCCCGGGCCGCACAGCCGGTCGGCCTGGGCCAGCGCCAGCGGCCAGGCGGCGCGCTCGCCGGCCAGTTGAAGCTGGCCGGCTGCGCCTGAGGTGGCCTCGTTCAGCGCTGCCTCGAACTCGGCCACCGGCGCATCCAGCAGCGCCTGGGCGCGCTCGGTCGGCAGCGACCAGACCAACGCGCAGCTGCGGCCGGGCTCGGGCCGGTCGAACGGCAGCAACGCCAGCACGTCGGGCGAGCGGAACCACTGCCGCGCCAGGTTCAGGTGCGGCGCATCGGACACCAGGCGCGCCGCCAACGCGGTGTGGCCGTAGGCGTGGCGAACAAACCGCACCCCCAGCGCCTGCCGGGTGGCGGACGTCTTGCCCTCGGCCAGCACCGTCAGCGCGGCGCCGGCTGCCTCCGGCGAGCCATCGGCAACCCAGGCCAGGTGCGGTGCAAAACGGGCCGCCGTGTGCAGCGCGGCGTCCAGCGCAGCGGCATCGACGATCCAGGCCAGCGCCTCGGTGCCCTGGCGCCAGGCTGAAAAATCGAGGGCCCCACCGGGGGCGTCGCCCTCGATGTGCATGTCGTCCACAGGCGTCACGGCGTCGGCCGGCAGCGCGTCCCAGACCCGCAGGTCGGTCAGCAGGCGGCGTGAGGCGGCGTTCAGGGCGTAGGCGCGCACGTCCGGCGCGGGGGCGACCGCA
>JBBRZR010000374.1:0-5089 GCA_038236495.1 Burkholderiales bacterium
CGGCTGCCAGCACCACCCCGGCCACCCGCACCCTGAGCGTGCCCAGCAGGGCGGCCACCGGCAGGTACATCAGCGCCACGCTGCCCAGGCTGAACACCGCCTCGGCCTCGGTCGTGAAGTAGTGGTACCAGAACGGCATCAGGTGCAGCTCGGCCCACTGGGTCTGCCAGGTGTCCGGGCCGCCCCAGGTTTGCGACCCCCAGCCGTTGACACCGGCCAGCAGCCCCAGGTAGGGCAGCGCCAGCCCCGGCGCGACCCGCCGCCAGGTGTGGACCCAGTGTCTGGCGCTGCGCTGGCCCGAGAGATGCGCCAGCAACACGCTGCCAAGTTGCGCGCCGATCGCCACGCCGACCGCGCGCGTCAACACCGAAAACCCTTGTGAAATGCCCGAGGCGATGGCCAGCTGGCCGCCCTCGATCAACAGGCCCAGGCCGGCGCCGGCCAGCAGTGCCCCTGCCAGCCGTGGCGGCGCTGGCCTCAGCGGCTGCAGGGGATGCCGGCTTGGCGCCGGATGGCGCAGGGCACGCCGCCAGGCCAGCCACAGGCCCACCGGCACCGACAGTGCCACCTCGGCACCCAGCAGCACACCCAGCAGCCAGCCCCGCTGCCTCGACGCGGGCGCCAGCCACCAGCCGCAGTTGTCCGAGGCCAGCTTGTCCTGCCATTCGGCTGCCGACAGCAGCAGGTCGTAGGGGAACAGGCTGAGCAGCAGGTAGGCCGCGGCATAGCCCTCCAGCAGGCGTGGCAGCAGGCGCTGGCCGTCTTGCGTCCAGGCCAGGCGCAGCGCATCGGCCCAGCGGCCGACCCGCGGCGCCACCAGCACACCGACCAGCGTGCCCAGGCACTCGGCCATCACGTCGTTTTGCGACACCGTGCGGGACGGGAAGAACAGCTGGCTGAACTCCACCGCCACCGCCAGGCCGCAGCCCAGGGCCAGCGCCGACAGCGCCGCCAGGCCGCGCGCCAGCACCCGGTCACCCCAGGCCGCCCGCAGGCACTGCGCCAGCAGCAGACCCACCGGCACATACAGCACGCCGTTGGCGACCCAGTCGGCGCGCGACTCGACGCCCAGGTGCAGGAACGGGAGCGCTTGCCAGCGGGCCAGCGCCGCATCGATCGGCAGCGGGTGGTAGTCGAACGGCAGCAGGCTGCCGTAGACCACAAAAGTCAACCAGCCCAGGCACAAGGCCCAGCCCGGCCGGGCACGGTTCAGGGCCATGGCCAGGGGTTCAGGGGCTGCAGGCAGCAAAAAACCCAGTGCGCAGGCACTGGGTTTTGGTGTGCCCACGCTGTCCGCAGGCCATTTTCAGGCGGCCACATGGCCCCAAGGCGCCGCACGGTGCGGGCACTAGCAGGGGCCCTGGCCCGCTTTCAGCGTCACCGGATTGATTTGTTCCTTGGTGCTGATGTTGCAGAACAGGAACGGGCCGGCGGTCGTGGTGTTGGGGGCGCAGATCGCGTAGGCGTAGGTGCCACCGGAGCCGTAGTTGTAGGTCACGGTGGGCTGCGGGTTGGTGCGCGAAGCCACGCCGGCCAGCCAGGTTCCAACCTTTTCCGACGGATCGGTCGTGCTGCCCGGGCCAAGCTTGTAGTCGATCAGGCTGCCGCCAGCCTGGTGAAACTCTTGCCATTTGTCGTTGCCGCGCATGGCGCAGGCGGTCTTGCCCGTGACCAGCAGCGCCACATCGGCGCGCTGAATCCCGCCGCCGCCACAGGGGCAAGCGGTCTGCGCCGAAGCCCCGCCGACCAGACCCAGCGTCGCGACCAAGCCCATCCAAATTGCTGTTTTCATCATTCCATCCCGTCCAGACAAAGTTGAAGGGGATGCTAGACGATGCGCCAGCGGTGAACAAGCCGAAGCGGCTGCACTCCCCCGATTCGGGGGTCTGGCATCAAGGGTCAGCGCGCTGCCGCGTGACATATCTGGCGAACTACCCGGCTGGGCCGGCCGGCGTCTGCCCGCCCACAAACACCCGCAACTCACCAGGCGCAAAGGCGGTCCAGGTCTCGCCGCGGGTCAGCGGCTGGGTGGCCACCAGCGCCACCCGGTCGCCCGGCGTGGTGAGCGCGGCAAAGTCGACGCTCAGGTCGTCGTCGGCCAGGTGCGCAGCGCCAAAGGGATGGCGCCGCTCCAACCAGTGCAGCTGGGTGCTGCAGTGCGCCCACAGCGCCTGGCCGTTGCTGAGCAGGCAGTTGAAGCTGCCGTGCGACGCCGGGCGCGGCAGCAGCTCGGCCAGCGTGCAGCGCAGCTCGTCGATCGACGGCACCGACGCATGGGCCTTGGCCAGCTCCTGCATCAGCCAGCAAAAGGCCAGCTCGCTGTCGGTGTCGCCGACCGGGCGGAAAGCGCCGTGCAGGCGCGGTGCAAAGCCCTTCAAGTCGCCGTTGTGGGCAAACACCCAATAGCGGCCCCACAGCTCGCGCACGAAGGGGTGGGTGTTTTGCAGGGCCACCTGGCCCTGCGTGGCTTTGCGGATGTGGGCGATGACGTTGCCACTCTTGATCGGGTAGCGCTTGACCATGTCGGCCACTGGCGAGGCGCGGGCGCTCTCGGGGTCGACGAAGAGGCGCACGCCGCGGTCCTCGAAAAAGGCGATGCCAAAACCGTCCTTGTGCTCGTCGGCGCGGGTGGCCAGGCCGGCAAACGAGAACATCACGTCGGTCGGCGTGTTGGCGTTCATGCCCAGCAGCTGGCACATGGGGCGTCTTCTAGCGGCCCGGCAGCAGCAGGCGTGACAGGCCGCGCAGCGACACCAGGCTGCCGGGGTTGCCGGTTTCGTCCAGCACCCGCGACATGCCGCGCAGGATGCGCTCGCTGCGCTGGGCGCGCCAGATCAACAGGTCGGTCAGCCAGGGGTGGTCGTTGACCCGGCTGGCGCGCTGGTAAAGGTCGAACCGGGGTTTCAACGCCAGCAGTGCCGCCCCGTAGCCAGCCCGCAGCGCGGCGTCGTCCGCGGCGGGGGCGGCCGGCGTCGCAGCGCCCTGGGCCTGCGTGCCGGTCAGCGCCTCGGCGGCGAGCAGGCCGGTCTCCATCGCCTTGCCGATGCCCTCGCCGGTGAAGGCATAGGTGCTGCCCGCCGCCTCGCCGGTGACCAGCAGGCCGGGCCGCGAGAACCGCGCGCCGTCGAGTGAGCAGCGCAGCGGCGCGCCCTTGATCTCGCCGATCAGCGTGCCGCCGGCCATCAACTCGCCGGCGGGGGCGTACACGCGGGTGAAGGCTGCAAACAGCTCACGCAGGTTCACGTCCTCCATCTTGGCGCGGCCACCCCCCTGCTTGGCGTGGCTTTGTGCCAGCCCGACGCCGATGTTGAACACGTCGCCCGGGCCGGGAAAGATCCAGCCGTAGCCCTTGCGCAGTTGCTTGTGCCACACCACCTCCAGCGCCGGGCGGCGCTGGGCCATCGCCGGGTGGTGCACATAGCCGCGCAAGGCGATGCCGGTGGGGGTGTGGCGGTCGCACAGGCCGGCGGCCATCAGCGCACGCGGCACCGCGCCGGTGGCCAGCACCACCCAACGGGCACGCACCTCGCACAGACCGAGCGTGGGGGATTTGAGCCGCGCACCGACCACAGTGGCCTGGCTGTCCTCATCAGCGCCAGCCAGCAGCGGGGCCTCGAACCGCCAGGGCGCGAAGAACTGCGCGCCGGCGCGCTCGGCAGCGCGCTTGAGGATGTCGTCCAGCTCGCGCCGCGGCAGCACCGCCAGCTGGCCCGGCACGTCGACCCGGCCGCCACGCGGGCCGATGCAGGCCACGTGCGGCACGCTCAACGCCCGGGCCATCACCTCATCGTGCACGCCCAGGCGCTGCAGCGCGTGGTGGGCGTCGGGGATCAGGCCGTCGCCGCAGACCTTGTCGCGCGGAAAAGCCTGCTGGTCGACCAGCACCACCTGCACACCCTGGCGCGCCAGCCACTGGGCACAGGCGCTGCCGGCGGGGCCGGCGCCGACCACCAGCACGTCGCAATTTGTCGGGGGCAGAGCGGACGTGGGCATGGCGGGGGGCAATGGCTGAGGCAATGGCGGTGGCGCGGGGCGGGATCGGTTGGCGGCAGCAAAGCGTGTCAGCGCACCGACGCACCGTGCCAACCTGCGTTTTCATTGTAGGCAGCACCCACCCCGCCCTGGCCTGGGCTTGATGCCGGTCAACGCCGTCGGCCCCGGTCGGTGCCAGGATGCCTTAAAGGAGATAGACCATGAGCCCGCACCTCAGCCCCGCACAAAAACAGCAGCTGGGCGCCGACTTGCAAGCCCGGCGCAACACATTGGACAGCCAACGCAGCGCCCGCCTCGGCGGCGGCAGCCGCGCTGAGCACGCCCGCGACGTGCTGCTGCAGGACGGTGACGACGCGACCCAGCGCGACGCCGAGCGTGAAGTCGACTTTGCCCGCACCGACCGCGACGCCGTCACCCTGACGGAAATAGACAACGCGCTGCGGCGCCTGGCCGACGGCAGCTACGGCCTGTGCACCGACTGCGGCGAGGGCATCGCGTTGGCGCGCCTGCAGTCCATGCCGCAAGCGCTGCGTTGCGTGACTTGCGAGGCGCTGCAAGAGCGCGGCTCGGCCAAGCCCGCAACGCTGTAACGCCATTTTTTGCTCTCGCCAGTGCCTTGCCGGCGCTGCCGGCCAGCAGGTTCGACGCAGTTTTGATTTCCCCCCACTGGCATCCCGCATCCGGGGCCGCAACAGGAGTTATGCCATGTCGCTTTTCCACGCCGTTGTCTGGCTCGATCACCACAGCGCCCAGGTGCTGCAGTTTGATACGGAGCAGGTGCAGACCCAGTCCGTGAAGTCGCACAGCCACCCGACCCGCCAACACGGCAGCGAGGTGCGCGACCAGCATGAGTTTTTCGCCCAGGTCTGCGCCGCGCTGGCCGACATCCGCGAAGTACTGGTGACGGGCAGCAACACCAGCCTGGCCGACTTCAAGCACTACGCCGAAAAGCACCAGCCGGCGGTGGCCGCACGGCTGATGGGCTACGAGCCGGTAGACCACCCCAGCGACAAGCAACTGGTGGCACTGGCGCGCAGCTTCTTTGTCAAGGCCGACCGGATGGCGGGCCTGCCGACGCCAACGTCGATCTGAGTTC
>JBBRZR010000375.1:0-5080 GCA_038236495.1 Burkholderiales bacterium
AGCAGGTCACGGGCGTGGCTTGCCGGCGCCAGCGGCAAGCGGGCAAGGAGACACGAGATGACAAAGACTGCGACGACGCGCCGCCCGATGGGGCAGGGGCTGGTGTTACGGCTGCAACCTGTGGCGGCAGGCTGTGCCCTGTTGTTGCTGGGCACAGCCCAGCTGGCGCAGGCCCAGCAGGCCGCACAGGAGGTGGTCGTGACCGGCATCCGGCGCGGCATCGAGGCGGCCATCTCGGTCAAGAAGAACGCCGACGGCATCGTCGAGGCGGTCTCGGCCGAAGACATCGGCAAGTTGCCCGACAACAGCATTGCCGAGTCGATTGCCCGCCTGCCGGGCCTGTCAGCCCAGCGGGTGGCCGGCCGGGCCCAGGTGATCAGCGTGCGCGGCCTGTCGCCGGATTTTGCGACCACCTTGCTCAATGGCCGTGAGGTGGTGAGCACCGGCGACAACCGCAGCGTCGAGTTCGACCAGTACCCGTCCGAGCTGCTCAGTGGCGTCGTCATCTACAAGACACCGTACGCCGACCTGGTTGGCCAGGGGCTGTCCGGCACGCTGGACATGCAGACGGTGCGGCCGCTGAACTTCAGCAACCGGGTGATTGCCGTCAACGGACGCTACCAGCAGAACTCGCTGGGTGCGGCCGCCAATGCCAAGGACAACGGCAACCGCATCAGCGCCAGCTACATCGACCAGTTTGCCAACCGCACGGTGGGCATTGCACTGGGCTTTGCGCACCAGGAATCGCCGGTGCAGGAAGAGCAGGTCGGCTACTACGAGCCCTGGAAACAGGTCGACAACACCCAGACTGACTTCACGCGCCCTGGTTTGGCCAACGGCAGCTGGCTGCCCGACGGCCTGAAGGCGCTGCGCCGCACCGGCGTCACCAAGCGCGACGGCCTGATGGCGACGGTCGAGATAAAGGCCAGCAAAGACTGGACCAGCACGCTGGACCTGTTCGCCTCGAAGGCCACGCAGGAGGACACCGCGAACCAGTGGGAGATGAACCTCCAGTACAACGGCAACTACCCCTGCAATCCGCAGTGCGCGTTCACCAGCCCGACCTATACCGCGGGCAACGCCTTCGCCGGTGGCACGGTCAGCGGCGTCTACCCGCTGGTGCGTGGCATGTACAACAAACGCGAGGACGAGATCAAGGCCGCCGGCTGGAAAAACGAGTTCAAGCTGGGTGGTGTCGCCCTGGTGGCCGACCTCAATTACTCGAAGGCAACGCGCAACGAAACCAGCCTGGAGAACAACTCGCAGCTGGTGCCGTCACCGCAGTACGACACCGTGGGCATGACCGTCCGCAGCGGTGATTTCTCGAGCTTCAGTCCGGCGCTGTCCTACGCCGACCCGACCAAGCTCTTTCTGCGCGGCACGATCTACGGCTCGGGCTACGGCAAGACGCCGAGGGTCGAGGACGAACTCACCGGCCTGAAGCTGGGTGCCAAGTTTCCGACCAGCGGCGCGGTGGGCAGCTTCTTCTCCGATATCAACGTCGGCCTGAACTACGCCGACCGCTCCAAGAAGAAACGCCAGCCCGAAGGCAATATCGACGTGGGTAAACAGGGCGACACCGCGATCGCGCCTGATCTGCAGTACGCACCGGTCAACCTGGGCTTTGCCGGCCTGGGCATGATTCCGGCGTGGAACGTGCCTGGCGCCGTCAGCCGCTACATGACCTTCAACCCCAGCGAGACGGCGGCGGCTTACCTGATCGCCAAAGCCTGGAACGTGTACGAAAAGACCGCCACCGGCTACGTCCAGGGCAATATCGACACCGACTGGGGTGGCACCAGCGTGCGCGGCAACCTGGGCGTCCAGATCGTTCGCACGGAGCAGTCGTCAACGTCCAATTATTGGGACGGTACCGCCCCCGCAGGCAAGGAAGTCAAGCCCTTCAGCGATGGCAAGACCACGACCGACGTGCTGCCCAGCCTGAACCTGGCTTTCAGTCTCGGCAACGACCAGACCTTGCGCTTTGCGGCCGCTCAACAGATGGCGCGCCCGCGGGTTGACCAGTTGCGTTCGTCACTGGACTTCGGCATCGACGCTGCCACCGGCAAGCCCGGCGCCAGTGGTGGCAATCCGCGGCTCGATCCCTGGAAGGCCAATGCGCTGGACCTGTCGTACGAGAAGTACTTCGGCACCAAGGCCTATGTGGCGGTGGCCGGCTTCTACAAGGACCTGAAGAGCTACATCTACACCCAGGGCAAGGACTACGACTACTCGCAGTTCATCGCCGGCTATGTGCCCAAGCCGGGCAATCCGCCGGCTCTGTCCAAGGGCACCTTGACCGCGCCTTACAACGGCCAGGGCGGCAAGCTCCAGGGCCTTGAATTGTCGGCATCGCTGCCCTTCAATCTGTTGACGCCAGCGCTGCAGGGCTTTGGCGTTGTGGCCAGCGTCAGCATCACCAACAGCAATGTCAAGATCAAGGATCCTGAGAGCGCCAGCAGTGTGGGCAGCGGCGAGATTGCGCTGCCGGGCCTGTCGAAGAACGTCAGCAACCTGACTGTGTACTACGAAAACCGCGGGTTCGAGGCCCGCATCAGCCAGCGCAAGCGCTCGGACTACATCGGTGAGATCGGCAACTTCAACGGCAGCCGCACCTTGCGCTATGTCGTAGGCGAGAGCGTGGTGGATGCGCAAGTGGGCTACAACTTCAACGAAGGCCGCTTCAAGGGACTGGGCTTGCTGCTGCAGGTCAACAACCTGACCAACGAGGGTTACCAGACCTATGCCGGCACCAAAGACCGGCCGCTGGAGTACATCAAGTGGGGCAGTACCGTGCTGCTGGGTGCGAACTACAAGTTCTGATCCCGGCCCGCCCTGCGGGAAGTTCGGCCCCGTCGTGCAAGCGGCGGGGTTTTTTTTCAGCCGTCCTGTCAGCGTGACGCCTCTCGGCCTCTCGGCCTCTCGTGCTCTCGCCCCTCGTCCCTCGGGCACCTGGCCGTCGACGCGGGGGCCCACCGCGCAACTGGGCGGCAACCTTGAGGTCCTCGTCATGCGGGTGCCACTGCCCCAATCCACATTGCCCATGGACGATCGAGGGATCTCGCCACGATGGTTTGCGACCGCGTTTGGGTGCATAAGCGCCCGGCGCCGCGCGCTGAATGCCCTGCTGGTGGCCGTGGCTGTGGCCAGTGGCTTCGGGCTGCCCGGTGCGCAGGCCCAGCCGCAGGCTGAGCGGCGCCTGCCGGACGCCAGGCTGTTTTTTGCCGACCCGATGCTGGGCGACGCCCGGTTGTCGCCAGATGGCCGTCAGGTGGCGTTGCGGTTGCGCAGCGGTGACCTTGGCAAGGCCCGGTTGGCGGTTGTGGCGCTCGACACCATGAAGCCGACCGTGGTTGCCAACTTCAGTGATGTGGATGTTGGCGACTTTCGCTGGGTTAACAGCGGGCGGCTGGTGTTCGACACCCACCCGCCACTGACGGGACCGAACCGCATCGACGCCGGGCCGGGGCTGTTTGCCGTCAATGCCGACGGCAGTGGCTTCCGCCAACTGGTGGAAACCGGGTTGGCCTGGGCCAAACAGCGGGAAGACGGTGTACCGCTGCTGCCATGGCGCACCCAGCTGCTGCCGACAGAGCGCCTGCTGCAGGGTGACGACGTCTGGGTCGTCAGGCCCGAGGAGGTCAGCCGGACCAAGGTGGACTATTTCAAGCTGCAGCGCCTGAACACCCTGACCGGCCGCGCCGAAGATCTGCCTGCACCGATCAATGCCTTTGGCTGGCTATTCGACAGCGCGGGTGATTTGCGTGCGGTCACCACCCGCAGGGACAACCGGGCTGCGGTGCAGTGGCGAGACCCCGGTGGCACCTGGCGCCGGCTGTTGGAGTTCGACCCGATGCAAGCGCCGTGGTCGCCCCGCTTCATCGGCCCCGACGGCACGCTGGTCGTGACCGCACCGCACCAGGGCTTCGATGCGGTGTTCACGCTGGACCCGGCCACCGGCCAGCGCAGCGAAAAGCCCCTGGCGGCCGTCAAGGGCTTTGATCTGCAGCCGCAGTTCATCACCGGCCGCAACAAGCTGCTGGGCTTGCGCTACACCATCGACGCCGAGATCACGCAGTGGCTGGATGCCGATGCCCGGGCGCTGCAGGCCCGCATCGATGCGCTGCTGCCGGCCACCGCCAACCGGCTGAGCCTGCCGCAGCAGGGTGATTCGCCGTTTGTGCTGGTGCAGGCCTTTGCCGATGTGCAGCCAATGTTGAGCTTCGTCTACAACACCGCCACAAAAAAGCTGACCCGGCTGGGCAGCAGCCACCCGGGTATCGATCCGGCGCAGATGGGCCAGACCGACTTTGTGCGCTACAAGGCTGCCGACGGGCTGGAGATACCCGCCTACCTGACGCTGCCGCCGGGCGCCGCCAAGAAGAACCTGCCGCTGGTGGTGTGGGTGCACGGCGGGCCCAACGTGCGTGGCGCACGCTGGCAATGGGACGCGGAAGTGCAGTTCTTGGCGTCACGGGGTTACGCGGTGCTGCAGCCCGAGTTTCGGGGCAGCACGGGTTTTGGCTTCCAGCACTTCCAGGCCGGCTGGAAGCAATGGGGCCAGGCCATGCAGAGCGACCTGGCCGACGGCGCACGCTGGGCCATCGCCCAGGGTTTTGCCGACCCGAAGCGGATAGCGATTGCCGGCGCCAGCTACGGCGGCTACGCGGTGCTGATGGGCCTGCTGCAAAACCCCGAGCTGTTCCGCGCCGGCATCAGCTGGTTGGGGGTGACTGACCCGCTGATGATGTTCACCGTCGATTGGAGCGACATCAGCGATGAAGGCAAGAAGTACAGCCTGGCCACCCTGCTGGGTGACCCGGTGGCCGATGCGGCGATGTTCAAGCAGATCTCAGCCGTGCAGAACGCCGCCCGCATTCACCAGCCGCTGCTGATGGCCTATGGCGGCTGGGACCTGCGGGTGCCGATCGTGCACGGCGAGAAGTTTCGCGATGCGATCGAGCCGCACAACCGCCAGTTCGAGTGGGTGGTCTACCCCGAAGAGGGCCATGGCTGGCGCACGGTGGAAACCCGGCTCGATTTTTGGGGTCGGGTCGAGCGATTTCTCGGCCGGCACTTG
>JBBRZR010000376.1:0-5060 GCA_038236495.1 Burkholderiales bacterium
GACACCTGCCTGGGCAAGCGCTACAACCGCGAGACGCTGGAGGTGGCCTACAAAGGCCGCAACATCAGCGAGGTGCTGGCGATGACGGTCGAAGAAGCCCGCGGCTTTTTTGCCGCCGTGCCGGCGCTGGCCCGCAAGCTGCAAACCCTGCTGGACGTGGGCCTGGGCTACATCACGCTGGGCCAGAGTGCCACCACGCTCTCAGGCGGCGAGGCCCAGCGTGTCAAGCTGGCCCTCGAATTGAGCAAGCGCGACACCGGCCGCACGCTCTACATCCTGGACGAGCCCACCACCGGCCTGCACTTTGCCGACATCGAGCTGCTGCTGCGGGTGCTGCACCAGCTGCGTGATGCCGGAAACACCATCGTCGTGATCGAGCACAACCTCGACGTCATCAAGACCGCTGACTGGGTGATCGACATGGGCCCCGAGGGCGGCGCGGGCGGCGGCCGGGTATTGGCAGTGGGTCCACCCGAGGCCATCGCGGCCTGTGAGGGCAGCCACACCGGGCGCTTCTTGAAGCTGCTGCTGGCGCAAGGCTGAACCGCCGGGCCGGCGGGGGGCGGTTTGCGGACGGGTCTGGCGAACCGGTCTTGTGGACGGGTCTTGTCGACAGTCGCCGGCCTACACTGCCGGCCAGTCTCAAGGAGCCCCGCCATGACCCCTGCCGCCAGCCCGCCAGTGATCGCCTACTTTTTTGCCCCGCAGTCACCCTGGGCCTACCTGGGCCACCAGCGCCTGCAAGACATCGCTGCGGCGGCGGGTGCCCGCATCGAGCTGCTGCCGGCCGACTACGGCCGCATCTTTGCGCAGTCCGGCGGCCTGCCACTGCCCAAACGTGCACCGCAGCGCCAGGCCTACCGGCTGGTTGAGCTGGCCCGCTTCAGCCAGCACCTGGGCCTGCGCTTGAACCCGCAGCCCACGCACTTTCCGGTGCCCGGCGACGACGCAGCCCGCTTGATCATCGCGGTGCAACAGCACGACGGCACGGCCGCCGCCCTGGCGTTCACCGGCGCGCTGATGCGGGCGCTGTGGGTCGAAGACCGCCACATCGCCGACCCCGCGACACTGGCCGCGCGGCTGGCCGAGCAGGGCTTGTCGGCCCAGCGGCTGGACGATGCCCGCCTGCCCGCCGCCCAACAGGCCTACGACCACAACACCGACCGCGCCATCGCGCTGGGCGTGTTTGGCGCGCCCAGCTACGTGCTCGACGGTGAACTGTTCTGGGGCCAGGACAGGCTGGACTTCCTGCAGCAGCGCTTGCAGTCGCCCGTCCACGTGGGCTGACCCACCGGCATCCGCCAGTTTGCGCGAGCCGCCGCATGACGCCAGCCCAAGCGCCTTCACTTCGAAGCTGGCTTGACCAAGCGCAGGACCGCCACGCGCAGCAGCCTGCGGCGGTGGCCGCCGAGCTTGCAGACCTTGCGGCGGGCTTGCCGGCTGATGCCGATGGCGGCGCTGCCATCGTGCTGGCCGAGCATGTGTGGCTGGGCCACCTGGCCGACGCTGCGGGACTGCAAGACTTTGTGGCGCGCCTGCCCGCTGCGCTGCAGGGGGCCAGCACCACGGCGCCCGCCTTGCAGCGCGTGGCCTGGGCCCAGGCCGTGCTGGCCGGTCAAGCTGTCCCGCCGCTGCCGGACGAATTGCGCTGGCGTGCACTGCAAAACGTGCTGCTGGCGATGGCGCTGCAAGGCCGCAGCGCCGCGGCCTTGCCCCTGCTGCTGGCTGACGAGACGCTGGCGGCAGGCCATGGCAACGACGCCGCCGGCCGGGCCTTTGCGGCCACGGCCAACAACCTGGCCAGCGACCTGTGCAGCGGGGCGCGCGGCGATGACACACGCGATGCGCTGATGCTGGCGGCTGCCGCGCTGTCGCGCCGCGCCTGGGGCCATGCCGGCACCGCGCTGCACGCCGAGCGGGCCGAGTACCGGCTGGCGCTGTGCCACGCAGCGGTCGGCCAGGGCGCCACGGCACTGCAGCACGCCAACCAATGCCTGGCGATGTGCAGGGCCTTGGGCCAACCGGCGATGGCTGCAGCCGGCCTGGCCGCCAGCGACGCCGCGCTGGAGTTGTTCTTCGCGCACGAGGCGCTGCTGCTGGCCCACCGTGCCGGCGGCAATGACGCTGCGGCCAGTCAGGCGCAGCAGCAGATGCAGGCCTTGCTGCCGGCCATCGACGAGGCCGACGGCTTGCGCGCCTGGTGCAAGCAGGTGCTGACCGCAATGGCCGCGGCCTGACCGGCCGTCCAAGGCGCCGCACCATGAAAAAAGCCGGCTGAGCGCCGGCTTTTGGGTCTTGTGCCCAAAGGCACAAGCGGGCGGGGCCACTGGCCCCGCTGGGCATCACTTCAGGTGCGAGTTGATCAGCTTGGTCATCTCGAACATCGACACCTGCGCCTGCTTGAAGATCTCCTTCAGCTTGGCATCGGCATTGATCATGGTGCGCTTGGCCGAGTCTTGCAGGTTGTGCTTCTTGATGTACTCCCACACCTTCTTGGTCACCTCGGTGCGCGGCACGGGCGTGGCACCAATGATCGCAGCCAGCGCGGGGCTGGGCGTCATGGCTTTCATGAACGCGGCGTTGGGCGTGCGCTTGACGGCGGGCGCCGCCTTCTTGGCAGCGGCCTTGACGGCGACCTTTTTGGCCGGTGCAGCCGCAGCGGTCTCGACCGCAGCCTTGGTGGCCGGCGCCGCCTTCTTGGCCGCAGCCATCTTCTTTGCCGGAGCGGCTTTCTTGGCCGGGGCGGCCTTTTTGGCCGAGGCGGCCGTCTTCGCAGTTGCCATTTTGATTCTCTCCATCATGAGTTGTTGATGTGCCGAGGCTTGGGTCGAGGGCTGCTTGAACCCGCGTTTCTCTCTGGACCTCTGCGAGCGCAATGGTACTGCCAGCCACCCCCTGTGAGAAGCTGTTTTCCCAGGTAAAACCGCGTTTCCACCCCGGTGAAACCCGCTTTTGTCGCCCGCATGCGTCATTGCCGCACCACATCGGCGTTTGCAGGGTGCCCCAGGGCTGGGCGCCGTTCGTCGCCCTGTCCGCCTGCGGTACGAGCCACAGCCGCTTTTCGCCGTGCGTCGGGTTGTATGCTTGCCGCATGAAACTCATTCTGCGTTGGTTGTTGCTGGCCGCCGCCCTGCTGCTGGTTGCCCATCTGTACCCCGGTGTCAGCGTCGCGAGCTTCGGCTCGGCAATGATCGCCGCGCTGGTGCTGGGCCTGCTCAACACCCTGGTGCGGCCGCTGCTGGTGCTGCTGACCTTGCCGGTGACGGTGGTCACGCTGGGCTTGTTCCTGTTCGTGATCAACGCGGCGATGTTCTGGTCGGCGGCCAAGGTGCTGAGCGGCCTCAGCGTGGCCAGCTTTGGCGCCGCCCTGATCGGCTCGCTGATCTACAGCCTGTGCGGCATGGTGATCGATGTGGCGATGGAGCGCTTGTTTGGCCAAGGCGACCGCTTGCGCTGACCGACGGGGATGACAGCGCGGCAAGGCCGCCTGGCCCGCTGACCTGCGGCGTTATCCGTCAGACGGGGCCGGCTTCAGCGGCAAAAGGTGATCCCGACGTCGCCCTTGTGCGTGCGGCAAAGCGCCTCATTCAGGCGCCTCGCCGCCGCGCTGCCCGCTCTGCTTGCGCTGCTCGGCCACCAGGCTGCGGCGCTGCGCCAGCAGGTCGCGCAAGCGGGCGTCGATCACCGAGGCCTCGATGAAATCGGTGCCCGCACCGCCCTTGCGCGCCAGTTGCTGGCCGGCCCGCAGCCGGTCGATGGCGCCTGGCAGGTTGCCCAGCGCGGCTTGAGATTCGGCGTCGGCCCGCAGCGAGCGCAGCGGCTGGCCCTGGCGGTCGGTGGTCTGGGCCAGCACCTGCCAGGCCGAGGCGTCCTCGCGGTGCTCGGCGACCCAGGTCTGCAGGGCCTCGGCACTGCTGCGCAGGGCCGCCGCGCTGCCATCGGCCAGCGCCAGCTCGGCACGCAGCAGCAGGCCGGTGCGTGACGGGTCGGGTGCAGCGGCCACACCCGCCGCACCCACCGCGCCCGCCGCACCCGCCGCACCTACCGCGCCCTCGTCCAGCGCCTGACGCGCCCGCGGCACGTCGCCCCGGGCCAGCGCCAACTGGGCCTGCAAGCCGGCCACGGCGCGGCGGGCTGCGCCATCGGACCGGTCGCCGTCGCTGGCTGGCCGGCTGCGCAGCAGCGCCTGCGCGGCCGCGGCGGCGCGCTCGGCGCGGGCAAAGTCACGCAGCCGGCCCGAGGCCAGCGCGCCGGTGTACAGCCCGACCACCCGGTCGTTTAGCGGCAGCGTGGTCATCGCGCCGATTGCGTCCAGGTCCTGCAGGCGGCGCCAGGCTTGTGCCGATGGGTCCATCAGCACCTTGGCACGGGCCTGCATCAGCAGGTGCATCAGCGGCGCTGGCGGCGGGACAGCCGCCCCGCCCATCGCCTGCACGAGCTGGCGCGCCTCGCCGATGCGGTCGATGGTCAGCGGGTGGCTGCGCAAGTACGGGAACCCACCGCTGTCGTTGAGCCGGCTGGACGCGTCGAGCTTGTCGAACATGCCGGCCATGCCGGCCTGGGCAAAGCCGGCCTCGCCCATCACGGCCAGGCCGGTGCGGTCGGCCTCGCGCTCCATGTCGCGGGAGAAGTTGAGCTGGGCCTGCGCCATCGCCGCCTGGCCGCCCACCACCGCCGCCTGCGCGGCATCGGCACTGGACGATCGGCTGGCGATCAGCAAACCCAGCAACATGGCGGCCAGCCCGAGCGAGCTGCTGCGCGAGTTGGCGGCCACGCTGCGGGCGATGTGGCGCCGGGTGATGTGCGACAGCTCGTGCGCCAGCACCGAGGCCAGCTCGTCGGGGGTGGCCGTCAGCGCCATCAGGCCCAGGTGCACGCCGATGTAGCCCCCCGGCAGCGCAAACGCGTTGACCGAACGGTCGCGCACCAGAAACGCCTCGTACGGAAACAGCCGGTCGGTGTCGGCGCCGATATCACCGCGGGCCCGGGCGGCCCGCACCAGCGGCTGCCACAGCGACTGCAGGTAGTCCAGCAACTGCGGGTCGTCGATGTAGTCGGGA
>JBBRZR010000377.1:0-5059 GCA_038236495.1 Burkholderiales bacterium
GTGCGGTCACCGCCGCGACGATCTGCCTCAAACGCACAGCGCTTTCCTCGTGGGCTCGCGTGTGCTGGTCTACCGCATCGAGGATCACGGGGTCGGGACAGTTCGCATCCTGCACCAGCGCATGAGCTTGTCCCGGCATCTGCTGGCGGGGCTCAACTCAGCTGCCAGTAGCGCTGCGCGCCACCACCCACCTGCTCCACCCCGGTGCGGCCATCCGGCGCACGGCCCGCCTCGAACAGTGATTTCATGTCGCCGTGCAAAAAAAGCAATGCGTCGCGCGGCTCACCCGGATCGCGCTCGGCGGCCATCGCCGCGCCCAGTTGCCGCCAGAACTCGGCCTGGGGCAGCGTGGTGACGGCCACCTGGCGCAGCCGGTCGTCGCCAAATTCCAGCCGCGCCCAGAAGCCCGAGCCCAGCTCGCCCGGCACATGGCCGCGCGGCACGTTCACCACCACCCGGCCCAGCGTCAGCGTGGGCTGCTCGGTATTGCCAAACGCTGAGCAGGGGTCGGCCGGGTCCACCTGCAGAGGCGCCCCCGGCGCGCGGTCGCGCGGTTGGTGGCAAAACAGTCCGGCACGTTGCGCGGGTCTTGCAGCAGGTCGGCGTCTGCCGCTGGCCCGGGGGCCGCGGGCAGCTCGGGCGATTCTGGCGTTGCTGGCGTTGCTGGCGTTGCTGGCGTTGCTGGCGTTGCTGGCGTTGCTGGCGACCCTGACGTTGCTGGCATTTGCCGGATTCGCGGCGTGTCGGGCGTGGCCTTCAGGCGGACCGTCTTCATCGGCTTGATCGGCGTGCGCACGGTGCGGGCGTCGGCCCGGTCGAACGGCGCCGGGCCGGGTGGCGGCACCGGGGCTGCAGCGCGCTGCTGGTCAAGCGCCAGCAGCCGGCGCAGGATCTCGTCATCCGTCGTCGCCGGGCTGTAGTCGTCCCAGCCGTAGGCGGCGGTCACCGCATGGTCCAGCGTGTGGTGCGCCTGGGCCAGCCAGGCCGGGCGGGCGTTGTAGAGCTTGGTCAGCGTGCGCTGCGCCAGCTCGGCCTCATGGCCGGGTTTGGCCAGGAGGCGGTCGGGGCAGGGCGATGCGGCCAGGCCCAACGGCGTCACCTCGGGCACCCGGTCGGTCTACTCGGGCGGGTTGAGCCAGGCATCGCGCAGCGCCACCAAGCGTTGGGCCGCGCGGGCGATGGCTTCGGCCGGGTGGCGGGTGTCGATTGGCAGGCCGGCGGGGATCAGTGCGCCACCGTCCAGGGAGCTGTAGACGGGGCAGACACCCACCCGCAGGCGGGCTTGTGAGGGTTGGCGGGCGCGCCCAAGCCGGGCAGCCTCAGCCCGATGCCTGGCCGATTCGCCCAAACCGGCGGGCAGCCGCCGGCGCAGCGGTTAAATTCGCGGCATGCAGACCCTCAGGCACTGGACGCTAGGCGCCAAGCTCTCCCTGGTCGTTACGCCGTTTTTGTTGATGGGCGTGGTGTCCATCGGCGTGCTGGTGTGGATGTCGCTGCAACTCGAAGGCGGCGCGGCGTCGGTCAACGAGGCTGGCCGCATGCGCATGCAGGCCTACCGCATGGTGTTGTCCGTCGGTGCGTCGGACAACACGGCCTTGCCGCAGCAGCTGGCGGAGTTCGACCGCAGCCTGGCGCTGTTGCGCGACGGCGACCCGGAGCGCCCGCTGTTTGTGCCCTGGGACGACACGGTCCGGCAGCGCTTCATCACGGTCGAGCAGGACTGGCAGCGGTTTCGGGGCCGGTTTGTGGCCGCGCAACCGGCCAGCGGGTCGCTTGCACTGGCGCAGCAGGCCGCGGCGTTTGTCGGCCACATCGACGATTTTGTCGCGGGCATCGAGAACCATTTGTCGCGCTGGACCTCGCTGATGCACCTGCTGCAGATCGCGCTGATGGCCTTGGCGCTGATGGGTGCGGCCATCTTGCTCTACACCGGCTACCGCTTTGTGCTGGAGCCTGTGGGTGCGCTGAAGCAGGCCATCCACCGCATTCAGGGCGGTGACCTGGGCGCGCGGGTGGACTGTGCCACCACCGATGAGTTCGGCACCCTGGCCGCGGGCTTCAACGACATGGCCGGGCAGCTGCAGTCGATGTACCGCAACCTGGAGCACCGGGTGCGCGAAAAAACTGCCCAGCTGGAAGAAAAACACGAGCGCCTGGAGAGCCTGTACGAGGTCACCAACCTGGTGACCCGGGCCTTGACGCTGGACGAGCTGGCCGCAGGCTTCACCCAGCGTATCGCCCGCATTGCGCGCGCCGATGGCGTGGCGCTGCGCTGGTCGGACGAAAGCAACCAGCGCTACGTGATGCTGGCCTCCCACGGTTTGCCTGAGAGCATGCTGGAGGCCGAGCACTGCCTGATCGCTGGCGACTGCCACTGTGGCTCGCCCCAGGCGCCGCCGGGTGCACGGGTGATCCCGATCCGGACCATGCAGCCGGCCCGCATGGGGCATTGCGCCAAGGCGGGATTCGAGACCGTGGTGTCGGTGCCGATCCGCCTGCACGACCGGCTGATGGGCGAGGTGGATTTGTTTTTTCACGCCCAGATCGACATCGCGCCTGCTGAGCGGTCCTTGCTGGACGCCTTGACGGTGCAGCTGGCCGGCGCGATGGAAAACCTGCGGCTCAATGCACTGGGGCTGGAGGCGGCGGTGTCGCAGGAGCGCAGCTTTCTGGCGCGTGAGTTGCACGACTCCATCGCCCAGTCGCTGGCCTTCCTGAAGATCCAGGTGCAGCTGATGCGGGACGCGATTGCCCGGCGCGACGCGCAGCAGGTGGACCATGTGCTGGCCGAGATCGATCTGGGCGTGCGGGAGAGCTACGGCGATGTGCGCGAGTTGCTGATGCACTTTCGCACCCGCACCAACGCCGAGGACATCGAGCCCGCGCTGATGACCACGCTGCGCAAGTTCGAGCACCAGACCGGCTTGAGGGCCAGCTTGAACATGGGCGCGCACGGCCTGCCGCTGCCGCCCGACATCCAGATCCAGGTCTTGCACATCGTGCAGGAGGCGCTGTCCAACGTGCGCAAACACGCCCGGGCCAGCCAGGTGTGGCTGGATGTGGTGCAGCAGCCATGCTGGCGGCTGGAGGTGCGTGACGATGGTCTGGGCTTTGCCAGCCAGCAGGCGGCGCCCGACGAAACCCATGTGGGCTTGCGCATCATGGCCGAGCGGGCCGAGCGCCTGGGCGCCGCGCTGGAGGTGCTGTCCACCCCGGGGCGTGGCACCTCGGTGGTGCTGACCTTGCCGGCCATGCCCAACGCGGCCAGTACCAGCACCACGACCGCCACCGCCACCGCCACCCCGCCGCAGCGGACACAAGCCGCCTGAAACCCATGACCGCAGCCGCACCCAAAATCCGTATCCTGGTGGTGGATGACCACACGCTGTTCCGCCGGGGCCTGACCGCGCTGCTGCAGCGGGACCCGCAGTTCGAGGTGGTGGGCGACGCCGGTGACGCCGGCCAGGCCCAACGCCGCGCCGAGGAGCTGCAGCCCGACCTGATCCTGCTCGACAACCACCTGCCGGGTGTCAACGGCGTGGACGCGCTGCCGGCCTTGCTGGGCGCCGCACCCGGCGTGCGCATCCTGATGCTGACCGTCAGCGAGGATGAAAACGACCTGGCCCAGGCGCTGCGGGGCGGCGCCTGCGGCTACCTGCTCAAGACCATCGAGGGTGATGCGCTGTCGGCCGCGATCCGGCGTGCCGTGCAGGGCGAAAGCGTGATTGCCGAGGAGATGACCGGCAAGCTGGTGGCGGCGTTTCGCGGGTCTGCGGCACCCGCACCGCCGACCGCGCTGCTTCCCGCAGGGTCCAAGGTCGATACGCTTTCGCAACGTGAGCTCGACATCCTCCGTGGCATCGCCCGCGGCCAGGCCAACAAGGAGATCGCCCGTGCCCTGGGCATTGCCGAGACCACGGTCAAGATCCACGTCCAGCACATTTTGCGCAAACTCGATATCAGCTCGCGGGTGCATGCCGCGGTCATCGCCAGCGAACACGGTCTGGCCTGATTCGGTTTTGATCTGAGTCAACCCCGCCGGCTTTGGGCGGCGGCGTAGTTCTTCAGGACGATGGCCGCGCGGGCCGCCATCGTCCGTCTGCCGTTGCGGCACTGTGCTTGCGGGGGATGCCCTGCGACGGCCCGGATTCCTACAGTGTGGGCATGCGCCAACTGTGGGATTTGCCATGACAAAAAAGAGCCAGGCACTGGCCGTGCTGCTGGTCAGCACGCTCGCCTTCACCGTGTGTTTCATGGTGTGGATGATGTTTGCGGTGATCGGCATCCCGATCAAGAAGACCCTGGGCCTGAACGCCACCGAGTTTGGTCTGCTCACCGCCATGCCGGTGCTCACCGGATCGCTGGTGCGTGTGCCGCTGGGCATATGGACCGACAAGTACGGCGGCCGCATCGTGATGGCGCTGCTGATGGCCGCCACCGTGCCGGCGATCTGGCTGATGAGTTACGCCACCGCGTACTGGCACTTTTTGGTGATCGGGCTGTTCGTCGGCCTGGCGGGCGGCTCGTTTTCAGTCGGCACGCCGTATGTGGCGCGCTGGTTCCCCAAGAACCGTCAGGGTTTCGCGATGGGTGTGTACGGCGCCGGCAACGCGGGCGCGGCGGTCAACAAGTTCGTGGCACCTGCGCTGCTGGTGGCCTTCGGCTGGCAGATGGTGCCTATGGTCTATGCCGCCATCATGCTGGGCACCGCGCTGCTGTTCTGGATGTTCTCAGCCAGTGATCCGGCGCACCTGGTGCCGTCCAACACCAAGTTCACTGACCAGCTGAAGATGCTGCGCGAGCCCAAGGTGCTGAAGTACTGCCAGTACTACAGCATCGTGTTCGGCGGCTACGTGGCGCTGAGTTTGTGGATGGTGCAGTACTACGTCGGTGAGTTCGGCCTGGACATCCGCTCGGCAGCGCTGCTGGCGGCGTGTTTCTCGCTGCCCGGCGGTGTGCTGCGCGCGGTGGGCGGCTGGCTGTCGGACAAACACGGCGCACACAGCGTCACCTGGTGGGTGATGTGGGTCAGCTGGATTTGCTTGTTCCTGCTCAGCTA
>JBBRZR010000378.1:0-5048 GCA_038236495.1 Burkholderiales bacterium
CCGGGACAATGCGGTGATGAACCGTCCTGCTGCCCCTGGCGCCGCGCTGTCCCGCGGCGCCTTTGCCACGCTGCTGCTGATTGCCTTGATGATGGGCGCCAACCATGTGGCGGCGCGGCTCGCGTTCAACCACGGCGTCGATGTCGCCACGGCCGTGGTGTTTCGCAGCAGCATCACCGCGCTGGTGGTGGGCGCGTTGCTGCTGCAGCAGCGTGTGCCGCTGCGCCTGACCGCGCGCCACCGCAAGGCCTTGCCGCTGATCGGCCTGCTGGTGGGCGTGCAAAGCCTGTGCCTGTACTCGGCGGTGGCGCGCCTGCCAGTGGCGCTGGCGCTGCTGGCCTTCAACACCTACCCGCTGTGGACGGCGCTGTGGGCGCGCCTGGCCTACGGCCACAGGCCCGAGCCCCGGGTGCTGCGGGCGATGCCGGTGATGCTGCTGGGCCTCGCCCTGGCGCTGGACGTGCTGGGCGCGGCGTCCGGGCTGGGCGCGGCCGGCCAATGGGGCCGCATCGGTGTCGGCGTGGCTTTTGCGCTGACCGCGGCCGCCACCTTCGGCCTGGCCCTGGTGCTGACCCAGCACGAGGCCGGCGACCTGGACGGCCGGCTGCGCACCTTCAGCACGATGACGCTGGTGGGGCTGATGGCGCTGGTCGGCGTGGCCACCCAGGGCGGCTTCCATTTGCCGCAGGCGCCCGCAGGCTGGTTTGGGCTGCTGGCCTTGACGGCGCTTTACGGCACCGCGTTCACCATCATGTTCACCGTGCTGCCCCGGCTGGGCGTGGTCGGCAACTCGGCCATCATGAACATCGAACCGGTGTTTGCGCTGCTGCTGGCCTGGGCCGTGCTGGGCCAGACCATCGCGCCGGTGCAGGTGGGCGGTGCGCTGCTGGTGGTGGCCACGGTGATCTGGCTGGGCTGGCGCCGGCGCTGACCCCGTTGCCGCGGTGCGGCGCTGCCGGGGCGCTGCGCATTCGCGCAGTGCGGCTCAGACGGTCGCCAGGCCCAGCCAGGCGCGGGCCTCGTCAGGCGACGCCACCGCCCGGCCGGCCTGGCGGGCGCAGCGGGCCAGGGCCTCGATCAGCACACCGTTGCCGGCGGCGCGTGTGCCGTCGGGCAGGTAAAAAGTGTCCTCCAGCCCGGTGCGCAGCATGCCGCCCAGCTCGGCCACCCGCTGGTGCACCGGCCAGATCTCGGCACGGCCGATCAGCGTGGCCTGCCAGACCGCGCCAGCCGGCATCCAGCGCGGCAGCAGAGCCAGCAGATCGGCGTCGCAGGGCATGCCCGAGGCCACGCCCATCACCAGATTGAGCTCGGGGGCGCTGTGCGCAGCACCCGGGGGCGACTTCACCATGCCAGCCTTTAGGTACATCGCCACCGATCGCACGATGCCCACGTCGAAACATTCGAACTCGGGGTGGGTGCCGCACTCGGCCATCACGTCCAGCATCTGCTGCACCTTGGCCACCGGGTTGTCGAACACCATCGGCGGCCAGGCCCATTGCCCGTCGTCCTTGAGCTTGAGGTAGTTCAGCGTGCCGGCGTTGCAGGCGGCGATCTCGGGCTTGACGCGGCGGATGCAGGCCGCCGGGCCACTGATGTCCTTGCCGATCACGCCGGTGGTCAGGTTGATGATCACGCCCGGGCAGGCGGCGCGGACCTGGCTGCACACCGCCTCGGCCAGGTCCGGGTCCCAGCTGGGCAGGTAGCCCAGGCCGGCGTCCTGGTTGCGCAGGTGCACATGCATGATGCTGGCACCGGCATTGAAGGCGTCACGCGCCTCGGCTGCCATCTGGGCCGGTGTGACGGGTACGGGATATTGCTGCGGGTGGGTCAGCACGCCGGTCAGCGCGCAGGTGAGGATGGCTTTGTCGGTGCTCATGCAGTGTCCTTGGGGGTGTAGGTCAACGTCAGTTCGATCAGCAGCGCGCCAGCCGCCACGCTGTCGCGTGCTGCCACATGCACAGCAGCGACCGTGCCGGCGGCGCTGGCGTGCTGCCACAGCTCCATCTTCATGGCCTCGATGCAGACCAGCGGCTGGCCCTCGGCCACAGTGTCGCCGGGTTGCACCGCCACCTGGGCGACGGTGCCTGCCACCGGGGCCAGCACGCGGCGGGCGTCGGCGGCTTGCTCGCTGCCTGACCAGGGTCGGGGCTCGGTGAAGACGAAGGTGGCGGCTTGCCAGACCAGGTGCAGCCGCAGGCCGTCGTCATGGTGCAGCAAAGTGCGCTGCACACCGGCGTGTTCGATGCGCAACCGGGCGCCGTCCTGCCTCAGCAGACGCAGCGTGTGGGTCTGGGCGTTCATCGTGATTTGCACGGTCTGGCCGGCCGGAGTGACCCCCAGCGTTCGGGTGTCGCCTTGGCAATGCAGCGTCAGGCGCCAGCTGGCCAGGCCGGCGGGGCGCAGTACGCTGCGCGCCGGCTCGGTTTGACCGGCACGCCCATCGAGTGATCCGTGCAATGGCCCGGCCCGCTCCGGCGTCAACGCACGCACGGCCGCCGCCATCAGCCAGACCTCATCACTGGGCACGGGCCTTTGCAGCAGCGGCTCGCCGCTGGCGGCCCATTCGTCAATCAGCGTGGTGTGCAGCGCGGCGCCGGCAAAACGGGCATGGCCCAGCAGGTCGTGCAAAAAGCGACCGTTGTTGGTCGGCCCCAGCAAAGGGGCGTCGGCCAGCGCGGCACGCAGCCGGCGGATGGCGTCGGTGCGGTCGTGGCCGTGCACGATCAGCTTGGCCACCATCGCGTCGTACCAGGGCGTGACCTCGCCGCCTTGCTGAATGCCGTGGTCGATGCGCACGCCCGGATGCAGCGCGGCGTCGGGCTGCCAGTACAGGATGCGGCCGGTCTGCGGCTTGAAGCCGTCGTACGGGTCTTCGGCATACAGCCGCGCCTCGATGGCGTGGCCGATAAAGCGGATCTGGTCCTGGCGCAGCGGCAGCGGCTGGCCGGCCGCCACCCGCAACTGCCACTCCACCAGGTCCAGCCCGGTGATGCATTCGGTCACCGGGTGCTCGACCTGCAGCCGGGTGTTCATCTCCAGAAAGTAGTGGTTCATCGCCGCATCGACGATGAACTCGACCGTACCGGCCCCCACATAGCCCACCGCCAGCGCGGCGGCCACCGCGTCGCGGCCCATGCGCTCGCGCAACTCGGCGTTGACGATGGGCGAGGGCGCTTCTTCGATCAGCTTCTGGCGCCGGCGCTGGGCGCTGCAGTCGCGCTCGCCCAGGTGTACCGCGTTGCCATGCTGGTCGGCAAAGACCTGGATCTCGATGTGGCGGCCGCCGGTGATCAGGCGCTCCAGCATCAAGGTGCCGTCGCCAAACGCGCTTAACGATTCACGCCGGGCGCCGGCCAGGGCTGCGGCCAGCTCGTCGGCACGTTGCACCAGCCGCATGCCCCGGCCACCGCCGCCGGCCACCGCCTTGACCAGCAGCGGGAAGCCCAGCGCCAGCGCCTCGGTGATCAACGTGGCCTCGTCTTGCGACTCGCCGCCGTAGCCGGGTGCGCAGGGCACGCCGGCCGCCAACATGCGGCGCTTGGCATCGGCCTTGTGGCCCATTGCGGCTATCGCTGCGGCCGGTGGGCCGATGAAGACCAGGCCGGCATCCACGCAGGCCTGGGCAAAGTCGGCCCGCTCGGACAAGAATCCGTAGCCCGGGTGCACCGCATCGGCGCCGGTGGCGCGTGCTGCGGCCAGCAACGCGGGGATGTTCAAGTAGGACTCGGCAGCGGCCGGTGGGCCGATGTGCACCGCCTCGTCGGCCTGTTGCACGTGCGGCGCGTCGGCGTCGGCGTCGCTGAACACCGCGACGGTGCGGTAGCCCAGCGCGCGGGCGGTGCGCATCACCCGGCAGGCGATTTCGCCCCGGTTGGCGATGAGAATTTTAGTGAACATGCGGTGACCGGGACGAAATCGCCGCGCGCTGCGCGCGCCCGGCAATGTGGCTGCGGCGGCACCCGGCGCTGCCGGATGCTGCCTTCGCCGCTGCGACAGGCTTGTCGCCCCGGTTGGCGACAAGGATCTTTTGGAAGCTCACCTCGCACCCGCCCGCCTCAGTGCCCGCCCTTGGGCAGCGTGCCTTCGAGCTTGCAGATGATGCCCAGCATGATCTCGTCCGCACCGCCGCCGATCGACACCAGCCGGCTGTCGCGGTAGGCCTGGCTGATGGGGTTGTCCCAGGTGAAACCCATGCCGCCCCAGTACTGCAGGCAGCTGTCGGCCACCTCGCGCACCAGCCGGCCACACTTGAGTTTGGCCATCGACGCCAGCTTGGTCACGTCCTTGCCGCTGACATACAGCTCCACACCGTGGTAGGTCAGGGCGCGCAGGGCCTCGACCTCGGTGCGCAGCTCGGCCAGCCGGAAGTGCACCACCTGGTTGTCCAGCACACTTTTGCCGAAGGTTTTGCGGCTGCGGGTGTACTCGATGGTCTGGTCGATCAAGATGTCCATGCCCTTGAGCGACGAGGCTGCGCCAAACAACCGCTCCTCCTGAAACTGCAGCATCTGGAAGGCAAACCCCATGCCCTCCTGGCCGATCAGGTTTTTCTTGGGCACCCGCACGTTGTCGAAAAACAGCTGGGCCGTGTCCGACGAGTTCATGCCGATCTTCTTGATCTTTTGCTTGGTGATGCCCACTGCGTCCATCGGCACGATGATCAGGCTCTTGTTCTTGTGCGGTGAGTTTGTGGCTGACACATCGGAGGTATTGGCCAGCAAGCAGCACCAGTCGGCCTGCAGCCCGTTGGTGATCCACATCTTGCTGCCGTTGATGACGTAGTCTCCACCCACGACGCGGGCGCTGGTCTTGAGTGCGGCCACGTCGCTGCCGCCACCCACCTCGCTCACGCCCAGGCAGCCCACCATGTCGCCGGCGATCGACGGCACCAGCCATTCGCGGCGCAACTCATCACTGCCAAACCGGGCCAGCGCCGGGGTGCACATGTCGGTGTGCACGCCGATGCTCATCGGCACACCACCGCAAGCCGCGCCGCCCAGCGCCTCGGCCATCACCATCGAGTAGCTGAAGTCCAGCCCGGCGCC
>JBBRZR010000379.1:0-5045 GCA_038236495.1 Burkholderiales bacterium
CTTGGTCGTGTGGGTGCCGGCGCCGCCCAACTCCTCGGCCGTCACCTCCTCATGGGTCACCGTCTTGACCACCTCGGGGCCGGTGACAAACATGTAGCTGCTGTCCTTGACCATGAAGATGAAGTCGGTCATGGCGGGCGAGTACACCGCACCGCCCGCACACGGCCCCATGATCAGGCTGATCTGCGGGATCACGCCGCTGGCCATCACGTTGCGCTGGAACACGTCGGCATAACCCCCCAACGAGGCGACACCCTCTTGGATGCGGGCGCCGCCCGAATCGTTCAGGCCAATCACCGGCGCGCCCACCTTCATCGCCTGGTCCATCACCTTGCAGATCTTCTCGGCATGGGCCTCGGACAGGGCGCCACCAAACACGGTGAAGTCCTGGCTGAAGACAAACACCAGCCGGCCGTTGATCATGCCGTAGCCGGTGACCACGCCGTCGCCGCGGATCTTGTTGTCAGCCATGCCGAAGTCGGTGCAGCGGTGCTCGACAAACATGTCCCATTCTTCAAACGTGCCCTCATCGAGCAGCAGTTCCAGCCGCTCACGCGCGGTGAGCTTGCCCTTGGCGTGCTGGGCGGCGATGCGCTTCTCGCCGCCGCCCAGTCGGGCTTGGGCGCGCATGGCCTCCAGCTTTTGTTGGATGTCGTGCATGGGGTGTTCTCCTGGTTCGAAATTCGGTAGGTATCAATGAAACAGGTCCAGCAGCCGGCGTGCCGCCACCGACGGCGCGACGGCGCCGCTGCGCACGGCGTCGGTCAGTGCGGGCAGCGCTGCGCGAACGGCGGGATGGGCTTTGAAGCGTTGGCTCAGACCGGCGGCAATCAGTGAATCCATCCAGGACTGGTCCTGACGGTGGCGCCGGTCGGCGAGGCGGCCGTTGGCGGTTTGCAACGCACGGAACTGGCTGACAGCGGCCCAGAACTCGGGCAGGCCCGAGCCCTTGAGCGCGCTGAGCTGCATCACCTGCGGCTGCCAGACCGTGTTGTCGTGGTGTTGGTGATCGGCGGTGTTGTGGCGGTGAGCGTGCGCCCCGGTGCTGGCGATCAGGCGCAACGACGAGCTGATCTGCGCCCGTGCCCGGGTGGCGGCCGCCTCGCCCAAGTCGGCCTTGTTGATCACCACCAGGTCGGCCAGCTCCATCACGCCTTTTTTGATGGCCTGCAGGTCGTCACCAGCGTTGGGCAGTTGCAGCAGCACAAACATGTCGGTCATGCCGGCCACGGCGATCTCGCTCTGGCCTACGCCCACGGTCTCGACGATCACGACATCGAAGCCGGCGGCCTCGCAGACCAGCATGGCCTCGCGCGTTTTTTCGGCCACGCCGCCCAAGGTGCCACTGGCCGGGCTGGGGCGGATGTAGGCGCGCTCGTCCATCGACAGGCGTTCCATCCGGGTCTTGTCGCCCAGGATGGAGCCGCCGCTGACCGACGACGACGGGTCCACCGCCAGCACCGCCACACGCTGACCTTTGTCGATCAGGTGCAGGCCCAGCGCCTCGATGAAGGTGCTTTTGCCAACCCCCGGCACGCCGCTGATGCCCAGGCGGAAGGACCGTCCACTGGCCGGCAGCAGCGCATTGAGCAGCGCATCGGCACGTGCGCGGTGATCGGGCCGGGTCGACTCCAGCAGCGTGATCGACTTGGCCACCGCGCGGCGCTGGGCCGGGCCGGGGGGGCCGGTCACGGCCGCCCACAGCGCCTGGTCAGCAACGGGCAACGCGACGCTATCGATCGTCGAAAAGTTCATGGTGCGCTGGGCGCTCAGGTTTTCAGCCATGGGCCAGCCCCAATGCCGGGCGCAGGTAATGCAAGTCCCACTCACTCTCGTGCTGCAGCTCAAAGCCGTGGTGCAGATAAAAAGCGTTGGCGTCGCTCAACTTCAAGGCCGTCACCCGCACCGGCAACGCCAGCCGGTCGGCCTCGTCCAGCACCTGGGCCATGACCCAGCTGCCCACGCCCTGACGCTGGGCCTGCGGCGCGATGTAGAGGTGGTCCAGCACCAGGTGGTCGGGGTGGTTGGCGGGCATGGGCAGCAGGACGACAAAACCGACGGGCTCGCCGGCCAGCAGGATGTGGCGGGTGTGGGCGGGCTCGAAGGCACGGCTCAGCCGCTCGCGGGCGCGTTGCGGGTCGAAGTGGCCCAGGCGTTGCAGGCTTTCTCGCATAGCAGCCATACGCAGGGCCAGCAGCGCTTCGAAGTCGTCTTCGGAGGCAGCAGCCAGCGCCAGTGGGGCAGCGCCCGGGGCGGCGTCAACAGTCATCGCGAAACAGCCGTCAAAGGGAGCAGCGGTTTGAGGCTCAGCGGGCTTGAAGTCTCAAGCCACCTGCGCCGCCCGGATCTGCTCCAGCACATCCTTGGCGCTGGCGGGGATCGGCGTGCCCGGGCCGTAGATGCCCTTGACGCCGGCCTCGAACAAGAACTCGTAATCCTGCTTCGGGATCACGCCGCCGACAAACACGATGATGTCGTCCGCACCCTGCTTCCTGAGCTCGGCAATGATCGCCGGCACCAGGGTCTTGTGCCCGGCGGCCAGGGTGGAGATGCCCACTGCATGCACATCGTTTTCGATCGCCTGGCGCGCGCATTCTTCGGGCGTCTGGAACAGCGGGCCCATGTCCACGTCAAAGCCCAGATCGGCAAAGGCCGTGGCCACCACCTTGGCGCCGCGGTCGTGGCCGTCCTGGCCCAGCTTGGCGATCATCACCCGGGGGCGCCGGCCCTGGTCGTCGGCAAATTGCGCGATCTCGTGCTGCAACTTCTCCCAGCCTTCGGCCGAGTCGTAGGCAGCGGCGTAAACGCCGGTCACTTTCTGGATGTCGGCACGGTGGCGGCCGTAAACCGTCTCAAGCGCGTCGCTGACCTCGCCCACTGTGGCGCGCAGGCGCATCGCCTGGATGGTCAGCGCCAGCAGATTGCCCTCGCCGCTGTGCGCCGCGTCCGTCAGTTGCGCCAGCGCCTGGGCCACGCCCACGCTGTCGCGACTGGCCTTGATGTCTTGCAGGCGCTTGATCTGGCTCTCCCGCACCATCACGTTGTCCACCTCACGCGCCTCGATGGCGTCCTCGGTCTTCAACTTGTACTTGTTGACGCCGACGATCACGTCTTTGCCAGAGTCGATGCGGGCCTGCTTCTCGGCTGCACTCGCCTCGATCTTGAGCTTGGCCCAGCCCGAGTCCACCGCCTGGGTCATGCCGCCCATGGCCTCGACTTCTTCGATGATGGCCCAGGCGGCGTCGGCCATGTCCTGGGTCAGACTCTCCATCATGTAGCTGCCGGCCCAGGGGTCGACCACGCTGGTGATATGGGTCTCTTCCTGGATGATCAGCTGGGTGTTGCGGGCAATGCGGGACGAAAACTCGGTGGGCAGCGCTATCGCTTCATCGAAGCTATTGGTGTGCAGGCTCTGCGTGCCGCCAAACACCGCGGCCATCGCCTCGACCGTGGTGCGCACCACGTTGTTGTACGGGTCTTGCTCGGTCAGGCTCCAGCCCGAGGTCTGGCAATGGGTGCGCAGCATCAGGCTCTTGGGGTTCTTGGCGTCAAAGCCCTTCATGATCCGGCACCACAGCAAGCGCGCTGCGCGCATCTTGGCGATCTCCAGATAGAAGTTCATGCCGATGGCCCAGAAGAAGCTCAGCCGGCCGGCAAAACCGTCCACGTCCAGGCCCTTGGCGAGGGCGGTCTTGACGTACTCCTTGCCGTCGGCCAACGTGAAGGCCAACTCCAGCGCCTGGTTGGCACCGGCCTCCTGCATGTGGTAGCCGCTGATGGAAATCGAGTTGAACTTGGGCATCGCCTGCGCCGTGTACTCGATGATGTCGCCGATGATCCGCATGCTGGGCGCCGGCGGGTAGATGTAGGTGTTGCGCACCATGAACTCTTTGAGGATGTCGTTCTGGATCGTGCCTGAGAGCTGGTCCTGCGACACGCCCTGCTCCTCGGCTGCCACCACATAGCCGGCCAGCACCGGCAGCACCGCACCGTTCATGGTCATCGATACCGACACCGTGTCGAGCGGGATCTTGTCGAACAGGATCTTCATGTCCTCGACCGAATCGATCGCCACACCGGCCTTGCCGACGTCACCGGTCACGCGTGGATGGTCAGAGTCGTAGCCGCGGTGGGTGGCCAAATCAAACGCCACGCTCACGCCCTGCCCGCCGGCCGCCAATGCCTTGCGATAAAACGCGTTGCTTTCTTCGGCGGTGGAGAAACCCGCGTACTGCCGGATCGTCCAGGGCCGCACCGCATACATCGTCGCCTGCGGGCCGCGGATGAAGGGCTCAAAGCCGGGCAGCGTGTCTGCGTAAGGCAGGTTGGCGGTGTCGGCGGCGGTGTACAGCGGCTTGAGCTGCAAGCCCTCGGGCGTGACCCAGGTCAGCGCGTCTACATTGCCGGCCGGTGCGGATTTGGCGGCGGCACGGGCCCACTGCGCAAGCGTTGCGGCTTGAAACTCGGGGGTTTTTGGGGTGGTCAGGTTGGTATCGGGCATGGGGCGATCCTCAGGCTTGGGGCGTGGCGGAGTTTGCGCTGCGGCAAGTCTCGACCGGTCTGGCTTGTTTGTCATGATACATGATGCATAATTATGAATTCAAAACCTGCACCAGCCTGACAAATGCTTCTATTCTGGCCAGACTGGCGCACAGGGCCCGGCGGCAACCGCCCCACCAGTCCCACCAGTCCCACCAGTCCCACCAGTCCCACCAGTCCCACCAGTCCCACCAGTCCCAGCAGCGCCGCCAGCCCCAACAGCCGCGGCCCGCCCGACCGACCCATCCGCCCGGAGCCTTGCCTTTGTCCGCCACTGTCACGCTAGCCGAACGCCCGCCGCTGACGCCCCGCGCTCTGTACCAGGACGTGGCTGAGCGCCTGCGCCAGCAGATTTTCAGCCGCGAACTGGAGCCCGGCGCCTGGATCGACGAGCAAAAGCTTGCGGTCGAATATGGCATCAGCCGCACACCCTTGCGCGAGGCGCTGAAGGTGCTGGCGGTGGAGGGCCTGGTGACGATGAAGCTGCGCCGCGGCGCCTATGTCAC
>JBBRZR010000380.1:0-5038 GCA_038236495.1 Burkholderiales bacterium
CAGCTGACGCTGGTGCTGCACAACCTGCCGGCCGGTGATTGGGACGCCGGCGAGCGTGGCATTGCCTGCCTGCCCGGACGCGAAGATGAGTTTCGCGCTGGCGTGGGCAAGGCGATCGAGTACGCCAAGGCCCTGGGCGTGTCGCAGCTCAACTGTCTGGCCGGCAAGGTGCCCGAGGGCGCCGATCAGGCACAGTTGCGCAAGACCTTGGTCGCCAACTTGAAATTTGCGGCGGCCGAGCTCAAGCGGGCGGGCCTGCGCCTGTTGATCGAGCCGGTCAACACCTACGACATCCCGGGCTTCTACCTGAGCGGCACAGCCCAGGCGCTGGACATCCTCGACGAAGTCGGCGCGGACAACGCCTTTGTGCAGTACGACATCTACCACGCCCAGCGCATGGAAGGTGAGCTGGCGGCCACGATGCAAAAGCATTTTGCGCGCATCGGCCACATTCAGCTTGCTGACAACCCGGGCCGCAATGAGCCCGGCACCGGCGAGATCAACTACCCGTTTTTGTTCAAGCACCTCGACCGCATCGGCTACACCGGCTGGATCGGTTGTGAATACAAGCCCGCCGCTGCCACCGAGGCCGGACTGGGCTGGCTGCAGCACCTGACTCGCTGAACTCTCCCCCCAATCCCGTAGGAATTATTCATGACCGCACAACCTCTCAAGATCGGCTTCATCGGCCTGGGCATCATGGGCGCGCCGATGGTCGGCCACCTGATCCAGGCGGGCCACCAGCTGTTTGTCTACACCCTGGGCAAAATGCCTGCAGCCATCGCCGGCAGCAGCGCCACCCAGTGCACCCATGCGCGTGGCGTGGCCGAGCGTGCCGACATCATCATCGTGATGGTGCCCGACACCCCGGACGTTGAGGCGGCGCTGTTTGCTGACGACGGCATCGCCGCCGGCCTCAGCAAGGGCAAGGTCGTGGTCGACATGAGCTCGATCTCGCCCATCGCCACCAAGACTTTCGCCAAGAAGATCAACGACCTGGGTTGCGAGTACCTTGACGCGCCGGTCTCCGGTGGTGAAGTGGGTGCCAAGAACGCCACGCTGTCGATCATGGTGGGCGGCACCGACGCAGGCTTTGCCCGCATCAAGCCGCTGTTTGAGCTGATGGGCAAAAACATCACGCTGGTCGGTGGCAATGGTGACGGCCAGACCGCCAAGGTCGCGAACCAGATCATCGTCGCGCTCAACATCGAGGCGGTGGCCGAAGCGCTGCTGTTCGCCGCCAAGGCCGGTGCCGATCCGGCGCGTGTGCGCCTGGCCCTGATGGGCGGCTTCGCCTCGTCGAAGATCCTGGAAGTGCATGGCGAGCGCATGATCAACCGCACCTTCGACCCGGGTTTCCGCATCTCGCTGCACCAGAAGGACTTGAACCTGGCCCTGGCAAGTGCCCGCGAGCTGGGCGTGGCATTGCCCAACACCGCCACCGCGCAGGAGTTGTTCAATGCTTGCGCGGCGCACGGCGGCAAGAACTGGGACCACTCGGCCATGGTGCGTGCGCTGGAGAAGCTGGCCAACTTTGAAATCGGCCAGCAGCCGGCTTGAAGACACCCCTCGCCAACCGCATGAAAGCTGCATGAAAGCCGCGTGATGCACAACGATCAAAGCCCCGCAACAGTGCAGGCGCAGGCCCTGCTCAAGCGCATGTTCGAGGCCGCGATCGCGTCGGCCCAGCCGGCGCTGTGCATTCCGCCGCACCTGCCCGAGCCGCAATCGCTGGGCGCCGGTCGGCTCATCGTCATCGGCGCTGGCAAGGCATCGGCGGCGATGGCGCGTGCGGTGGAGGACCATTGGCATGGGCCGTTGACGGGCCTGGTGGTCACCCGCTATGGCTACGCGGTGCCCTGTGAGCGCATCGAGATCGTCGAGGCGGCACACCCCGTGCCCGATGCGGCCGGCTTGGCTGCCGCCCAGCGTTTGATGGCCTTGGTGCAGGGCCTGAGCGAAAACGACCTGGTGCTGTGCCTGATATCAGGCGGTGGCTCGTCGCTGCTGCCACTGCCCGCCGATGGCCTGACGCTGGACGACAAGCAGGCGCTCAACCGGGCCTTGCTGAAATCCGGCGCCACCATCAGCGAGATGAACTGCGTGCGCCGCCACCTTTCGGCGATCAAGGGTGGGCGGCTGGCAGCGGCTTGTTACCCGGCGCGGGTGTTGACCCTGCTGATCTCGGATGTGCCGGGTGATGACCCGATCAATATCGCGTCCGGCCCGACGGTGGCCGACCCGACCACCTGCGACGACGCGCTGGCCATCTTGCGCCGCTACGGCATCACACTGACGCCGGCCGTGCGCGAGGTGCTGGAAAGCGGCCGCGGCGAGTCGATCAAACCCGGCGACACCAGGCTTCTGCGCACCGAGACCCGGATGATCGCGACACCGCAGATGGCGCTGGAGGCCGCTGCGGCCGTAGCGCGCGAGGCGGGTGTTGCGCCGTACATCCTGGGCGACGCGCTGGAGGGCGAAGCGCGCGACGTGGGCACGGTGCTGGCCGGCATCGCCCTTCAGGTGGCTGGGCGCGGGCAACCCGTCGCGGCGCCCTGCGTGTTGCTGTCTGGCGGTGAAACCACGGTCACCGTGCGGGGCACCGGCCGTGGTGGGCGCAACGTCGAGTTTCTGCTGTCGCTGGGCATCAGCCTGAACGGCCACCCGCGCATCCATGCACTGGCGGGTGACACCGACGGTGTGGATGGCCAGGAGGAGATTGCCGGCGCCTGCCTGGCGCCCGACACCCTGGCACGCGCCTGGGCCCTGGGCCTGCGCCCGCATGACAGTTTGGCCGCCAACGATGGCCACGGATTTTTCGAGGCGCTGGGCGATTCGGTGATCACCGGCCCCACGCTGACCAATGTGAACGACTTCCGGGCCATCCTCATCGACGGCCCCAACCCGCCTAAACCTTAAACCATGCGCAGAACCCGAAACGCCAAGATCGTCGCCACGCTGGGGCCCGCCAGTTCAGACAAGGACATGGTTCGCCGCCTGTTTTTGGCCGGCGTGGATGTGTTCCGCCTGAACTTCAGCCACGGCAGCGCGGCTGACCACAGCGCACGTTTTGCGATGCTGCGCGCGCTGGAAGCCGAAACCGGCCGGCCGATTGCCATCCTCGCCGACATGCAAGGCCCCAAGCTGCGTGTGGGCACCTTTGCCGACGGCCCGGTGCATCTGGCCGAGGGCCAGGCCTTCCGCCTCGATCTCGACCCTGCGCCCGGCAATGCCCAGCGTGTGGGCATGCCACACAAAGAGATCTTCGCCGCGCTGGTGCCGGGCGCCGAACTGCTGCTCGATGACGGCAAGCTGCGCCTGGTGGTCGAGGCCTGCGGTGCCGACTTTGCCGAGACACGGGTGGTCGTGGGCGGCAAGCTGTCCGAGCGCAAGGGTGTCAACGTGCCCGGTGTGGTGCTGCCCATCACCGCGCTGACCGCCAAAGACCGCAAGGACCTGGCGCTGGCACTGGCGCTTGGCGCCGACTGGATCGCGTTGTCGTTTGTGCAACGGCCCGAGGACGTGCTGGAAGCGCGCGCGCTGATCGGCGACAAAGCCGCCATCATCGTCAAGCTCGAAAAGCCGGCCGCTATCGATTGCCTGGACGACATCGTCGCAGTCAGCGACGCCGTGATGGTGGCGCGTGGCGACCTGGGCGTGGAGATGCCGGCTGAGCAAGTGCCCTCGATCCAGAAGCGCATCGTGCGGGTCTGCCGGCGCCTGGGCAAACCGGTGGTGGTGGCCACGCAGATGCTGGAGTCGATGATCAACTCCCCGGTGCCGACCCGTGCCGAGGCCTCGGACGTGGCCACCGCGATTTATGACGGCGCCGACGCCGTGATGCTGTCGGCCGAGTCGGCCGCCGGCGACTTTCCCATCGAAGCGGTGACGATGATGAACCGCATCATCGAGCAGGTTGAAGCCGACCCGTATTACCGGCAACTGATCGACGCCTCGCACAACGAGGCGCGACCCAACGGCGACGTGGCCGAGGCCGTGTGCTGCGCGATGCGCCGCGCCGTCGCGCTGCTGCATGCTTCGGCCATCGTCTGCTACACCAGCTCGGGCCACACCAGCCTGCGCGCCGCGCGTGAGCGGCCCGAATCCCCGATCCTCAGCCTGACGCCCAGCCTGGCCTGCGCCCGCCGCCTGGCGCTGGCCTGGGGTGTGCACTCGGTGCACATCGGCGACGTGAGCGACGTGGACGAAATGACCCAGCGCGCCTGCGAGGTGGCGCGCGACCAGGGCTTTGCCAAGGCCGGCGAAATGATCGTGGCCATTGCCGGCATGCCTTTTGGCACACCCGGCACCACCAACCTGATACGCATCGCGAGCGTTTGATCCGGCACACGACCGAAGGCTGAGCACCATGAGCGACATCATCCAGATCCGCGGCATCGAGATCCTCGATTCACGCGGCAACCCGACCGTGGCCGCCGATGTCACACTGGCCAGCGGCGCGCGGGGCTTTGCCGCAGCACCGTCGGGCGCCTCGACCGGTTCACGCGAGGCCATCGAGTTGCGGGACTTTGATGCCGCGCGCTACGGCCGCAAGGGCGTGCGGCGCGCCGTGGGGCATGTCAACGGCGAGTTGCGCCAGGCCCTGATCGGCATGGACGCCAACGACCAGGCCGCGCTCGACACCCGCATGGTGCAACTTGACGGCACCGCCAACAAGGCCCGCCTGGGCGCAAACGCCATGCTCGCGGTGTCGCTGGCTGCGGCCAAAGCCAGTGCTGCGGACCAGGGTTTGCCGCTGTACCGGGCCTTTGGCGACGCCGCGCCTTGGGTGCTGCCGGTGCCGATGATGAACATCATCAACGGCGGGGCGCATGCCGACAACAACGTCGATATCCAGGAGTTCATGATCCTGCCGGTGGCCGCGCCCAACTTTGCAGAAGCCCTGCGCTGGGGCACCGAGGTCTTTCATGCGCTGAAGGCGCAACTCAAGTCCTCCGGCATGATCACGGCGGTGGGCGATGAAGGCGGCTTTGCACCCAACCTGCCGTCGAACGCCGCCGCACTGGACGCCATCCTG
>JBBRZR010000381.1:0-5036 GCA_038236495.1 Burkholderiales bacterium
AATAGCCGGCAGGCAGCTTCAATTCGGCCACCACCTTGCGCATGTCGGCCACCACGTCCGACAGCGGCCGCTGCGACGTGTTCGCCGACAGCACGATGCGTCGCTTGCCGTTGTCGCGGCTGATCTGGTTCGGGCCGTCGGATTCTTCGATGTTGGCCAGCTTCGACAGCGGCACGCGGCCGGTCGGTGTGTTGACCAGCATGTTGTTCAAGCCCTCGATCGAGCGCGCCCGCTCGGGCAGCCGCAGCAGTAGGTCGAAGCGCCGGTTGCCTTCGATCACCTGCGTGATGCGTTCGCCATCCACCAGCATCTGCAACTCGGTCAGCAGCTTCGAGGGCGCGAGGCCGTAATTCTCGGCCGCCGAGTAGTCCACGCGCACCTTGATCTGCGGCGTCAGCACCTGCTTCTCGATCTCGAGGTCGGCCAGGCCGGGGATGGCGGCCAGGCGCGTGCGCAGCGCATCGGCTTCACCGCGCAAGGTGTCGAGGTCGTCGCCGAAGATCTTGATCGCGATCTGGGCGCGCACGCCCGACAGGATGTGGTCAAGCCGGTGGCTGATCGGCTGCCCGATGCTGATCGCCGCCGGCAGCATGACGAGGCGTTGGCGCATGTCGGCATAGATGACTTCGGTGTCGCGGGTCGAAGGCTTGAGCTTCACGTCCAGCTCGGACGAATGCACGCCCTCGGCATGCTCGTCCAGCTCGGCGCGGCCGGAACGGCGGCCGACGTGCACGACTTCGGGCACCTGTTGCACGAGCAGATCCGCCTGCCGCGCGATGCGCACCGACTCTTCCAGAGTCGTGCCCGGATTCAAACGCAGGCCGATGACCACAGAACCTTCGTTGAAGGGCGGCAGAAAGGTCTTGGCGAAGAAGGGGACAGTTGCCACCGCCACCAGCACGGCCACACCACCGGCAACGAGCAAGCGCCGCGCGTGCTCGAAGGTCCAACCCAGCGCTGACGCATAGTGGCGCTTCAGCCAGCGCACGAGTCGGGGCTCGCCGTGGTCCAGGCTCTTCAGATTGGGCAGCAGGTAGTAGGCCATCACCGGCGTCAGCGTCACCGAGACCAACATCGAGGCCAGGATGGCGGTGATGTAAGCCACGCCGAGCGGCATGAACAAGCGGCCTTCGATGCCCGGCAGCAGGAACAGCGGCACGAAGACCAGCACGATGATGAAGGTGGCATAAACGATGGCCGAGCGCACCTCCAGCGTGGCCTTGGCGATCAGCTCCACCGGGTGGACAGGGGGTTGCGAGTCAGCGCCCTGCAGACGGCTGAGCTTGAGACGGCGCAACACGTTCTCGACACCGACCACTGCGTCGTCGACCAGCTCGCCAATGGCGATGGCCAGCCCACCCAAGGTCATCGTGTTGATCGACAGACCGAAGTAGTGAAACACCAGCACGGTGATCAGGATCGAGGCCGGAATGGCGGCCAAGGAGATCAGCGTCGTGCGCGCGTTGGCCAGAAACAGATAGAGCACCACCGCGACGATGGCAGACGCCGCCATCAGCTTGCCCTTGAGGTTGCCGATCGACGACTCGATGAAGTCAGCCTGGCGGAACGTGACCTGGGGCGCGTCCATGCCCGCCGGCAGAGTGTTCTGCAAGTCCCTCAAGGCCGCTTCGATCTGGCCGGTGAGCTTGACGGTGTCGGCATCGGGCTGCTTCTGCACGCTCAGCACCACGGCCGGCTTACCGTTGAAGCCCGCGTCGCCGCGCTTGATGGCTGCAGCGAAGGTGACATCGGCGACCTGCCGCAGCAGCAAGGGGCGACCATCGCGCGTGGCCACCGGCAGACGTTCCAGGTCGGCCAGCTTGCTGGTGCGGCCGATATTGCGGATCAGGTATTCGCGGCCGTTGAGTTCCAGAAAGCCGCCACTGGTGTTGGCCGAGTAGCCGCGCAACGCGGCCTCGATGTCGTCGAGCGTAACGCCGCGCGCCGCCATGCGCACGGTGTCGGGCTGCACCTGGTACTGCCGCACCTCGCCGCCGATGGGAATGACTTGCGCCACGCCGGGTAGCGTGAGCAAACGCGGGCGCAACACGAAGTCGGCGTATTCGCGCGTGGCCATCGGGTTGATCTTGGCGGCGTCGATGGGGATTGCGATCAGCATGATCTCGCCCATGATCGAGCTGATGGGCCCCATCGCAGGGTTCACGCCCGGCGGCAGTTGTTCTCGCACCAGCGACAGCCGTTCGGCCACGTTTTGCCGGGCACGGTAGATGTCCACACCCCAGTCGAAGGTGACGTAGACGATCGACAGGCCGACCGACGACACCGAGCGCACGGCATTGACGCCGGGCATGCCGTTCATCGTGGTCTCCAGCGGGAAGGTAACGAGTTGCTCCACCTCTTCCGGCGCCATTCCGCCGGCCTCGGTCAGCAGCGTGACGGTGGGGCGGTTCAGGTCCGGGAATACGTCCACCGGCGTCCTGGTGAGCGTGAAGACGCCATAGCCCATCATCACCAGCGCCAGCAGCATGACCAGCATGCGGTTGCGCAGCGAGCTTTCAACGAGCCACTTGAACATGTTGGCCCCTTAGCGCACTTGGTTGACGAGCGATGCACCCTGCACCACCACGCGCTCACCGGCCTTCAGACCATCGAGCACGCTGATGGACGCGCCGTCGAGCGGCGTGTAGCGCACGCTGCGCGGCTCGAAGCGTTCCGCACCGGTGTGCACCCACACGATGTCCTGGTTGCCCGGGTTCTTGACCAGTGCCGATGCCGGCACCGCTACCCCTTTGACGGTGCTGCGCGTTTGCACCACCACTGTCAGCGCCTGCCCCACCGCCAGCGACGGCAGCGTGCCGCCCGTGGTGCTGAACAGCACCGGCAAGGCCTGCTCCCGCAGCGTGCGGCCGGCGCCGACGAAGAACAACTTGAACGAGGTCTTGCCACCGTCCACCGACGCGGCGGCCCCGGCAATGTCGCCGGCCAGCGCGATGTCGTGTGCGATGGCCTCCACCCGCAGCCGCGTCGGATCGACGATCTCGAAAAGCAGCTCGCGCGCATCGACCACCTGGCCGGCGACCACATTGGCCGCTGCGATGACACCCGACACCGGCGCCCGCAGCGCCTCGCTGGGTGACAGGCTGCCGGCCACCGCCGCGCTGCGTTCGGTCAGGCTGCGCAGCTCGGCCTGCGCGGCTTCGATCTCCTTGCGCGGCACGCTGCCTTCCAGTTCCGCCAGCCGCGCCACACGTTGCCGAGCAAGCCCCAGGTTGGCCTGCAACTCGGCGGCCTGCGCGGTCTGGTTGGCACGCTCGATGGCACTCGCCGAAGGCCGCACCAGCGCCAGCACATCACCCTTGCGCACCGCCTGGCCGAGTACCGGCAGGCCCTTCGGCCCGGCCTCGATGCGGCCGGCCTGGGTGGGCTGCACCTTGCCACCGGCGTTGGCGTCCATCACCACCCGGCCCGCCAGCTCGACCGCGCGCGGTAAATCCTTCATCTCGGTCAACTGGGTAAGGATGGCCAACTGCCGCTGCGACGCCTTGGGCAGGAAGACCTTGCCATCGGGCTCGCGTTTGGGCGCATTGCTGGCCGCCAGGGCCGGCGCCTCTTCATGACCGCCGTCATGGGCGAAGGCGGCATCAGTCAGAACGGCCAGAACGGCCAGAACGGCCAGCGCCGTAGAGATGATCGTGGTCAAAGCATTGCGCATGGTGGCTTCCTCAAACAGCGGCGGAACGACGGTGCGAACGCGCACGCCAGACGACCAGGGCAACGATCAACAGCAGCACCGCAGCGCCGGCCGCCAGCCACCAGCGCGGGCGTTCAGTGGTGCGAGCCTCAGCGGCGTGCGCGTCACCTGCGACGACCGCGCGAATGGTCAGCTCGGCCGCCAGCAGGTCGGCATCCTTGCCGGCCGTGATCGTCAGCGAGACGGGCAGCGTGACTGGCGCTGAGGCGGCCTGGACAAGCACGGCGTTCTTGAAGCTGTAGCTGCCGTCTGAGCCGGGGCTCGCGATGCCTTTGGCGTTGCCGACCTCGATTTCGACCTTGGCGTCACGCACGGGCTCGTTGGTGGCGTAGCGGTCAACGGTGATCATCAACTGGTCGCGCTCGACAGTGCCGACGACCTCGAACAGGTCGGAGTGCGCTTCGAAGCGAGGGCCTGCGCTGGAGAGATAGGTAGAAGCGGCGGCGGCGGGCGCGTTCTTCTCGCCGTGGTCTTCGTCACCATGTGCGAACGCGCCGAGCGGCGCCAGTGCGATGGCCGCCAGCGACAGGAGTGCGAGGGTGGTGCGTCGTGTCAGCAGGTTCATGGCAAGAGTCCGTAGGCTTGTTGCAGCCGAGAGATGGCGCGGCCCGCTTCCAGGCGCGCCCGGCCCAGCGCGAGTTCTGCGTCGAAGCGTTCGTTCTCGGTGCGCAGCCGCGTGGGCAGGTCGATCTCGCCCAGGCGGAAGGCTTTGGCCAGCAGCTGCTGGGTGTCGGCGGCGAGCCGGGCCCGCTCCGCGGCGAGTTGCTCGATGCGGCGGGCCTGCTCCAGGTCCGCTGCGGCAGCGTCGATCTCGGCATGCAGGCGGTCGCGTTCGAGCCGGACGCCGGCTTCGATCTCAAGCAGTTCGGCGCTCGCCGCGGTGATGCGTGGCTGGTTGCGAGCGTCGGCGCCGAAGGGCACGCGCAGGCCGATGCGCGCCGACGTCGCGTTGCTGTCGCCAAAGCTTGCGCGCTCGCTTCGGACGCCCAAAGTCAGCTCGGGCGGATCGCGCGTTGTGCGAGTGGCGTAATCCAGGCGGGCACGCGCAGCGGCGGTGGCGCGCTCGGCGTTGACGATTTGCGGGTGGGTTTCCAGGGCTGGCGCTGGAGTGGGTACCTCGTCCTGCAATGGCAACAACGCCATGCTAGTGAGTGCGGCATAGAGGCGCTCGGCCCTGAGCAGCCGGCCCCGCGCTTCGGCCAGGCTCGCAGCGGCCAGTTGCACCAGTCCCTGCGCCTGGTTGGCGTCGGTGCGCGCCAGGTCGCCGGCGCTGACACGGCGTTGCACGTCTGCGGCCAGCGCTTGCGCTTCAGCGACGCGTCGC
>JBBRZR010000382.1:0-5019 GCA_038236495.1 Burkholderiales bacterium
AGGTGCAGCACCGCGTCCGCCAGGCCGGCCAAGCGGCGCAAGGTCTCGGGCTGGTCCAGGTTGCCCAACAGCGGCACCGCACCGGCCCGGCGCAGTTCGTCGAAGCGTGCGGGCGACGAAGTCAGCGCCAGCAGCCGCCAGCGCCCCCGCAGCAGGCGCAGCACCCGCAGACCCACATCGCCGCAGCCCACCACCAGCAGGCTGGGGCGGCCGGGCGACGCGGCGGGGCGGGTTGAGGCGCTGGACCAGTGGGCTGGGGGCATGGCGGGCACAATCACTTTTCCAGTCTACGTGCCCGGCGAGATCAACTTGCCCTATCCCGCCGCCATGAACTTCACTGTCACCCTCCAGCCCTCGGGCCGCACGTTCGACGTACAGCGCGACGAACCCCTGCTGGCAGCGGCCATCCGCCAGGGCGTAGGCCTGCCCTACGGCTGCCGCGACGGCGCCTGCGGCTCGTGCAAGAGCCGGCTGCTGCAAGGCCGGGTGATCCACGGCGCGCACCAGCAAAAAGCCCTGAGCCTGGCCGAGGAAGAAGCCGGCCTGATCCTGACCTGCTGCGCCACACCGCAGACCGATTGCGTGGTCGAAGCGCGCAGCGTGCCCGGCGCGGGCGAGTTTGCGGTGCTCAAGATGCCGACCCGGGTGATCAGCATCGGCAAGCCAACGCCCGATGTCGCACTGCTGCGCCTGCAACTGCCGGCCAACCAGCGATTTCAGTACCACGCCGGCCAGTATGTCGAGTTCATCCTGGCCGGCGGCGCCCGGCGCAGCTACTCGATGGCCAACGCCCCCGGGCGCGTCGGCAGCCCGCCGGCGATCGAGCTGCACATCCGGCACATGCCGGGCGGGCTGTTCACCGATGCGGTGTTCAGCACCCTGAAGGACAAGGACATCCTGCGGCTGGAGGGGCCGTTTGGCAGCTTCTTCCTGCGCGAGTCGGCCAAGCCCATCATCCTGCTGGCCTCGGGCACCGGGCTGGCGCCGATCAAGGCACTGGTCGAGCAGCTGCAGGACAGCGGCTCGACCCGCCCGGTGCAGCTGTACTGGGGCTGCCGCAGCAGGGCGGATCTGTACCTCAACGACTGGGCCGAGCGTGCCGCCGCCGAGCACGCGGTCCTGCACTACATCCCGGTGCTGTCCGAGCCGCTGCCGGGTGACCACTGGACCGGCCGGACCGGCCTGGTGCACCAGGCGGTGATGGCCGACTGGCCCGACCTGTCCGGCCACCAGGTTTATGCCTGCGGCGCGCCGGTGATGGTGGACGCTGCACAGCGTGACTTCACAGCCGCCTGCGGCCTGCCGGCGGACGAGTTCCTGGCCGACGCCTTCACCTCCGAAGCCGACAAACACCGCGCCTGAGCGCAGCCTCTCCGCCAAGCCCCGCCGACCATGACCTTGCACCGCCGCTGCATCATCCTGCTGCTCCAGACCGTCTTGCTGGCCTGCCTGCCCCTTGCCACCGGCGCACAGCCGGCCCGGCCGATCCGGCTGGTCGTGCCCTACCCGCCCGGCGGGCCGCTCGACACGGTGGCGCGGGTGCTGGCCGAACGTGTCAAGGACACGCTGGGCGTGGTGGTGGTGGACAACCGGCCCGGCGCCGGCGGCAACCTGGGCGTCGACCTGGTGGCCAAGGCCGCACCCGACGGCCACACGATCGTGATGGGCGCTGTGGCCACCCACGCCATCAACCCCTGGCTGTTTGCCAAGCTGCCCTACGACCCGATCAAGGATTTCAGCCCGATCACGCTGGTGGCGCAGGTGCCCAACGTGCTGGTGATGAACGCCGAGGTGGCGCAAAAGCTGGGCATCACCAGCCTGCGCGACCTGGTGGTCTTTGCGCGCAAGCACCCCGGCCAGCTCAACTACGGCTCGGGCGGCAATGGCAGCGCGGGCCACCTGGCCGGCGAGATGTTCAAGGCCCAGGCCGGTGTGTTCATGGTGCACATCCCCTACGCCGGCGGCAGCCCGGCGCAGCTGGCCCTGTTGTCGGGCCAGGTGGACCTGACGTTCGACAACCTGGCCAGCGCCGCCGCCAACATCCGCGCGGGCAAGCTGCGGGCGCTGGCCGTGACCAGCAGCCAGCGCAGCGCGGCCATGCCCGACCTGCCCACCCTGGCCGAGGCCGGCCGGGACCTGGGCCTGGCCCGCTTCGACGTCGGCACCTGGTTTGGCCTGTTTGGGCCGGCCGGCCTGGCGCCCGACGTGCTGGCGCGCCTGAACAAGGCCTTTGTCGCGGCGCTGGACGCGCCCGAAACCAAGGCCCGCATGGCCAGCCTGATGGCCGAGCCCGCACCGATGTCGCCCGAGCAGTTTGCGGCCTTCGTCAAAGGTGAACTGGCCAAGTACGGACCGGTGGTCAAGGCCTCCGGCGCCAAGGTCGATTGACCCATTCACAAGCGACGCCACCGGCGCCACCGACAAAGGCCAGCCCATGTTCCGCACCGACCTGTTGGCAGGCAAGCGTTTTCTGATCACCGGCGGGGGCAGCGGCCTGGGCGCGGCAATGGCCGAGCGCCTGGCCGGCCTGGGCGCAGCCCTGGTGTTGTGCGGCCGGCGGCTGGACGTGCTGGAGGCCACGGCGGCCCGGCTGCGCCAGCTGGGCCCGCAGGGCGCCCAGGCCACCGTGGACGTCTACCGCTGCGACGTGCGCGACGCCGCACAGGTCGAGGCCATGCTCGACCAGGTCTGGGCCACCGGGCCGCTGGACGGGCTGGTCAACAACGCCGCCGCCACCTTCATCGCCCAGACCGAGCGGCTGTCGCCGCGCGCGGTCGATGCGGTGCTGGCCACCACGTTGCACGGCGCGCTGTACTGCACGCTGGGCGTCGGCCGGCGCTGGATAGACGCCGGCCGGCCCGGTGTGGTGCTGAGCATCCTGTCCACCTCGGTGCGCACCGGCCGCGCTTTCACCGTGCCGTCGGCCGTCGCCAAATCCGGCTTGCAAGCCATGACCCGCAGCCTGGCGGTGGAGTGGGGGCCGCGCGGCATCCGGCTGGTGGCGATTGCGCCCGGCAGTTTCCCCACGCCCGGCGCCAGCGCCCAGCTGATGCCGGCGCAACGCGCCGCCAGCCGCGACCCGGCCGCCCGGGTGCCGCTGGGCCGCGTCGGCCATCCCGGCGAACTGGCCAACCTGGCGGCCTACCTGCTGTCGGACGAAGCCGGCTTCGTGACCGGCGAGACCGTGGCCATGGACGGCGCCGCCCACCTGCGCAGCTCGGGTGCCGACGACCTGCTGGCCTGGAGCGATGACGACTGGCGCGGCCACCGCGCAGGCAGGCCGTAAACCGGCTCAAGCCGCCGCTACCGCGCGGCAGTGGCGATGTACGGCAGGTCAGCTCAGCTCAAACCTGCCTTTCGTGGGTGTTCAGCTACCGCTACCCGCCGGGCTGGCGTGCCACGCCGCATGTCCCGCCGCCCAGCGCTGTGTGGGCTGCTGCACAGACCCGCAACGGCGCGCCGGGCATCCTGTGGTTGCCCGTGGCGCAGCCCGCCAGCGCCACTCGCGACCGGGTGCTTCACGCAGCTTCGCCCCAGGTCAACACGGGTGAAGCCCGAACCTGTCAGAGTCACCCCCCTACACCGCTTCGCGCCCTCGCCGCTCAACCCTTGCCCATGACGCCTCGCTGCGACGCCCTGCCCCGGCTGACACCCCAACCAGCACCCCACCCAGCACCCCAGCCGTCACCGCGACTGGCCTGGCCGCTGGCCACCGCTGCGCTGCTGCTGGGTTTGGCGGGTTGTGCGTCGGCACCCACGTCGCCGGCAGTGGCCACTGCCGATCTGCCGTCCCGCTGGGCTGAGGGGATGCCGACCGCAGGGCCTGGCGCCTACGCCCTGGAGGCCGCCTGGTGGGCCCGCTTCAACGACCCGGTGCTGACCGGCCTGGTTGACCAGGCCCTGCGCGCCAACACCACCATCGTCAGCGCCCAGGCCGCCTTGCGCCAGGCCCGTGCGCTGCGCGACGTGACTGCGGCCCGCCTGTTGCCGGCGGTGGGCGGCTCGGGGTCGGCCCGGCGCGGCAGTGCGGGGGGCCACAGCACCGGCAACCTGTTCCAGACCGGTCTGGACGCCAGCTGGGAACTCGACCTGTTCGGCGCCAACCGCAGCGCACTGGCCGGCGGCGACGCCACCGCCCAGGCCAGCGCCGCCAGCCTGGCGCAGGTGCAGGTGTCGATCGCCGCCGAGGTGGCGCTGGACTACATCGCACTGCGCGGCGCCCAGGCGCAGCAGGCCATTGCCCGCGCCAACCTGGCCAGCCAGCAAGAGACCTTGCAGATCACCGAGTGGCGTCTGCAGGCCGGCCTGGTCACTGCGCTGGATGTGGAGCAGGCCCGCACGGCCGCACTGCAAACCAGCGCCCAGTTGCCGCTGCTGGCCACGCGCATCGGCCAGACCCGCCACGCCCTGGCGGTGCTGACCGGCCAACCGCCGGCGGCGCTGGCCGACACGCTGGCGGACCCGCCGGCCGCGGCTGCCACGCCCGATCCCTCGACCGGACTGGCGACCGGCCCCGCCCATCGCCTGCCTGCCCCGCCCTACGCCGGCGCCGGCCTGACCCTGGCCATCCCCGCCGACACCCTGCGCCAGCGCGCCGATGTGCGGGCTGCCGAATGGCAGGTGGCTGCCGCAGCGGCCCAGGTGGACCAGGCCAACGCCGCCCGTGCGCCCAACTTCAAGCTCGGCGGCACGCTGGGGCTGAGCGCGGTGACGCTGGGCGCGCTGAGCAGCAGCGCGGCAGTGCTGGGCACGGTGCTGGCCAGCGTATCGCTGCCGGTGTTCGACGGCGGTGCCGGTCTGGCCCAGGTGCGGGCCCAGCAAGCGGCACTGGACCAGGCGCAATCGGCCTACCGCGCCACCGTGTTGACGGCGCTGCAAGAGGTCGAGGACGCACTGCTGGCATTGGCCAACGACCAAGCCCGGCTGCTGGGCCTGCAACGCGCCGCCGACGCTGCCGGCAACGCCGCCTTGCTGGCACGCCAGCGTTACAGCAGCGGCCTGGTGGACTTCCAGGCCGTG
>JBBRZR010000383.1:0-5015 GCA_038236495.1 Burkholderiales bacterium
CCACCCGCGCTACCCGCACCACCCAGCGACACGCAGATGGCCCAGTTGGTCAGCGCAGCGCGCGCCGCCCGCGCAATGGCCTACGCGCCCTACTCGCACTTTTCGGTGGGCGCGGCACTGCTGGACGAGCACGGCCGGGTGCACGTCGGCTGCAATGTCGAAAACGCCGCCTACCCGCAAGGCCAGTGCGCCGAGGCGTCGGCCATCGGCCAGCTGGTGCTGGTGGGCGGGCGGCGTATTCTGGCGGCCGTGGTGGTGGGCGTGGCCGACGACCCGGTCACCCCCTGCGGCGGCTGCCGCCAACGACTGCGCGAATTTGCGGCCGACGATGCGCCCATCTGGGCCGCCGACCTGCACGGCGTGCGCGCCCGGTTTACGCTCGGGGTCTTGTTGCCGGCAAGCTTTGGCCCCGGTCATCTGGCCGCTTCGTCCGGGCCCGCCGCCCCACCCGCAACGCCTACCCGCAACGCCCACCCGCAACGCCCACCCTGACCGGCACACCCCATGAGCAGTAACGCCTTGCAAGACGCCATCGACCTCAGCCTGGCCCGCATCCGTCAACGGGCGCCCGGTCTCAGGCCCCGCCTGGGCGGGGTGCTGGGCTCGGGCTGGGACGGCATCGCCGACCTGGTGGACGATGCGATCGACATCCCGTACGCCGACCTGCCCGCCTTCCCGGTGCTGGGGGTGGCCGGCCATGCCGGCGCGCTGCGGTTGGGGCGCATCGGCGGCCACGCCGTGGCACTGCTGCGCGGCCGTAAACACACGTACGAGACCGGCGACGCCGCCGGTATGAAGGGCGCCATCCGCACCCTGGCCGCGCTGGGCTGCGACACCTTGCTGTTGACCAATGCCGCCGGCAGCCTGGAGCCGCACATGCCGCCGGGCTCACTGATGCTGATCAGCGACCACCTCAACATCGTGCAGCGCACACCGCTGCACGACGAGCCCGGCGCCAGCCGCTTCGTCGACATGGGCCAGGCTTACAACGCCACCCTGCGAGACCAGGCCGCAGCGGCGGCCGTCGAGGCCGGCATCGAACTGCACGAGGGGGTTTACGCCTGGGTGCTGGGCCCGCAGTTCGAGACCCCGGCCGAGATCCGCATGCTGCGCGCCATGGGCGCCCAGGCAGTGGGCATGAGCACCGTGCCCGAGACCATCCTGGCGCGCCATGCCGGGCTCAAGGTACTGGGCCTGGCGATGTTGACCAACATGGGCGCCGGCATGAGCAGCCAGGCGCTGAGCCACGCCCACACCTTGCACATCGCCCAGGCCACAGCCGCGCTGGCAGCACGCCTGCTGGCGGTGGTCGTGCCGGCGATCCTGGCGACGGCCGGGGTTTGAGCTTCGATGCCCAACGACGTGCTGCGCCGACCATGAGCCCACGCCGCGCCGCCCGACCCGACCCTGCCACGGCCCCCGCCGCGTCGCCGGCAACACCGGGTGCGCTGGCCACCCTGCTGGCCGCCGCCGCGCTGCTGGCGGGCTGCGCCCTGCCCGCGCCAACGCCGCGCCCGCCGCTCAGGCTCACCATCCTGCACACCAACGACCACCATGGCCGGTTCTGGACCAACGCCGACGGCGAAGGCGGCCTGGCGGCGCGCAAGACCCTGATCGACAGCGTGCGGGCCGAGGTGGCCGCCGCCGGCGGCCAGACCCTGCTGCTGGACGGCGGTGACGTCAACACCGGCGTGCCCGAGAGCGACCTGCAAGACGCCGAGCCCGACTTCAAGGGCATGGCGCGGCTGGGCTACGACGCGATGGCGGTGGGCAACCACGAGTTCGACAACCCACCCGCGGTGCTGGCCAGGCAGCGCGCCTGGATCAACTTCCCGATGCTGTCGGCCAACATCTACCAAGGCGGCCAACGGCTGTTCGAGCCCTACCGCATCTTTGAGCGCGGCGGCTACAAGATCGCGGTGATCGGCCTGACCACCGACGACACCGCCAAGATGGTGCTGCCCGACAACATCATCGGCCTCCAGTTCCGCAAGCCGATCGCCGAGGCCGCCGTGCTGGTGCCGCAGCTGCGCGGCCAGGCCGACATGCTGATCGCCGTCACCCACATGGGGCACTACCCCGACGGCCGGCGCGGTGTCAACGCGCCCGGCGATGTGGAGATGGCGCGCGCAGTGACCGGCCTGGACCTGGTGGTGGGCGGGCACAGCCAGAACCCGGTCTGCATGCTGGCTGAAAACCAGCGCAACAACGACTATGTGCCCGGCGCGCCGTGTGCGCCCGACCGACAGAACGGCAGCTGGATCGTGCAGGCCCACGAATGGGGCAAGTACGTCGGCCGCGCCGACTTTGTGATCGAGGCCGGCCAGGTCAGGCTGCAGCGCTACCAGCTGCTGCCGGTCAACCAGAAGATGCGCGACGCCGAAGGCCGCAAGCGGGTGACCTACACCGCCCCGATTGCCGAAGACCCGGCGATGCGCAGCTTCCTGGCGCCTTTCCAGGCGGTGGGCCAGGGCAATTTGTCGGTGCCGGTGGGCGTGGTCGATGGCGTGTTGGACGGCGACCGGGCGCGGGTGCGCCAGCAGCCCACCAACCTGGGCACGCTGATCGCCCGCGCGATGATGGACAAGACCGGCGCCGACCTGGCGCTGCTCAACAGCGGCGGCGTGCGCGACTCGATGCCGGCCGGCCAGCTGACCTACCGCGACGTGCTCAAGGTGCAGCCGTTCGGCAACACCGTGGGCGTGGTGACCTTGACCGGGGCCGAGTTGCTGGACTACCTGGGCGCCGCTGCCGCGATGACGCCCGGCTCCGGCGGCTTCCCGCAAACGGCCGGGCTGCGGATGAAGATCGAGGGCACGGTGCTGCGCGAGGCCCGCGTGGCGGGCGCGTTGATCGACCCGGCGCGCCGTTACAAATTGGCGATCAACAACTTCACCGCGCTGGGCGGCGATGGTTACCCCAAGCTCAAGACCCACCCGGGCTATGTCGACACGGGCTTCAACGACGCCCAGGTGCTGCGCAGTTTCATCGCCGCGCGCAGCCCGCTGAAAGTGGCCGACTTCGCGCCCGGCGACGCGGTGCAGCGGCGCTGATCTGCTCCCGACCGACCCGACTGCGCCATGCCCACCGACCTGCAAAGCACCGCCCGCCTGGCCCTGGCCTGCCTGGACCTGACCAGCCTGAACGACGCCGACGACGCCGCAGCCATCAGCGCGCTGTGCCAACGTGCGCTGGGGCCGGCGGGCCGGCCGGCGGCGCTGTGTGTCTGGCCGCGCTTCGTGGCGCAAGCGCGCGCCGCGCTGCCGGCCACGGTGCGGGTGGCGGCGGTGGCCAACTTCCCGGCCGGTGCCGACGATGTGGCGCTGGCGCTGGCCGATACCCAGGCCATCGCCCTGGCCGGCGCCGACGAAGTAGACCTGGTACTGCCCTGGCGCAACCTGCTCGGCGGGGATGCCGCCGATACCGCACGCGCCGCAGCACTGGTGGCGGCGGTGCGCGCGGCGTGCGCCGGCCTCACCCTCAAGCTGATCATCGAATCCGGCGAGCTGGCCGACCCCGCGTTGATACACCACGCGAGCTTGATCGGGCTGGACGCCGGCGTCGACTTCCTGAAAACCAGCACCGGCAAGCTGCCGTCCGGCGCCACGCCAGCCGCTGCACGGGTGATGCTGCAGGCCATTGCCGACCACCCACGCGGCGCCCAGGTCGGCTTCAAGGCCTCGGGTGGCATCCGCAGCGTGGCCGACGCTGCGGTCTACATCGCGCTGGTGCGCCAGATCCTGGGCGACGCTGCGCTCACGCCGCAGCGCCTGCGCTTTGGCGCCAGCGGCTTGCTGGGCGATATCGAGACGGTGCTGTCCGGCCGCGGTGAAGGCAGCGGCGGCGGCAACACCGCCCCCGCCGGCAGCTACTGAGCATGCTGCCGGCCGAAATCATCCGCGCCAAGCGCGACCACCACGCGCTGACCGAGCCGCAGATCCAGGCCTTCGTGCGCGGCCTGGTCGATGACTCCTGGAGCGATGGCCAGGTCGCCGCGCTGGCGATGGCGATCCTGCTCAACGGCATGGACCGCGTCGAGTGCGTGGCGCTGACCCGGGCGATGACCCGGTCCGGCACCGTGCTGGACTGGCGCGGCGCCGACCTGCCCGGCCCGGTGTTGGACAAGCACTCCACCGGCGGCGTGGGCGACAAGGTCAGCCTGGTGCTGGCGCCCATCGTCGCGGCCTGTGGCGGCGTGGTGCCGATGGTCTCGGGCCGCGGCCTGGGCCACACCGGCGGCACGCTGGACAAGTTGCAGGCCCTGCCCGGCTACAACACCTCACCCTCGCAGTCGCAACTGCTGCAGGTGCTGCGCAGCGCCGGCTGCGCCATCATCGGCGCCAGCGCCGATCTGGCGCCGGCCGACCGCCGGCTCTACGCGGTGCGTGACGTCACCGCCACGGTCGAGTCGCTGCCGCTGATCACCGCCAGCATCCTGAGCAAAAAGCTCGCTGCCGGCCTGCAGGGCCTGGTGATGGACGTCAAACTGGGCAACGGCGCGTTCATGACCCAGCCCGACGAGGCCCGCAACCTGGCCCAGAGCCTGGTCGAGGTCGCCACCGGCGCCGGCCTGCCCTGCCGGGCGCTGATCACCGACATGAACCAGGTGCTGGGCCACAGTGCAGGCAACGCGCTGGAGGTGGTCGAAAGCATTGACTTTCTGACCGGCGCGACACAAGACCCGCGCCTGCTGGACCTCACGCTGGCGCTGGCGGCGCAACTGCTGCAACTGGGCGGCCTGGCGTCCACGCTGGCGGCCGGCCGGGCACTGGCCCAAGCGGCCCTGGCCAGCGGCCGGGCCGCCGAGCACTTTGCCCGGATGGTGGCCGGGCTGGGCGGCCCGACCGATGTCTTGACCGCGGCCCATTTGCCGCCCGCGCCGGTCAGCCTCGACGTGCCCGCCGCCCGCGACGGCGTGCTGGCGGCGATGGACACCCGGGCACTGGGGATGGTGGTGGTGGCGCTGGGCGGTGGCCGGCGGCGGGCCGGCGATGCCGTTGATCCGCGGGTCGGCC
>JBBRZR010000384.1:0-4991 GCA_038236495.1 Burkholderiales bacterium
GCACCGTCGCCGGCACCGTCAACACCGCCAGCGTCGCCGTCAGCGGTGGGCGCCAGCGCCTCGTCGTCACGCAGCAGCGCAGCGCCCAGGGCCTGCGGGCCGGGTGCCGCCAGGTCGCGCACCAGGCCCGAGAAGCTGCCCACCGTCCAGCGGCGCTCGAAGTCGGCCGCGTAGACCTGCAAATCGCGCAGTGGCGTGGGCTGGCCGCGCGGCTGCAAGCGGCTTTGGCCGATCTGGGCGGGGGCCTGGGCGCGCTGCAACACACTGTCGGCATGGGGCTGCAGGGTGTTGTGCAGCACCGCGGCCAGCTGCTCGGCTGCGACCTTGTCCGGGCCGCACATCAGGTAGCCGATGGCGCTGCGCCAGGCAGTGCAGTCGCTGCTGTTGCCCGACTTGAGCGCCGCAAAGCCCAGCCACAGGGCGTGGCGGGCGCGTGTCAGTGCCACGTACAGCAGGCGCAGGTCCTCACGCTGGCGGTCCAGGTCGGCAGCGGCGATCTGGGCGTCGCTGGGTTGCAGCACCAGGCAACGCCCGCCGCTCGCATCGGCCGGATTGACATAGGCGGTGCGTGCCTTGCTCACCGCGCGAAAGCTGCAGGCAAACGGCAAAAACACCAAGGGGTACTCCAGCCCCTTGGATTTGTGCACCGTCACCACCTTGACCAGGTCGGCATCGCTCTCCAACCGCACGATCTGCTCGTCGCCGGCCGCTGGGGTCTCATCGATCTGGCTGGCCAGCCAGCGGATCAGCGCCTGCTCGCCGTCGACCTGCGCGCTGGCGGCCTGCAACAGCTCGGCCAGGTGCAGCACGTTGGTGAGCCGGCGCTCGCCGTCGGGATCGGCGCCGGGATCGCGGTTGGCGTCGAGGTCAGGATCGACCCCGCGGCCGGCGGCGTCGATCAGCCAGCGCGCCGGCAGGTCCAGCCGGTGCAGGGTCTGGCGCAACATGCTGAGCACGCCCTGGGTTTGCCAGACCTTGTGCAACTGGCGCAGCAGCTCGCTGCGGGCATCGAAGGCCTCGTCGTCGCGGGCCAGCCGCAGCAACTCGGCCATCGGCAGGCCGACCAGGCGGGTGGCCAGCGCGGCCCGTGCCAGCCGGGTGTCCAGCGGCGACGCCACCGCCGCCAGCCAGCGCTGCAGGTCCCGCGCCTCGGCGCTGTTGAAGACCGAATCCTTGTCCGACAGGTAGACCGACGCCACCTGCCGGCGGCGCAGCGCCAGCCGCACCGCAGCGGCCTCGCGGCCGGTGCGCACCAGCACCGCGATGTCGGCCGGGCGCAGGCGGGTGAAGCCGGGCTGCGGGGTGTCTGCGCCCGGCGGGCTGGCGCTGCCGTCCGGGGAGCCTGACGCCGGCAGCCGCTGAAAACCGGCCTGCGGATCGTTGAGCAGGCTGACGATGCGCTCGGCGCAGCGGGCGGCAAACAGGCGCTGGCTGCTGTTGCTGTCCAGCAAATGGTCGTCCAGCACCAGGCTGAGCGCCGGCACGGGGCCGCTGCCATCGACCAGGCGCTCTGGCCGGCCGCGGGCGTGCACCGGGCTGAACGGCAAGGGGTTGGGGTCCAAAGCCTGCAAGCCGGCATCACCGTCGGGCAAGGCCGCGCCAGCGGACCGGAACAAAAAAGCACCCGCCCCCTCACGCACTTCAGCCTGCTCGAACAGCTGGTTGACCGCCGCCACCAGCGCCGCGCTGGACCGGTGGTTGGTGCCCAGCGCGTAGTGCCGGCCGGCAGTGGCCTGGCGCACGCCCAGGTAGCTCTGGATGTCGGCGCCCCTGAAGCCGTAAATCGACTGCTTGGGGTCGCCGATCAGCAGCAGCGCGCTGGCGCGGTCGTTGTCCGCCACGCGGTAGAGCCGGTCGAAGATGCGCGCCTGCACCGGCGAGGTGTCCTGGAACTCGTCCACCAGCGCCACCGGGTACTGGGACCGCATGCGGGCGCGCAGGCGCTCGGCGCTGGCGCCGTTCTGGGCCGGGTCCAGCGCCCGGTCCAGCCGGTTCAGCAGGTCGGCAAAGCCGAAGCTGCCCGCTTGTTGCTTCAACTCGGCCAGCCGGGCTTGGATACGCGCCGCGGCGTGCAGGCGCAGGCCGGTGCGCACCGTGGGCAATGCGTCCAGCGCCTGTTGCAGCTGGGCAAAGGCCTCGAAGTGATCCGGCAGGTCCACCCAGGCGCCGGGCTTGACGGCCTCTTGCAGACCCGGCGGCGTCAAGCGGGTGGCGCCGGTCTTGAGGTCGGGGCGCTCGGTCTGCGCGCTGTCGGCCCAATCGGCCAGCGTTTTCAGCCAGCCGGTGTAATGGCGCTGCGCCAGCTTGGCCTTGTTGAACGGGCAGGCCTTGAGCGCCGTCTGCGCGTCCAGCCAGGCGGTCATCTCGCGGGCGCGCGCCGCCCAGCCTTGTTTCAGTGCAGCGACCTCGGCGGCCAGTTGCTGGCCGCACTGCGTGATTTGCTCGCCCAGGCTGCCGTGGCCGGCACCGGCCGGCAAGGTCTGCTCCAGCAGCTGGCGGGCGTCGTCGGTCAGCGCAGCGACATCGCGCCAGACCGAGATCGCCGTGTCCCAGGCCGCGCCGGACAAGGGGTAGAGCTGGGCCCGCCAGTAGTCGCGGGCGGCCTCGGCCAGCAGTTGCGACTCGTTGGCGGCGAGCTCTTCATCGAACAGGCTGCCGGAGTCGAAGGCGTGCTCGCGCAACATGCGCTGGCACCAGGCGTCGATGGTGTGCACCGCCGCGTCGTCCATGCCCTCGGCGGCGCTGGCCAGGCGCCAGGCGGCAGCGCGGCGCAGCGGGCCGGCCGGGTGGTCGGCCAACAGCGCGGCCAGCAGTGGGTCTTGCGGCGCGGGCTGGGCCTCATCCCGAAAGCAGCGGGCGGCGTCGAGCAGGCGGCTGCGGATGCGGTCGGACAGCTCGCGCGTGGCGGCGCGGGTAAACGTCATCACCAGGATCTCGGCCGGCTGCAGCGGCCGGCCAAAGCCGGCCTCGCCGCCATGGCCCAGCACCAGCCGCAAATACAGCGCAGCGATCGTCCAGGTCTTGCCGGTGCCAGCGCTGGCCTCGATCAGTCGGCTGCCCCACAGCGGCAGGCGCAGCGGGTCCAGGGTCTCAGACATGCGCGGCTCCGGCAGGGCTGGGCTGGGTGGCGTCGATCGGGTCGATGGCGACACTGTCGGGCTCGGTGTGCAGCCGGACCGTGGCGTGGCTGTCGATCCAGTGCAGCATCGGGCCGAACAGCGCCTCGGCCGCAGCGGCGAAACGGCCGTCGGCGGCGAGCGATTCAAAGTCGGGGTACAGGCGGGCCAGGCAGGGCTCGTCGCCCTCGGCCGGCATGCTGCCCCGGGGAAAGCTGCGGCCCTCGTAGACGACGGCCGGGTCGGCCCCGGCCAGCAGCGCCAGCGCGCTGCGGGCGGCCAGCGGCAGGGGGCTGGCCATGCCGTCGCGCCAGGCCTGCATCAGGGTCTGCAGTGCGGCAGCGGCGTCGGCCTGCGGCAGGGCATCGAGCGTGATGCTGGCATCTCGGCCCACCAGCACCGCCCGCACCGGCACGCCGCAGGCCGCTGCGGCCAGCATGCCGACCCAGGCCGGGATCAGCGCGGCACGCCGCGGTTTGAGCTTGATGGGGTCGTCGCACAGCCGGCTGGGGCTGAGCTGCAGCCAGACCGGGTCGGTGGCAGCACCTGGGGCGCAGCGCAACGGGGTCAGCCAGTCGTCGAGCTGCAGGCCGGCGGCCTCAAAGCGCAGCGGCTGGCGTGGCGCGGCCAGCGGGTACAAGGCCTGCAGCGCGCACCAGGCGTCGAACAGGCGCAGGCCGGTTTCTGCCAGGCCTTGCGCCACACGCCGGCCTTGCTCGGCCATCGGCAGGCGGCCAGCGCGCTGAAATCGGGCGACCTGGGCGTCGATGACGGCGCGCAGATCGGGCGCCTGGTGTCCAGCGCCAGGGCCGGCGGTCTCGGCGGCCTGCAGCACCGCCAGGCCCTGGTCGATCAGGGCCTGCAGCAGGCCGTGCATCGCCAGCCCGTCCAGCCCAAAGGCTTCGTCGTCGTCGGCCACGGCCTCGCCATCGCCGAAGACCACATCGAGTTGGCGGCGGAAAAAATCGCGCACCGGGTTTTTCAGGAAGCGGGTCAGCGCGTCCACGGTCAGCGACAGGTCGTCGCTGGCGGGTGCGACGGCCAGCAGCGCAGCAGCGGCGCCGGCGCGCAGGTTGGACGCCGCAGCGGACGCCGCAGCGGATGGCGCGGCGGGCACGGCATGGGCGGCCCGCCATTCACGGGCGTGGGTGAACAAGGCTGGCGCGGCAGCGGTCTGCTCGAAGTAGCGCCGGCTGAAAGGCTGCAGCGGATGCTCGGTGGTGTTTTGCGCCAGCACGGCGTCGCCCCAGCCGGCGGCCAGGTAGTCGCGCAATTGCGAGACCAGCACCGAGGGCGGCTGCTCGCTGTTGTCGCGCACGCTGCGGCCGGTCCAGCTGAGGTAGAGCACCCGGCGCGCCGACAGGAGGGCTTCGAGCATCAACTGGCGGTCGTCGTCGCGGCGCGAACGGTCGCCCGGCCGGGCCTGGTCGGGCAGGCCCATCAGGTCGAAATCGCTGCGCGGGCTGCGCCGCGGGTAGTCGCCGTCGTTCATGCCGAGCAGGCAGACCACCTCGAACGGGATCGCCCGCATCGGCATCAGGGTGCAAAAGGTGACACCGCCGGCGCGGAAGCGCCGGTTCAGGCTGGGCGCGTCCAGCCCGGCCAGCCAGGCCTCGCGCAGCACCGCCAGCGACACCGGCTGATCGAAGCCGGCCAGTGCACAGGCGGCCAGCCAGGCGCGCAGCGCCTCGTGCAGCGCGGCAATGCTGGCGCGCTCGCGGTCGTCGGTGGCCGCCAGCAGCTGACCGATCAACCCGCGGCAGCGCTGGCCCCAGCCGGCGGGCGTGGCGGGGGTGGCGGCCAGCGCGGCCCAGCCCAGCAGGGCTTGAACCAGGCCGGCCAGTGCGCCGGCGATGGCAGCGTCCAGCCCGCCGA